>JBAPRR010000197.1:0-16989 GCA_049281195.1 Acidimicrobiales bacterium
GTTCCAGGCCTTGGAGAAGTACGGCCGGGACCTGACCGAGCTGTCCCGCCAGGGCAAGCTCGACCCGGTCATCGGTCGGGACGAGGAGATCCGCCGCGTCATCCAGGTGCTCTCTCGACGTACCAAAAACAATCCGGTCCTGATCGGTGAGCCCGGTGTCGGCAAGACCGCCATCGTCGAAGGTCTGGCTCAGCGGATAGTCGAGGGCGACATCCCTGAAGGGCTGCGCAACAAGAGGGTCATCAGCCTCGACCTGTCGGCGATGGTCGCCGGCGCGAAGTACCGCGGTGAGTTCGAGGAGAGGCTGAAGGCCGTCCTCAAGGAGATCTCGGACTCAGGAGGCGAGGTCATCACCTTCATCGACGAGCTGCACACCATCGTGGGCGCCGGCGCGGCCGAGGGCGCTATGGACGCCGGCAACATGATCAAGCCGATGCTCGCGCGCGGCGAGCTTCGACTAATCGGTGCCACCACTCTCGACGAGTACCGCAAGCACATCGAGAAGGACGCCGCGTTGGAGCGGCGCTTCCAGCCCGTCTACGTCGAGCAGCCGTCGGTGCAGGACACCATCGCGATCCTCCGCGGCTTGAAGGAACGCTACGAGATTCACCACGGTGTGCGCATCCAGGACGCCGCCTTGGTTGCTGCCGCGGTGCTGTCGGACCGCTACCTGACCGGCCGCTTCCTTCCCGACAAGGCCATCGACCTGATCGACGAGTCCGCCAGCCGGCTCCGCATCGAGATCGACTCGATGCCCACCGAGCTCGACGTGGTCACCCGCCGCACGCGCCAGCTCGAGATCGAAAGCCTGGCCCTTGCCCGCGAGACCGACAAGGCCTCCGCGGAACGGCTGGCCAGGCTCAACGAGGAGCTCGCCAACCTGCGCGAGCAGTCGGACGCACTCACGGCGCGCTGGCAGTCGGAGAAGACGGCCATCGCCGACATACGCGCACTGAAGGGTGAGCTCGAGACCAAGCGCGCCGAAGCTGAGCGGTTCGCCCGCGACGGTGACCTCGAGCATGCGTCGGAGATCCGCTACGCCCAGGTCCCCGATCTGGAGCGTCGCATTGAGGAGGCGAGCACGGCCCTGTCCGAGCTTCAGTCCGGCGGGGCGCTGCTCAAGGAAGAGGTCGATGCCGAAGACGTAGCCGAGGTGGTCAGCCGGTGGACCGGTGTTCCGGTCAGTCGTTTGTTGGAGGGTGAGGTCCAGAAGCTGATCCGCATGGAGGACGCCCTCCACCAGCGCGTCGTGGGTCAGGACGAAGCCGTCCGCGCCGTTTCCAACGCCATCCGCCGTAGCCGCGCCGGGTTGTCCGATCCGCGCCGGCCGATCGGCTCGTTCCTGTTCCTCGGACCCACAGGTGTCGGGAAGACCGAGCTTGCGAGAGCCCTGGCCGACTTTCTGTTCGACGACGACCGGGCCATGGTGCGCATCGACATGGGCGAGTACCAGGAGAAGCACACCGTGTCGCGTCTGGTCGGGGCTCCCCCCGGCTACGTCGGTTACGAAGAGGGTGGCCAGCTGTCCGAGGCCGTCCGTCGCCGTCCCTATGCCGTGGTCCTCCTCGACGAGATCGAGAAGGCGCACCCCGACGTGTTCAACGTGCTCCTTCAGGTGTTGGAAGACGGCCGCCTCACTGACGGCCAGGGCCGCACCGTGGACTTCACCAACACGGTGCTGATCATGACTTCCAACCTGCCCGGCGATCCTTCGGACTTCTTCAAGCCGGAGTTCGTCAACCGGATCGACGATATCGTCAGGTTCCGCCAGCTGTCAGAAGCGGATCTGGAGCGGATCGTCGACATCCAGCTCGAGCGCCTGTCCGCCCGGATGGAGGAGAGACACCTCACACTGGAGGTGTCGCCTGCGGCCAAGCAGTGGCTGGCGAAGGCCGGTTACGACCCCGACTTCGGGGCGAGGCCGCTTCGAAGAGTCCTCCAGCGCTCGGTGGAGGACAAGCTTGCGCTCGCCCTCCTCGAGGGCAGGTACACAGAAGGTTCCAAGGTCGTCGTCGACGTCGAGGGCGGGATCGACGTCGACGGGTCCGACGTCGACGGGTCCCATGTCGGGGGCGGATCCGCTCCCGGTGGCGGATCCGAGCTGGTTCTTCGCTGACGGCTACAATCAAGCGTCAATCCGGGCCAATAGACGGAGGATCTACGCGTGCCTGCAACTGTCGTGGTCGGCACGCAGTGGGGCGACGAAGGTAAGGGGAAACTCACCGACCTCGTCGCCAAGGAGATGGACCTGGTAGTTCGCTATCAGGGTGGCCACAATGCCGGGCACACAGTGGTCGTCGATGGCGCCACGTTCGCTCTCCAGCTCGTGCCGAGTGGAATCCTTTACGAGCACATCACGCCGGTCATCGGAAACGGTGTCGTTGTCGACCCCGGCGTGCTGCTCGACGAGCTCGACACGCTCGAAAGCAAGGGCGTCAACACGAGTCGCCTAGTGGTGAGCGGCAACGCCCACCTGATCATGCCGTACCACCAGGAGATCGATCGCGTCACCGAGAGGTATCTGGGGAAGAACGCCCTCGGGACCACTAGGCGCGGCATCGGGCCTTGCTACGCGGATAAGGCCGCCCGGGTCGGATTGCGCGTCCAGGACCTGATGGACCCCAAGATCTTCCGCCAGAAGCTCGAGGTCGTCCTGAAAGAGAAGAACGCGATCCTGGCCAAGGTGTACAACCGGCTGCCGCTTTCTGCTGATGAGATCTGTGCGCGATATCTCGATGAGCTGGCGCCGAGGATCATCCCGATGATCACAGACAGCGTGGCCCTGGTTCATGAAGCGCTTGCAGAGGATCGCCACGTGTTGCTCGAAGGGGCCCAGGCCACGTTTCTGGATCTCGATCACGGCACCTATCCGTTCGTCACCTCGTCGAACCCCGTCGCCGGCGGCGCTTGCACCGGATCCGGGGTCGGGCCGATGCACATCCGTTCGGTCATCGGGATCGCCAAGGCCTACATCACCCGCGTCGGAGCCGGACCGTTCCCGACCGAGGACCACGGCGAGATCGGGGAGCGGATGGTGGAGCGCGGTCACGAGTTCGGGACCAACACCGGACGGCGCAGGCGTTGCGGATGGTTCGACGCGGTGCTTCTTCGTCAGGCCGTTCGGATCAACTCTCTGTCGGAAGTGGCGATCACCAAGCTCGACGTTCTCGACGACTTCGACACCGTCAAGGTGTGCGTGGCCTACGAGGCGGACGGCAAGCGGTATGAGTACCCGCCGTACCACCAGTCGGTTCTGCACCAGGTGACGCCGGTGTACGAGGAGCTCGAGGGCTGGGGCCAGGACCTGTCCGGGGCCACGGAGCTCAAGGATCTGCCGCCTGCAGCGCGCAAATACGTCACTTTCCTCGCCGAGCAGATCGGGGTGCCGATCAAGCTCGTGGGAGTTGGCCCGGGGCGAGAGCAGTTCGTGCGTTTCGCTGCATGAGGGTCGCTGCATGAGGGCTTGCGTCGTCGGATCCGGAGGGCGTGAGCATGCTCTTGCGACGGCGCTCGGCCGCACCGTGGATGTCGTCGTAACCCCTGGGAATCCCGGCATCCCCGGCACCACGGAGCAAGGTCACCGCATCAGTTGCTCGGAAAAGGGGCCCGACGAGACCGATGCCGATCTGGTCGTCATCGGTCCTGAAGCGCCTCTGGTGGACGGGCTTGCCGATCGCCTGCGCGCTCAGGGTCGCGTGGTTTTCGGTCCCGGCGCCGACGGTGCCCGACTCGAGGGCTCGAAGTCGTTCATGAAGGAGGTTCTCTCCGAGGCGGGAGTCCCGACGGCGCGTTACGGCGTTTTCACACGCGCTGAAGAGGCTCTCGAGTTTCTGAAGTCTCTGCCTGGTTTGTTCGTGGTCAAAACCGACGGGCTGGCGTCGGGGAAAGGCGTTCTGGTCACCGACTCGATCGGAGAAGCAGAGCGCGATGTCGTCTCGAAGCTGTCAGGGGAAGCGTTCGGCGAGGCGGGCCGGCGGGTCGTGATCGAAGAGGGCTTGGTAGGGCTCGAATGCTCGGTGCACGTGTTGTGCGACGGCAAGAAGGTCGTGGCGCTTGCGCCCGCTCGTGACTACAAGAGGGTCAGCGACGGTGACCAGGGCCCTAACACGGGCGGTATGGGATCGATCTCACCGGTCGTCGACGTCGACTCTCAATCCTTGGGGGTGATCATCGACTCGTGCGTCGAACCGCTCGTCGCGGCTCTGCGACGGAGAGGGATCGATTACCGGGGCGTCCTTTACGCGGGGTTGATGCTGACCTCCGATGGACCGAAGGTTCTGGAATACAACGTGCGCTTCGGTGATCCTGAAACACAGGTCATCGCGGGACGGACACAGGGGGACTTCGCTCAGCTTCTTCATGACGCGGCATCGGGGAACTTGGGCGATGCTCCGGCGATCTCAGATGCCGCTTCGGTTTGTGTAGTACTCGCCGCCAAGGGATATCCCGCCGGTGTGCAAACCGGCGATCCGATCTCGGGGACCGAGGATGCGCTTGCCATTCCCGGTGTGTCACTGGCTTTCGCTGGCGCGGGCGTGGGCGTGGGTAATGCGGGGGAACTGGTGACCTCGGGCGGCAGGGTCCTCGGTGTTATCGGTACCGGCGACACCGTTGCCCAGGCCAGAGAGCTTGCCTATGCGGGTGCCGGGTGCATCAAGTGGGAAGGGATGCACTACCGCCTCGACATTGGCGCGGATACGTCGGACCCGGGACTTTGAATGAGCCCCGGGACTTTGAATGGCCCACAGAACTTCAAGTGCGCCGCAGGATTTCAAGTGAGCCGCAGGGCTCGAAGAAGGGAGTGAGCAGATGATCCCCAGATACTCAATGCCCGAGATGGCCACACTGTTCACCGATGAAGCCCGGATGTCGGCGTGGCTCGAAGTAGAGCTCGCCGCAGTAGACGGCTGGGCCTCGGTCGGAGTCGTTCCGACCGAAGTCGCAGAGCGCGTGCGATCGCGTTCTCCGAAGGTGGATGCCCAATTCGTGGACGACGTGAATGCCCGTGAGGCGATCACCGATCACGATCTGGCTGCGTTCGTAGACGTGGTGCAGGCTGCTATCGGTCAGCCCGAAGGGTCCTGGCTCCACTACGGGCTCACCTCTTCCGACGTGGTGGACACCGCATTGTGTTCGATTCTCGTGGACGCAGCCGACCTTCTCATCGACGCATCGAGCGGGTTGATCGCCGTGTTGAAGCGACGGGCCGTGGAGGAGATCGGGACGCCAATGGTCGGACGTACGCACGGCATGCACGCCGAGCCGACCACGTTCGGGGCGAAACTCGCGCTGTGGGCCTTGCAGGCCGACCGTGACCGCACCCGCCTGATCCGGGCCAGGGATGGGATCGCAGTCGGCAAATTGTCTGGCGCTGTCGGGACCTATTCGAACATCGACCCGCAGGTAGAGGAATACGTCTGCAATGCGCTCGGATTGCGTCCGGTCCCGGCAACGCAGGTCATCGCCCGTGACCGCCACGCCGAATACCTGTTCGCGTGCGCTTCAGTTGGGGCGACAGTCGAGGCGATCGCCACGGAAATACGTCATCTGGCACGGACAGAGCTCGGCGAGGCCGAGGAGAAATTCCGGGCCGGACAAAAGGGAAGTTCGTCAATGCCGCACAAGCGGAACCCGGTTCTCTCTGAGAGATTGGTCGGCTTGGCTCGGGTTCTTCGTGGCTACGTGCAACCGGGGCTGGAGGACGTCGCGTTGTGGCACGAGCGGGATATCTCGCACAGCTCTGTCGAACGGGTCATTCTCCCCGATGCGTCGTTGTTGGCGTTCTACCTTCTGAGGCGCGCCACCGGGCTCATCGACGGTTTGGTCGTCAACGCCGATCGAATGATGGAGAACCTCCGGACGGGATCTCTGGGGCTGGTCTTCAGCCAGTCGGTCCTGCTGGCGCTCGTCTCGTCGGGGCTCGACCGTGATTCCGCCTACCGGATCGTGCAGCGCGACGCCCGGGCGGCTTCCGAGCAGCGCACGCATTTCCGCGAAGTGCTCGAGTCCGATGACGAGGTGAAACTCGACGCGGCCGCTCTGGACGAGGCTTTCAGTCTGGATAGAGCTCTCCGGTACACATCGAGGTTCCTCGACGCCCTGGACTCGATCGAGCCGTAGGACGAAGTCCCGAGTTGGCGGCTCCCGAAAAAAGTTGCCGACCGCGGGATGATCTGCATGCTGATAAATCTCGCAAACGCGTTCCCGGCGGTACCCTGGGAGCATGCCTCTTTCCCCCTTTCAATCAGGCAAAGTCCGTGAGCTGTACGCCGTCGGAGACGACAAGCTCCTGTTGGTGGCCTCGGACCGCATCTCGGCCTTTGACGTGGTCTTGCCTCAGCCCATCCCCGACAAGGGAAGGGTTCTGACGGCGATGACAGTCCACTGGCTGGACCTTCTGGCCGACGTGGGTCCGAGCCACTTCATCACCGCGGACCCGGCCGAGCTCCCGGCTACCGAGGACCTGGATGGCCAGGACACCGACATCGCCGGGAGGGCGATGCTCGTGCACAAGGCCGACATGTTGCCGCTCGAGTGCATCGTGCGCGGCTACCTGGCCGGATCCGCCTGGAAGGAGTACTCGAAGTCGGGAACCGTCCACGGGATGTCGCAACCCAAAGGCATGCAGCAGGCCGACGCATTCGAAGAGCCCATCTTCACCCCGTCCACCAAGGCGGAGGAGGGTCACGACGTGAACCTCTCCTACGACGAAGCGGTCGACGTGGTCGGAAAGGAGATAGCGGAGCAGTCGAGGGAGATGTGTCTCGAGGCCTACCGCCGGGCCGCCACCGCGGCCGAGGCCCAGGGATTCGTCGTGGCCGACACCAAGTTCGAGCTCGGATGGATCGACGGCAAGCTCTCCTTCTGCGACGAGATCCTGACGCCGGACTCCTCGCGCTTCTGGCCCAAGGGCGGTTACGAGCGGGGTTCCAACCCACCCTCTTACGACAAGCAGCCCGTCCGTGACTGGCTCGAGGCCGCCGGTTGGGACAAACAACCGCCTCCGCCCGACCTGCCCCCTGAGATCGTGCGCGAGACCAGTGACCGGTACATCGCCGCCTACGAGCGGATCTCCGGACGCAAGCTGTCCGATTGGTACGGTGCCTGAGTGCGGTTCGACGTGCTGGTCGAGGTGCAGCTGCGCCCCGGCATCTCGGATCCCCAGGGTGCAACCATCGAGCGGGCCCTCCCGACTCTCGGGTTTTCCGAGGTCCACTCGGTAAAGGTGGGCCGGGCAATCCGCTTCGAGGTCGAGGCGACCGATCCGGACGATGCGGCGCGCAAGGCCCATGAGCTTGCCGAGAAGTTGCTCGCCAATCCGGTCATCGAGCAGGCGGACGTAACTGTCAACGAGGCCGCCCTCCGATGACCGCCAAGGTCGGAGTCGTCGTATTCCCCGGTACCAACTGCGAGCACGACGTCGTTCGCGCAGTGAACAACCTCGGAGGGGAAGCGCGCCTTGTATGGCACACCGATGAGTCGCTCGGTGACCTCGACGTCGTCGTGCTTCCGGGCGGATTCGCTCACGGTGACTACCTGCGCCCGGGGGCGATCGCCCGCTTCTCGCCGGTCATGGAGTCGGTGAAGCGCTTCGCGTCAGATGGCGGTGCCGTTCTCGGCATATGCAACGGATTCCAGGTCCTCACAGAGGCCGGTCTGCTCCCGGGGGCACTGCAGAAGAACAAAGGTCTCCGGTTCATCTGTGCACCGGTAGAGCTCGAGGTGTGCTCGGATCGAAGCGCCATAACCAGGGGCGTCGACATGGGGACCCGCCTGGTGATCCCGATCAACCACTTCGAGGGCAACTACACCTGCGACGCCCAAACATTGGAACAGTTGCGGGCTGAGGATCGGATCGTCCTTCGCTATTCGGACAATCCGAACGGCGCCATCGACGCCATTGCGGGAATCTCGAGCACCGAAGGAAACGTCGTCGGTCTGATGCCCCACCCCGAGCGGGCGAGCGACCCGCTAATCGGATCGTCAGACGGGAACGTGCTTTTGGGCGCGCTGCTCGAGTCAGCAGTTAAGCGACTCGTTCGCAGCGCCTCCTAAAACCCCCGAGACAGAGCGCCCAGGCTTATGCCTTGGCGCCCCTCGTGATTCCGGCTTTCTCGAGCACGACGGGGGAGACACCGACCTGTCTCCACGCCGCGTATCCGATTCCCTTGCGCCGTCCGTAGGCCTTGGCAACCTTGACGAAGGCCTTCTCTGCGGCCGCCAGGTCATCCGAGGCGTGGGTTCTCGCCAGCTCGACTTCGAGGTCTTCGCGCTCTTGAAGGAGGTGGAGCCTCGAGAACGGATCCGCGTCTCCCACCTGTTGGTCGATCGATGTGAGGCGCTTCTTTATGGAATCGGGTGTGCGTTTTCGTCCCCGACGCGGTCTTTGCTCTTCCAGGGCGACGAGATAGCGCCGAACAACACGTCCCTCCTCACGCCCTTTTGCCAGTGCGGCTTTGTGGTCCGCAGACATCGAAGTGCGCTTGCTGGTTCGTGTATTCCCCGCCATGCAGCCATTATGACCAATGGGTTCGAACGGTAGCAAGGTAAGGGACCAGATGCTCAGGTCATTTTAAGCAAATGACTTATTGTCAATGATGACCTGAATGAAAGCCGAATAGCACCTGAATATCTGCGCAATTATGGGTCATCCAGCGCACCTCAAGACGAGGCGATCACGCCTTTCTTGTAGGCATTGGGAGCAAGAGCGCGCGCAACGGGCGCAAACCGTGCGATGGGTGCCGCGTCAATATCGATCCGCGACATGCCGATTCGCGAGATCAACAGCTGTGATACCTGCTCCTCGGAACGACGTACGAACTTGGGAGGCATCGACATCCCGTCGTCGATCGCACCTGTGCCCATGGCTGTGGGGACCCAACCGGGGTAAAGAACATGGAAATGAAGTCCGCTTCCATCGAGTGAAAGGGCCAGACTTTCTGTGAATGCACTCAAAGCGGCTTTGGACGCGCAGTAGGCGGGTTCGCCCGGACCCGGGGCCCGGGCCGAATCGGATGACACGTTGACGATCACTCCGTTTCCGCGCTTGCCCATTCCCTGTAACGCGTAAAGGGTGCTTGCCACTGCGGCGAAATAGTTCGTCTCCATAACCGACCGGTAGCCCACCAGGGCTCTGGTGAGATCGTCCGTATCCTTCGCGTCTTTCGGTTCACCGATCCCCGCGCAGTTCACCAGAACGTCGATCCGGCCGAATTCATTGTCGATGGACTCGAGAACGGAGATGAACGAATCGATGTCGCTGACATCGCATACAACCGTTTTGGATCGCGTGTGCGGCTGGCGTTGGGAGAGGTCGGACTGCAGTGATTTGAGCAAATCGCTCCGTCTGGCCAACCCGACGACCGTTGCGCCATTGGTCGCGAAGTCCAGAGCGAATTGCCGTCCCAGTCCCGACGACGCACCCGTGATTACGCAAATCGCGCCATCGAGACTGAACGCGCTCTTCTTGACCACTTGCCTCACCTCTTTCGAATGGGTGACAGCCGGATGACTGACGGTAGCCAGATAGGTGACCGGGGTTCGGGTGACACCTGGCGGCAGGCCAGGCCTAGCGCTGCCGCCGCCAGGCCGGGCCTGTGCCTGCCGGGCCCACCGATACCCTTTGCCTAGGAGCTATACACCGTGACGTTATTGCCGAACCGGACCGGTTAATCCGAAAAGAGAGCCACTTGACCACGCCAGTAGACACTGTCCTCGATCCCGACCTGCACCGGAAGCTCGGTCTGACCGACGACGAGATGCAGCATCTGATCGACGTGCTCGGGAGGCGGCCGAACCCGCTCGAGCTCGCCATGGTGTCAGTCATGTGGAGCGAGCACTGCTCCTACAAGTCCTCGCGGATCCACCTGCGACGCCTGCCGACCGAAGGCCCCGGTGTGCTCGTCGGTCCGGGTGAGAACGCCGGCGTGATCGACGTCGGTGACGGGATTGCCGCCGCCATCCGCATCGAGAGCCACAACCACCCGTCCGCGGTCGAGCCCTACCAGGGAGCAGCAACCGGTGTCGGCGGAATCATCCGCGACATCTTCACCATGGGGGCGAGGCCCATTGCGTTGATGGATCCCCTCTGTTTCGGCCCTCTCGAGGACCCTAAGAACCGCTGGTTGTTCGACAGGGTGGTGGGCGGTATCGCCGGCTACGGGAACGCGGTCGGCGTGCCCACGGTCGGTGGCGAGCTCACCTTGGACGAGTGCTACTCGCGCAACCCCCTGGTGAACGTCCTGTGCCTCGGCCTCTTGCCCACCGAACGCCTCGTTCTCGGACGCGCCGCCGGCATTGGAAACGTCGTGGTCCTGCTCGGATCCACGACCGGGCGTGACGGGATCGGAGGAGTGAGTGTCCTCGCGTCGGCCGGATTCAGAGACGAGGAGTCAGACGGCTCGAAGAGGCCGAGCGTCCAGGTCGGTGACCCGTTCGAGGAGAAGCGGCTGATCGAAGCCTCTCTCGAGTTGCTCGATCACGGCCTGGTCGTAGGGATCCAGGACCTCGGGGGAGCGGGACTCACGTGCGCCACCTCCGAGACGGCTGCTCGTGCCGGAACGGGGATGGACTTCGACGTCACGACGGTGCCGCTTCGCGAACCGGGGATGACGCCTGCGGAGATCATGACCTCCGAAAGCCAGGAGCGGATGCTCGCGATCGTCGAGCCGAAGGATCTCGAAGCAGTCTTGGAAGTCTGCGCACGTTGGGAGGTGCGGGCGACCGTCGTGGCGAAGGTGACCGACACGGGCAGGCTCCGGATCACCGACGGTCCGGACGGTGAGGTTCTGGCCGACCTGCCGGCTCCCATGCTCTCCGAGGACGCGCCCCTCTACCATCGCCCCCTCGAACCTCCGGCGGACATCGAAGCCAGGCGTCGCGCCGTCCCGGGGTCAACAACTGCTGACGGTCTTGAAAACACCGAGGCCTTGCTCTCGATGATGGTCGACTACTCGTGGATCTTCCGCCAGTACGACCATCAGCTCTTTTTGAACACGGTCGAGCCACCTGGCGGCGACGCAGCCGTTCTGCGCGTGGCCGGACCCGGACTTCCGGCGAGTGACCGTGGGCTCGCACTGTCGACGGACGCCAACCCCCGCTGGTGCGACACCGATCCCCGAGTGGGCACTGGTTGGCTGGTCGCCGAGTCCGCCATCAACGTGGCGTGTGCCGGAGCGGAGCCCAGAGCCGTCGTGAACTGCCTCAACTTCGGCAACCCGGAACACCCCGAGGTGATGTGGCAGTTGTCGGAGGCGGTCGACGGCATGTCCGAGGCCTGCATCGGACTCGGCCTCCCGGTGGTGGGCGGGAATGTGAGTCTGTACAACGAGAGCGCGGGAGCCGACATCGCGCCGACTCCTGTCGTTGCGGTGCTCGGAGTCATCGACAAGCTCCTTCGCAAACCGCCCGGCATGAAACTCCGAAAGGGCGCTTCGCTCGTCCTGCTCGGCTCCAGTCCGACCAGCAAGGCCAGTCCGACGAGCGGGACCAGCGGGAACGATCAGGCCAGCCTGTCCGGATCCCGTCTCGCGGCCAGAGCCGGCGATAAAGGTGGAACCCTCCGGCCCCTCGATTTCCGCCAGATCAAAGAGCTCATCGGGTTCCTGGTCGAAACTGTCGGGCAGCAGGGTTCGAAGTCGAAGTCGGCCTCAGACTCGAAGTCGTCCTCGGACTCAGACTCGGCCTCAGACGAGCTCATCCACGGTCTCCACGATGTCTCCGACGGCGGTCTTGCGGTATGTCTGGGCGAGCTGGCGGTCAACTCGAAGATCGGACTCCGGGTCTCCCACGAGACGATCGCCGATACCGCGGATCTCTTCAGCGAGACGCCGGGTCGCGTAGTCGTTTGCACAACCAACCCCGATCTCCTCCTCGAGCGCGCCGCCATAGCGGGTGTACCGGCCACCCTCATAGGGGAAGCCGGCGGCGATCGGGTGGTTGTCGGCAGTCCTGTCGGCGGCCTCATAGACGTCGCTCTCGACCGTCTCGTCGAGGCCTGGACCGAAGCGCTCCCGAGGGCTCTGGGCGAGTCGTCGAGATCCCACACGCTCGTCGAACCGGTCTAATCACGCCACAGAAACAACTCTTCAACACGGCCGTCGCCCCGCTGGCCCGGGGGGCTAAAGCGGCCCAGGTCAACGCCCGAATCAAGAGCCATGATCAAGGTGGGGGCTTGCTGTGGCGCCGGCGGTGGCGGGTGATCGAGCCCTCTGAAGGCCGTCGATGCCGGTCGGATGTTCCGAGGCTCGGATCGGGTTTTTCGCCCTTCCGCTCTTCTCTCGGAAACGACCCCGAGCTCAGGCTCGCCGAGCGGCGAGCTCCTCGAGCACGCCGTCGGGTACATCGAGGTCCCCGGTGCCCCGTCCGACGCTTAGGTCGGGCTTGAAACTCCCGTGGTAGTCCGACCCGCCGGTCGGAACCAACCCCGCTGACCTGGCGATCCGGACCAGACCTGCGCGCTCCTCGGGCGTGTACCGGCCGTAGAAGGACTCGAATCCCCCGAATCCCGCTTCGGCGAGCTCGCAGGCGAAACCCTCGTACTCCCCGGGGGCGAGTTGCATGCTGAGCGGGTGGGCAAGCACGGCGACCCCACCGGATCCCCGGGCCAGGCGGGCCACGTCGATCGGGCTGAGCCTGGCCTTGGGCACGTAGGCAGCCCCTCCGGTTCCGAGCCAGTGCTCGAAGGCGTCGTCCGTGTCCTTTGCCACGCCCTGGTTCACCAGCGCCCTCGCAAAATGCGGGCGACCGATCCCCTCCGGCGCCCCGGCGCTGGCCACGAGCTCGTCCCAGTCGACGGTGATCCCCAGCTCGGCCAGCCGGTCCACCAGGCTCCGGTTGCGGGCCAGGCGGTCGGCGCGCAGATTCCTGAGCTCGTCTTGGAGCGGGCCGGAATCGCCCTCCACAAAGTAAACGAGCACGTGCACCGACGAACCGCCTTTTGTGGCGTCGGCCCGGCACGAAACCTCGCATCCGGGCACGAGACGTACCCCGAAGCGTTCGGCGGCAGCGCGAGCCTCGGGAAGTCCGCTCAAATTGTCGTGATCGGTCAGCGCGCAGGCACTCAGACCCGCGGCCGCAGCGAGCTCGGCGATGCGTGCCGGCGGGTCCGAGCCGTCGGACACGTTGGAGTGGGTGTGAAGATCGATCACGGTGCCAGCAGAGTACGCAGGGCCTGGGTCGGCGCGTACCCAGGCCGGCCGCGTACCCAGGCCGGCCCGGTATCGGGGGCCCCTATACCTGCTTCACGGTATTGTCGTTGTGGGCGAGGAGAGAGGGTCGAAAACGATCGTGACAAGCCGCGCGCGCATGGCGAGCAAGGCGGGATTCACAAACCGGACTGACCTGTGAAAGAGGCTTGCGGCGTAGTAGCCGTCCTTGCACCTGGTCGTTCTGTGGCCCAACTCACTTTTGACGGGCTCTACGCGCTGCAGCACCGCGGCCAGGAATCTGCTGGAATGGCCGTCTCCGATGGCGAGTCCATCACCGTCGTGAAGGACATGGGTCTCGTCGCCACGGTCTTCGACGAGCGCAAGATCAATGCACTCCCCGGCGATCTGGCCATCGGCCACACCCGGTACTCGACCACCGGTCGTTCCGAGTGGCGAAACGCGCAACCGGTGTTCCGTTCGGCCGGACTTTCCGGGTTCGCCCTCGGTCACAACGGGAACCTGACCAATACTGACGCGCTGGCCGAAGAGCTGGGGATGCTTCCCGGCGTCATCGCTTCGGACAGCGACATGATGGCCGAGGTCCTCGAAGCGGCGTGGAAGACCGACGACACCTCTCCCGACGACTCCTCGATTCTCGAGACCGCGTTGGTGGCATCGCTCCCGAAGTTCAAGGGTGCGTATTCGATCGTGGGCATCACTTCCACTTCGGTGATGGGTGCACGTGACCCGAACGGCCTGAGGCCGCTGTGCCTGGGACGGCTGGCGCCCAAGTTCAAGGAGCAGGACCCGGAGGACACCGCGCCTGCAGAGGAGCTGCCCGAAGGTTGGGTGCTCGCGTCCGAGTCGCCGGCCCTCGACGTCATGGGTGCGAAGTTCGAGCGCGAAGTCGAACCGGGCGAGCTCGTGATCATCGACAAAGACGGCGTGCGTTCGATCCAGTTCGTTCCCACAGAAGAGCTGAACCCGAGCCTGTGCATCTTCGAGTTCGTGTATTTCGCCCGACCCGATGCCCGCCTCTACGGACGCGAGGTGCACGGCGCGCGGCGGCGGATGGGAGAGCTTCTTGCCAGCCAGAGGCCGGTAGACGCCGACATGGTGATGGGCGTGCCCGAGTCGGGTGTGCCAGCGGCCGAGGGTTACGCCCGGGCCAGCGGCATCCCGCACGGTCAGGGACTGGTCAAGAACCGGTACATAGGTCGTACTTTCATCACGCCGGGGCAGGTGCAAAGAGCCGCGGGCGTCAGGCGGAAGTTGAACCCGCTTCGCGAGAACATCGCCGGCAAAAGACTGATAGTCGTCGACGATTCGATCGTCCGAGGCACCACCCAGCGCGCGGTGGTGAAGATGCTGCGCGAAGCAGGAGCGGCCGAGGTGCATCTGCGGATCTCATCGCCGCCGCTCGAGTGGCCGTGCTTCTACGGCATCGACATCCCCAAGCGTTCGGATCTGATCGCGGCGAAGCTGAGCATGCCCGAATTGGAGAAGCACTTCGATGTCGACAGCCTCGAGTACCTGACACTCGAAAACCTCATAACGGCGATCGACGCTCCGGGCGCGGGGTTCTGCTCGGCTTGCCTGACGGGCGCATACCCGGTGCCCGTTCCGGTCCAGCTCTCGATCGGCGACGTCGATCGCGTCTCCGCCCCGCTCTAGAGCTCTTTCAGTGGCCGAGGTGCCGGAGGAATCTGCGAGCTACGCCGCGGCGGGCGTGGACCTCGAGGCTGCCGACGAAGCCGTCCGCCGGATCGGAGCATTGGCCGCGTCGACGGCACGCCCCGGGGTGATGGAGGGTATCGGCGGGTTCGGCGGAAGCTTCGCCCTCGACACGTCCCACATGGAGCAGCCGGTGCTCGTGAGCTCGACCGACGGGGTCGGCACCAAGCTCGCCGTGGCCCAGGCCGCCCATCGTTTCGACACGGTCGGGATCGACCTGGTCGCCATGTGCGCGGACGATCTGGTGTGCGTCGGCGCCGAGCCGTTGTTCATGCTCGACTACATCGCCACCGGGCACATCGACCCCGCTCAGATCGAGATCCTCGTATCGGGGATCGCGCAGGGTTGCCGTCAGGCAGGATGCGCTCTATTAGGTGGTGAGCTGGCCGAGCATCCCGGCGAGATGGAGCACGGAAAGTTCGACATGGCCGGCTTTGCAGTCGGCGTCGTCGACCGTGACAAGAGAATCGGTCCGGATCTGGTCAAGCCCGGAGACACGCTGATCGGCATTCGATCCCCCGGGCTTCGATCGAACGGCTACTCGCTGGCGAGGAACGTGCTGCTGGAGCGGGCCGGTCTGCCTCTCGATGGTCCGGCGTGGCAGGGCGCCCTACATTCCCTCGCCGACGAGATGTTGCGTCCCTCCGTCATCTACACGCCCGCTGTACTCGCCGCCGTCCGCACCGGCTTCGTTCATGCCGCCGCGCACATCACCGGAGGTGGCATTCCCGGAAACCTGATCCGTGTGCTGCCCGACGGTTGCGAGGCCGTCGTGGATCGCTCCGCGTGGACCGAGCCCGCCGTATTCGGTGAGCTCCGCCGCCTCGGCAACATCCCCGACGACGAGATGGAGCGCGTCTTCAACCTCGGGATCGGCATGGTGCTGGTGGTCGTACCCGACGGTGTCGACGAGGTGACGTCGGCGATCGTTGCGGCTTCTGAGCCTCGGTCCTCGTCGGAGACCGGTGGCTCGTTCGAGGCCGCCGGTCCGTTCGCACATGGAGCCGCAGCCGGGGTGGCGCAGCCCGTGGTCATAGGGACCGTGCGTGCAGGAAGCCGGGGGGTCCGGATCGTCGGTGGTTCCTAAGGTGGTCGGGGCCGGGATCGATCCGGCGACCTCACGCTTTTCAGGCGCGCGCTCTACCAACTGAGCTACCCGACCCTGTCATCAATCAACTTCGCCCTCAATCGAGGTGGGCGGTCCTGACGGGATTTGAACCCGCGACCTCCGGCTTGACAGGCCGGCGTGCACTCCAGACTGCACCACAGGACCCTGAACTACGGGGTTGCAGACGCTGAAGGATAGGCGAATCGCAGCTATCCCGGAACTTCGTGACCGAACCGGCTGCCGGCGGTCATATTGCTGCCATCTGGCTATGGTCGAAAAATGTCAGAAGGCGAGGCCGATCAGCTCCACGGGGGCACCGATCGGGTAGTTGCAGCCGGAGAAGTCGAGTTCGCCGAGGCCGATCCCGAAGAGCCCTCCGCCCGCCACTGTCTTTCCGAGTACTACAAAGAGCTCGACCGACGCTTCCCCGATGGCTTCGATCCGAGTGCCGGCACTCCGGTTTCGGCGGACGCCATGCGGCCTCCCGCCGGCCTGTTCCTCCTCGCAATGCTCAATGACTCGCCGATCGGTTGTGGTGGTCTGAGGTTTCATGAGCACGCTACGACCGAGATAAATCGCCTGTGGATCGATCCACGTGTTCGCGGCCTCGGATTCGGACGGCGGCTCCTCACTGAGTTGGAGAGGCGTGCCGCAGCGAAGGGGAGCGACGCGGTGTGCCTGGACACCAACGGGACACTCGACGAAGCAATCGCCATGTACAAGAGCGCCGGCTACGTCGAAGTCGAACGCTTCAACGAAAATCCCTTTGCTCAACATTGGTTCCGCAAGGACCTGTGAGCATTTCAACGCTCCCGTCCTTCCAGGTCCGGGACCCCTCCCCCCTCCTCTTACGGAGGCTCGCCATCGGTTGTTACAGCCTTTCAGTATGTTCTGTGCGTGCAATCGAAGACGTCGTCGACCGAGCCGACCGAGCCAACCGACACCGACCCGTCGGCGACCCTCGCGTCGGACGCGGCGGACCTCTTAGAAGCCCGGTCA
>JBAPRR010000198.1:0-19681 GCA_049281195.1 Acidimicrobiales bacterium
CCCCTAGTCACAGCAGGGTTCGAGCCGCTCGACATTCTTCATGCGATAGCGATGTTGCTGGCGCAGATCAGTGAAGACCGATGCGAGGTTGAGAACCAGTACTCACGGGTCGTAAAAGATGAGGGGAATCCAAGGGCACTCGAGGTGCTCGCCAAGGTGTTCGAACTGAGGCCGCACTTCGAATGGCGAGGGCTCGGGTTCATTTCGCAGAGCGCCCTGAAGCTCAGGGACGAGTTCCGTGAGCACGATGCCGAGGCGCTTTACGCGATACCCGGCGTCCGGGTCGCGGATCCCAAGGCTTGCCAGTGCGGTGAAGTCCTCAAGGGGGTAATCAAGCCTTGGGAGTGCAAGGTGTTCGGAACGGCGTGTACGCCTGAAACCCCGATCGGCACCTGCATGGTCTCTTCCGAGGGAGCTTGCGCCGCCTATTACAACTTCGGCCGGATGCACCGTGAGGCGGCCGTCGCTATCGGACGGAAGCCGGTTTCGACCGCATGAACGCCATGACGATCGCGAATGGTGCTCGCCACAGAATTCGCGTCGAAGGAATTGTGCAGGGAGTCGGATTTCGGCCTTTTGTTCTCCGTCTTGCGACTTCGCTCGACTTGTCCGGGCATGTTCTCAACGATTCTGGTGGTCTGTACGTCGAGGTCGAGGGGGGCTTGGAGACGCTCAGGAGATTCGAGGCACTTCTGGTTGCAGACGCACCCCCGCTCGCTTCGATCCAAAGCATCGACGTCACTGAGATCGCGGCGCTCGGAGACGAGTCGTTCACGATTCAGGTCAGTCACACAGACGAGCAAGCAAGGACGTTCGTGTCCCCGGATGTCGCGGTGTGTGATGACTGTCTCGGCGAGATGAAAGATCCAGCTGACCGTCGATATCGGTACCCCTTCATCAACTGCACCAACTGCGGTCCGAGGTTCTCTATCACGATCCGTTTGCCATACGACCGCCCGAACACGACCATGGCTGGATTCCCCATGTGCGAAGCCTGTCGCCTCGAGTACCACGACGTGAGTGATCGGCGTTTCCACGCACAACCGATCGCCTGCGCAGATTGCGGACCCCACATTTGGTTCCAACGAAAAGGCAGTGGCGGGAGGATTGAAGGCGACACGGCGATCGGGCTCGCTCATAAGGCGCTGGCTTCCGGAGAGATAGTTGCCGTAAAAGGCCTCGGCGGCTTCCACCTGGCATGCGATGCAACGTCTGACTCAGCTGTCATTGAGCTGAGGCGTCGTAAGAGGCGCGGTGAAAAGCCCTTCGCAGTGATGGCGAGAGATCTGTCAGTCGTGGATCTGCTCACACGTACCACCGAGGCTCAGAGGGAGCTTCTGAGGGGTTGGCAGCGGCCGATTGTGATCCTGGACAAGCTTCCGATCGGACCCCTCAGTCACGCCATCGCTCCCGGCAACCCGCATCTCGGCGTACTACTTCCGTATACGCCTCTTCACCACCTCCTTCTTTCGCGGGTACCGGGATCTGATGCGCCGGTTCCGTTCCTTCTCGTCATGACCAGCGGCAATCTGAGTGACGAGCCGATCGCTTATGACGACGCCGACGCTTTGAGGAGATTGGGAGGCATCGCAGACTGCTGGCTCACTCACGACCGTCCGATCCACGTGCCGTGTGATGACTCGGTGATAGGGACCCGCGCAGACGAGTTCGTCCCGATCCGCAGGTCCCGGGGGTTCGCCCCGATTCCCATAAAGCTGCCGTTCGAAGCACCGCCTGTCCTCGCGGTTGGCGGCGAGACGAAGAACACGTTCTGCATGGCAGCGGGGGAAGACGCGTGGATGAGTCAACACATAGGTGACATGGGAAGCGTGGAGACTTTGGATGCTTTCGCCAAGTCGAATAAGCAGTTTGAGGAGATCTACCGCGTCCGCGCAGAAGCATTGGTCGCTGACTCACACCCCGGCTACCACACCAGGCGATGGGCGGAAGAGCAGAAAACCAACTGCCTGATCCTTGTCCAGCACCATCATGCCCACATCGCCTCTCTCATGGCGGAGAACGGCATCGCAAGCGATGGGCGTGTCATCGGGTTCGCGTTCGATGGGACCGGTTTTGGGTCAGACGGAGCGATCTGGGGAGGAGAAGCCCTCATAGCGCGGTACGACGGCTTCGAACGTGCGGCCCACCTGCGCTATGTGCCGCTCGCGGGCGGTGACGCCACGATCCGCAAGCCATATCGGGCTGCACTCAGCCACTTGAAGGCGGCGGGCGTTCACTGGGCGCCCGAACTCTTTCCGGTGCAGGCTGCATCAGGCTCCGAGATCAAATTGCTCAACAGGCAACTCGAGACGGGCTTTCGGTGTGTGCCCACCTCGAGCATGGGTCGTCTCTTCGATGCGGTGAGCTCCATATTGGGCGTGCGCCAGGTGGCCTCGTACGAGGCGCAGGCGGCCATCGAGATGGAGGCGATCGCGTCCGCGGGACTCCAATCGCCGCGCAAATATCAGTTCGTGATCAGTGGCGACGAAATCGATCAGTCCGATGTGATCAGAGGCATTGTCTCCGATCTCCGACTGGGAATTCCGATCGCCGTCATAGCGGCCGGATTTCACGTCGCGGTCGCCGACATGGTCTCTGAGGTCGCGGATACGACGCGGACGCAGCACGGGATCGGAACGGTCGGTCTGAGTGGCGGAGTTTTCCAGAACCTCGTCCTCGTCGGTCTGATCCGTCAAACTCTCGAGCGAAAAGGATTTGAGGTCCTCACCCATCGCGTCGTCCCATCGAACGACGGAGGCCTGGCTCTCGGACAGGTCGCGGTCGCGGCAGCGGCACGAGCAGCGGCCCGATCGGGTGTCGGTCGATCATGACGCAGGCAGCAGATCAAGTCGCGGGCGCAATCGCTCCCGAGGATCGGGTGAGCGCCTCTCTGGCGTTGGCCGCGCTGACTCTCGCGAAGCGATTCGCGGCCGGGGCCACCATGTGGTGCGTCGCCCCTGAGTGGCGCTCCCATGGAAGGCACGTCGCGGTCGAGTTCGTCCACCCGGTGATCGTGGGCAAACGGTCACTGCCCACGATGAACGTGGAACCTCCAGCTGCGGTGGCGAAGCTGAGGCTCCTGGCCAGGCCGGGAGACGTTCTCCTTGTGGTGAGCACAGCTGAGGATGCGCTGGCGACCGACCTCCTCCGGCGATCGGAGGCGTGGGGCTTGACGAGGGTATGGCTCGGTGCTGGACGGGCGCCGGGACCGTCTGCAGCTGAACACATCTTGTGGTCGGATACCGCCGACCCTCGTGAAGCAGCAATGTCAGGCGAAATCGTCTTGCTGTACCACCTGATGTGGGAGTTGACTCACGTCGTTTTCGAACATCCAGGGCTCCTCGACGAAGAGAAGATGTGCACAGATGACGTGTGCATCACGTGTTCGGACGAGGGTCGCATAGCCGAGGTGCGTGCTGTCCTCGACGAGTGCACGGCGACTGGATCGATTGCCGGCGTGAACGAGGAGATCGAGATCTCTCTCGTCCAACCGGTGAACTTGGGCGACCTTCTGCTCGTGCATGCCGGCGTGGCATTGGCCAGGATCGATCCACTCGACCCATCTGATTCCACCGGACACGTGACGTTGTGACCAACGAACCGACTGGATTCCTGTACCCGTTCATCGATGCGGAGGAACGCGACCCTTCAGCTCTCCTCGCGGACCTTTCCACTTCGGCATCGGTGAAGATCCGAGAGAGCCGTGCACTTCGAGGAAAGACCCTCGTTCGGTACGCCGAGGAGATCCAGATCGTCTCCGGGGAGCTTGCCGAACGATTTAGAAGCGGGGGAAAGCTGCTGACCTTTGGAAACGGTGGAAGCGCTACCGATGCCGACGGGACCGTCGAGATCTTCCGGAGTCCCCACGCCGGGATTCCCCTTCCTGCGCTCTCTCTCGTCGAGGACAGCGCAGTGATGACGGCTCTGGCGAATGACGTCGGCTACGACGTCGTCTTCTCGCGCCAACTGGAGTCACTTGGCAAGTCGAAAGACGTCGCCATGGGATTCTCCACGAGCGGTGGTTCTGTCAACGTGATCAAGGCCTTCGAAGAGGCGCAACGAATCGGCATGCTCACCGTCGGCCTCGCGGGCTATGAGGGCGGTCTGATGGCCAGGAGCCTGAGTGTTGCTTATTGCTTGGTCGTGGCGTCGGAAAGCGTCCACCGCATCCAGGAAACGCAGGACGCGCTCATCTTCGATATCTGGAGAACTGTTCAGGGACTGCTCGCAGAAGGGAGGAACTGGTGACGGAGGTGACGAACGAACGCAAGACGACTGCCAGGGAAGAGGCGGTTTTCGACAGGATCGAGGCGTTCAGGCGTCGCCGCCCGAGATTGATCGACGAAGTCGTCACCCTTGCTCACGGAGCAGGAGGAAAGGCATCGGCGGCGCTGCTCGACGCCGTCTTCCTGCCCGCATTCTCCGGCGAAACGCGGTCCGAGCAGACCGACGCCGCGGTCTTGCCGCTACCTTCGGGAGAGCGAGTTGCTTTCACCACGGACTCATTCGTTGTGAAGCCTCTCAGATTTCCCGGCGGCTCCGTGGGTCATCTAGCTGTACACGGGACGATCAACGATCTGGCGATGGTGGGGGCGACACCGTTGGGCCTTTCGGCTGCGTTCGTCTTGGAGGAAGGTCTTCGGATCGAAAGCCTTCGTGATGTGGTCGCCGACATGTCAGAAGCCGCCGCCGCTGCCGGGGTGCCGATCGTGACCGGCGACACCAAGGTTGTGGACCGGGGAGCAGCTGACGGCATGTACATATCGACCTCGGGTGTGGGTGTTGTACCCGTTGGTCGCCAGCTCGCCGCCACCAACGTCCGCGAAGGTGATGTGGTCATATGTTCTGGAACCATCGCCAATCACGGCGCCGCGGTCATGCTCGCGCGCGGCGATCTTCAGCTGGATGCGGACATCGTCTCCGATACGGCACCGCTTCACACTCTGACCGATGCTCTATTCGGGGCCGCTTCCTCGGTCAGATGGATGCGTGACGCGACCCGGGGTGGATTGGGAACGGTCTGCAACGAGCTGGCGCGCGACTCTCAGCTCACGGTCGTCCTCGATGAAGGACTGCTTCCTGTGCGACCGAACGTTTCCGCCGCGTGCGAGCTTCTCGGTATTGATCCACTTTACGTGGCGAATGAAGGCGTGTTCGTGGCCGTTGTCGCGCCAGAGGATGCCGACGCGGCAGTTGACGCACTTCGGTCCCATCCACTCGGAATCGACGCAGTAACGATCGGTGACATTCGAAGCGAGCCGCCCGGCATCGTTGTCCTTGTCACGGAATTTGGGGGAACCCGAATTGTGGACATGCTGGTGGGAGACCCACTTCCCCGCATCTGTTGAGCAGCCGGCCCTACTTTTTGCGGTTCTCCAGACGCCAGACGAATTTGAGTCCCGACCAGTCGTTATCCAGAGCTGCGACCTTCACGTCGACGATGCCCATCGGAAGGAAGGTCTCGCGAACGAGCTGATCAGATATATCGCTCGGGTGGCCTGCTGCCTTCCTCGGCCACGCTACCCACAGAGCGCTATCTGAGCGCAGGTTTTTGGCGATGGCCGATCTCGCGCTCGTCATTCGGTCTGCGGACCCGAAGAAGGCGATGACAACGTCCGCGGACGCCACAGATGCATCCGTAGGCTTCGGCCTGTTGTCGACCGCTACGTCGTCAGGAAGATCCGGAATCGACCATCCGCCCGGGGCGCCGACGAAAAGGACGGAATGTGACGGCTTGATCCCCAACTTCTTCGCCAGTGGGGTTCCCGAATAGCCGGCCGGCTGAGTCGGCATAGAGAAAACCTCAGTGGGTAAAGCTGAGGAACTCGTGAATGGACCGCACGGCGCCCGATCCTTCGCCTACGGCAGTAGCAACACGCTTGGTGGATCCGGATCGAACGTCACCGACTGCGAACAACCCGGGGCGACTCGTCTCGTAGGGGAGGGGCTCTCTGTCGAGCGCGTGCCAAGTGGCGCCGAGCTGCTGCGGCTCGATGGCGCGGTCGGTGAGTATGAAGCCCTTCCCATCCAGGGCCGCGCAATCCGACAACCATCCCGAACCGGGATCAGCTCCGATGAAAGAGAAGAGAGCGGCGCACTGCAATTCCTGGTCACCTGCATCTGTCTTCAGCTGCAGAGTGTGGAGGAACTCGTCGCCGTGTAGAGCCGTGATGATCGCGTTGGTGGAGACCGAAATCCGTGGATGCTCTTCGATGCGGTCCACCAGATACCGCGACATGCTCTTACCTAGGTCGGAGCCCCGGATCACGACGGTCACGGAGCTGCAGGTCTCAGCGAGGAACATGGCGGCCTGCCCTGCAGAGTTGCCTCCGCCGGCGACTACGACCGGGGTCATCGAACAGAGTCGTGCTTCCATCTCCGTGGCTGCGTAGTAAACCCCTCTGCCTTCGAATTCATCGAGGCGCTCAGCATCGAGCCTCCTGTAACGGGCGCCCGTAGCGGCGATGACGGCTCGGCCCGCAACCTCGGACCCGTCGCTCAACGTCAGGACGAGGTGCCCCGCCTTTTCGCCTAGGGCGCTCACTGAGCAGGGGCTCGTCATGCTCGCACCGAACTTCTCGGCTTGGATCAGACCGCGTTGCATCAGGTCGGTTCCGGAGATCCCGGTGGGGAACCCCATGTAGTTCTCGATGCGTGAACTCGTGCCGGCCTGACCGCCGACCGCCACCGCTTCAAGGGCCAGGGTTCGCAGCCCTTCCGAGGCTCCGTAGACCGAAGCCGCCAAGCCGGCGGGCCCCGCGCCGACAACAACGAGATCGAAGCATCTGCTCGGAAGGTTGTCCACCGTTATCCCGAGGTAGTCGGCGACCATTCCGGGGGACGCGCTTTTGAGGACCTGGTCAGCCGTGATGATGACGGGGAGATCAGCCGGCAGTATCCCGAAGTGGTCGATCAGACTGGCCACTTCGGGATCGCTGTCGGGATCCAGCCACTGGTGGGGGATCCGCGTCCGAGTGAGGAACTCCCTGATGCTCAGGGTGTCGCGCGAATACGGGGATCCGATGAGGCGTATCGCGGGTGCTGCTCCCGTCAGAAGTACGGTCCTGCGGGCCACGAATGCCTTCAGGATCGTGTCGCTCAACCTCGGGTTGTTGGCGATGATGTGGAGCAGCTGGTCTCTCGGTACCACCAGCACCTCGCCCGCCTCCACGACGCGCGCCGAGACGAGAACTCGAGAGCCCGTCAGTAGGTTGAGTTCGCCCAGAAAGCGGCCCGGCCCGTGCGTGACGATAACGGTGTCCTCGTCATCTTCGTCGTCGGATTGGAGGACGATCTCCGCAGTAGCCGAAAGCATCACGAAGAAGTCGTATGTCGTGTCACCCTGACGGTAGAGGTAGTCACCTATCTCGACCGATCGGGCGGTGCCGACGAGCTTGAGTTGCTCTATGTCGGAGGGTTCGAGGTCCTGGAAGGCGACCTGGTCTTCGCTCATGAATGCAAGCTAATGGTCGGGGGCGACAAATGCCGCGGCGCTGGGCGTGGGGCGGGAAACAGCCCGGCGGAGGTCGTTAGCCTCGGTGCAATGACGTGGTCGTCCTACGGGGAGTACCTGGCATTCGCCATCGTTCTGATTCTGGTTCCGGGGCCTGACTTCGCCGTCGTCACCAGGAACACTCTTATCGGTGGCCGGAGCCGGGGCAGGTGGGCTGCGTTTGGAGTCGCTTCTTCCGCTGCCGTCCAGGGAAGCGCCGCCGCGGCCGGGCTGAGCGCCCTCGTGGTGAGAGCACAACCGGTGTTCGAGGCGATCAAGTGGTCCGGAGTCGTGTATCTGGTGTTCCTAGGGGTCCAGGCGATCGCTTCGTCCGCGAAAGGGCGCTACCCGCCCTTGGCCGGACCGGATCCGTCGATGTCGAGAACCGGAAGATGGGCGGGTTGGCGACAGGGGTTGCTTTCGAACATCACGAATCCGAAAGTCCTGATCTTCTATCTGGCGGTCCTGCCGCAATTCCTGCACCCCGGGTCGGGTGCTGTTTGGGTACTGGCATTCGCCTGGAGCCACGCGCTCTTGTCGTTGCTCTATCTACTGGTTCTGAGCGCCGGTCTCCACGGGGCGCGGCGATTCCTCCAAAAGAGGAAGGTGCGTAGGACCCTCGATGCGTCCACTGGCCTCCTGCTATTGGGCTTCAGTGCGAAGCTCGCTTCCGAGCACGTCTAAATGGATCACTCAAACGAGCGACGCGTTCATCGTCCCGGTCCCTCTTTTTCCATCCACGCGTACCGCCGGCCTTCGCGTTCCTCCTTGCCGTGGTTGTCGACCAACGCATCGAGCAATAGAGCGGACAGGTCAGCGGTCCTTTCCCAGTTGGGGTTGGTCGAGGCCTCCCCAGCTCGTTCTGCTCGCTCGAACACGCACGCGATGCGCACTTGATTCGCGATTCTGAGGAATTCGAAGTTCACGTTCTCGTACTGGTCGATCGGTCCGAACGAGATGCACAACTCGTCGATGGCAAGACGGAGGTCTTCGATCTCATCGATGTCGAAGCCCGCCCTTGACCCGACTGCTGCGGCGGTGAAACGGGCGAGCACGACGAGATCGGCCGAACCCGGAAAAGAGAGCTTGACCGCTTCCTGTTCGTCGGTTCTGACCGACTGGCTCACGAAGGGGGGACCTCTGAGTCAGGCCGTGTCGAGTGGATCGGGAAGGTGTCGTCCAATCCCGTGATCTGAAGGACCTTCAAGATCCGGGGGTCTGTCACGATCAGATGGAGCTCTCCGCCTGTCGCGCGGCATTCCTCCAATGCTCCGACCAGAACCCCTAGGGCGGTCGAGTCGAGGAAGGTCGCCCCGAGCAGATCCACGACGATCGTTGAACGGCCGGCGACGAGCAAGTCGTCCACCTCCTGTTGGATCGCTGGAGCCGTAGCGAGATCGACCTCGCCCTCGAGCAGGATCACGGGCAGGCCGGGGGTGAGGCCGGCGGGACCGGGAGCTTCATTGCTCACTTTTAGATTCCTCCTTTTGGCGCTCCAGGTCGGGTGTCCGTCGGGAACGTTTTCAGGCAATTCAATGTACCGCAGCCATTTCTTCGCTTTTGCCCCCGTTCATCCGAGTTCTCGGGCGTGAGTCGCTGACTCACACCCAATTTGCCGACTCAACCCACCTGATCGCCACTGATCATTTGACTCGGATCCGCGACGTCGACGACCAGGTGTTGAGATTCGAGCGGGATGCCCTTCGCGAACCGGGACGCAGCAGGTCGGCGATCGGAGACGACCCCCAGCGCCCGAGCAGCTCTGAGCAACCCCTGTAGACGGCGAGTGCGCCCGCCCATTGCAGACGCGACTGGTCGGTTCCTCCGCTTTCGACCGCCACGCAGTCGATCCCGGCTGCGGCGGCGGCATTTACGTCCCAGATGGCGTCTCCTAGCGCCAGTGCATCCTCCGGGGACGCCCCGGAGCGTTCGAGAGCCACCGAGAAAAGGTCGGGAGATGGTTTCGATGCGTCCGCCATGTCACCGTGGACAACGTCACGAATGACGTCATCACATCCGATGGCCCCGACAAGAAATTGTAGATCGCGTTCACTCGAAGAAGAGACGAGGATCACATTTCCACCCTCCTCGTCCACCCGTCTGAGAGTCTCGCGTGCGCCCGGGAAGGGCCGAACCATCTCATGTGTGGCATCGAAGTGCCTGCCGTGTGCCTCTTCGATCGAAACGTCGTGAAATCCAAGAAGTGTCGTGAGAAGTTCGCTTCCTCCCATCCCTATGAGGGAGTGGATTTCGACCATCGGCCGGCCGTGGCCGGCCTCGCCAAGGGCCTTCCACCATGCCAACGTGTGCAGGTAGGTGGTATCGAGGAGAGTCCCGTCGATGTCGAAAAAGATCGAGCGCGATGTTCGTCCCATTTCCCTCCCAAGGAGCCCATCTTCGCCTCACGGCCGTTTGGTCGATACCCGCGCAAGAACGGAGGAAACGAAGCAAGCGTGCTGGCCACAACCGAGCCTGTTGGTAATCTTGAGTGCTTCGCGCTCAGGTATGGCGGGTCAGGAAAGACCGGGTTTTCGCCCCTCCGTGGCCGGCTTCTTATGCCAGTGCCTAGAATCAGCGTGGAATAATGTCCTGGTCAACACATGAAATTGACGGGGAGGGGCGGGTTGGCCGGAGATCGCAACATCGAGGTCGAGCGCTTGGTCGCTGCCGAACGGGCCACCCGCGCGGCAGGCGAATCGGCGGCTCGCTGGTGGCGCGAGATGGCTGCAACGGCGGCCACGGCCCGCACCGACCGGGCATTCGACAGTTTGCTTCGCACATTTTTGGCGACGATCAAGAATGCCCTGAATGCCGACGCCGTCTCGGTCCTCGTTGCGAATCCCGAGGGTGACGAGCTTGTCGCTCGGGCGTCGGACGGTTTGAGCGAGGAACTGACAGTCGGCCTCGGGATCCGGATCGGCGAGGGGATGTCGGGCCAGGTCCTTGCCACAAAGAAGCCTCTGGTCTTCGACGACATCTCCACGATCAACATTGTCTCGCCCGTCCTGCGCACGAGCGGCATGCATTCGGTGGTGGCAGTCCCGATCGCGGTAGGCCAACGGGTGCTCGGAGTTCTCTACGCAGGTAGTCGCTCGATCGCACATTTCTCCTCCTTGGATGGAGAGCTACTGGAGATGATCGCTACCCGTCTCGCTGAGACGCTCGAGCGCGTCGATGCCTTCGAAACCGAAAGAACAGCGCGGGCCAAGGCTGAACGTACCGCCGATCATCTGATTCGCCTTCAACGGATCACGGCGAAGCTCCTTTCTGCCACAACGCCCGAGGAGATCGCGACGAAGGTCACGGATGCTCTTGCTACCGATGCGGTCGGCGTCGACGTCGCATGGAGCAGCGTTTGGCTTGTGAGCGGGACGAAGCTCCTTCTCGTGTCGACGCCGAGGGGCCTTCCCGTTGCGGACTCGTTCGGCGAGATTGCCCTCGATTCGGGCGATCCGCTCGCCCGCACCGTTCGCGACCGGTGCGCCACCTACTCGGAGGATGGGGAAGCATCGGAATCCCTGCCCGACGATGGTCGACTCCTGTATACGAGTTGGGCTGCCATACCCCGGGTCGTCAATCAGGAATGCATAGGCGTGGTTGTCGTCGCGTACCGGCAGTCTCACGAGTTCGACCAGGACGAGCGTGACTTCCTGACCGCGATCGCCGATCAGGCCGCTCTCGCTACAGAACGGGCACGGCTTTATGCGGCACAGGTGAACGTCGCCGAAACCAATGCATTCTTCGCTCAATCGGCACGGGCAATAGCGGAAGGCACTGATTTCGCCGACACTCTCTCCCGGCTCGCAAACCTCGCGCTGCACGTTCTGGGCGACATCTGCCTCATCGACGTGCTCGATGAGGACGGTTCCATCCAGCGGATGGTCGCTCAGCACCGCGACGAGACCATGCAGCACCTGGTGGATCATCTGAGAACCGAGTATCCACCAGATCCGGAAGGGTTCCACCCGGCCATCGAAGTGATCCGGCTCGGTAAGACGCGGTGGTCCAACGAGATGTCAGACGATTTCCTGCGCGAGACCACCAGGGACGAGGCGCACTTCGCGCTGGTGAAGGCGCTGCAGTTCCGCTGTTACATCTCCGTCCCGCTAATGGGCGAATCAGAGGCAATCGGTGTGTTGACCCTCGTTTCGACTTCACGGACGATCGGACCAACGGACGTTTCACTGTCTGAAAGATTCGCCGAGCACGTGGCCGCCGTCATCGACAACGCACGCCGGTACGAGTCGACCGTCCAGACCTCGCACACGCTCCAACAGAGCTTGTTACCGAGACGACTGCAGAGGGTTCCGGGCCTCCAGGTGTACACGCGTTATCTGCCGGCAACCCGGGGTCTCGAAGTCGGTGGAGACTTCTACGATCTCATCACCCTTCCGGGCGGGGACGTCGGATTCATGATCGGCGACGTCGCCGGGCACGATCGCGCAGCGGCAGCACTGATGGGACAGCTCCGGAGCGCGGCCAGGGCGTTGGCCGGACAGGTGGACACTCCCTCCGAGCTCATTGCTGCGCTTCAGTGGAGTTGGGACCTGCTCGGGTTCGATCGGATAGCTACCGGACTATTCGGGCGTCTCGATCCCGCGACGGGTGACTTGATGATGGCATCGGCCGGCCACTATCCGCCCCTGTTGGTAGAAGTGGGATCAGGCGAATATCTGCCCATCAAACCCGGTAAGCCCCTCGGGGTTTCGGGTGGTGGCTCGGTGGACTGGCACGGGAGGCTCGAGGACGGGCAGGCCTTGTTGTTGTTTACGGACGGCGCCATCGACGAAAGGGAGATAGGCGCCACCGAGAGCATGAAGCAGCTGTCAGAGGTCGCGGCCAACAGTGGGACCACGAATCTTTCGGTGGTTTGCGAGCGCATCGTTCGGACCCTGGCTGTCGACCGAATAGACGATGTTGCGCTGCTTGCGATCCGTCGATACTCCTGAAAGATTGCTGAGATTCACCAGGTAGAACGCGTTGTAGAACGGGTTCCAGTGCGGCCCTGACAGAAATGGGCACCGATTACCCGGCATACTTGGAACGAAACACTTTGAGTGCTTTTCGTTAATGAGCCAACGTCGGGGTATGAACACCGTCAGAAAATGAGCGCCGCTCGTCCGAGCGGGCGAAAGCGCGGAACCTGGGGCTCTTCTGACAATGACCGAACTTCTTGCAGCACTTCACCAAAGTGAGCGCATCGAGCTCTCGCTTCCTCCCACCGTGGATCTCGTCGTGCTGGCACGCTTTACTGCTGCGACGATCGCAACGCGGGCGCGCTTTGACGTAGACGAGATAGAAGATCTGCGGCTCGCCGTCGACGAGCTGTGCGTCTCCAACGGTCCCATCGACCTGTACAGGAACCTTCGCCTCGAGTTCCGCAGGGCGGACAACCTGATTCGGATCTCGTGCCGGTTCGAGCCCATCGGCTCACCCCCCTCGCGGAACGGGTCACACCCCACCAACGGAGTCACCCACTCCCTGGGAAATGAGCTCTCCCTCCAGTTGCTCGACGCACTGGTCGACGATCACGGGCGCGATGAGATCGATGGTCGTCCGTGCTCCTGGCTGGAGAAGAGAGGGAGCGTCAAGCACTCATGACCGACCAACTCTCTTCAACCGCGGACGAAGATCAGAGCCGTTTCGAAGAGTTCTCGAGGACCAAGGATCCGGCGCTTCGCGACGTCATCATCGAATCGCACCTGGGGCTCGCCAACCAGCTTGCCCGGAGATTCGGCAATCGCGGCGAGGCGCACGATGATCTCGTTCAGGTCGCGTCTATGGCCTTGGTCAAAGCCGTTGATCGCTTCGAACCTGAGCGCGGCGTCCGATTCAGCACGTTCGCCGTCAAGTGCATCCTCGGGGAACTGAAACGCCACTTCCGTGACCGGGGTTGGGCGGTAAGAGCGCCGAGGCGCATCCAGGAGCTCTACCTCGAGCTCGGTCACGAGATCGACCGGCTGGTTCAGGAGCTCGGGCGCGCTCCGACGGTGGCCGAACTGGCTGTGGCCGTGCGTGCATCCGAGCACGATGTGCTCGAGGCAATGGAGGCGGGGCGCGGGTACCGGTCGTCCTCATTGGACGCTCCTGATCAAGAAGGAGAGCCATTCGTCGAGTCGCTCGGCGCAGAAGACCGGGAGCTCGAGCATTCGGAGAATCGCTCTGTGCTGGCCATGGGTCTTGAGCAGCTGAGCGAAAAGGATCGACTGATCCTCGAACTTCGTTTTGTGGACGGCCTTACACAGTCAGACATCGCCTCGCGCTTCGGCGTGAGCCAGATGCAGGTGAGCCGGATGTTGGCCTCGAGCCTGAAAAGGCTGAGAGCAAACTTTGAGGATTAGCGAATCGTGCCTCTTTCGTTAGACGGCGATTGCATGGGTAACTGGGAGACGTGATCAGCGAGAGCATGGCCCCAAGTGTCGAGCCGGATGAACGGTTGAGCGTGGAGCTGCAGCCCACCAGTGACAGTTGCCGCCTCATACTCGTCGGCGCACTGTGCGGAACATCGATTGTGGCCCTGCAAGCCCAGATCGACCAGATGGGGACAATGAGTTGCGAGGACGTCGTCGTGGACGTGTCGAAGCTCACCAAACTGGACCGGCGCGGCGAGGGCGTTCTCTTCGGGCTGTACCACTACGTGGCCGCACGCGGGGGACAGCTCCGATTCGTCGGTACGCCCGGTTGGTTGGCAACGACCATCCGGCAGAGTTTGCTGAGTACGAACTCGAGCTATCCCGACGGCGACCGCTTCGCTTCGTTCTGAGCGCTGTTTCGTGGGCGAATCTCAGGGTATTTCGTTATTCGATGCTTCATACTGGGTTCCCTAGACCAATAAACAGAACAGTAGAGGGGATTTGAACATGGGCGACGACGCCAGGGATGACGTTTCCGATTCAACCAAGGCTGCCGAGAAAGAAGATGCTGAAGCAAAGCATGTTGCGGACCGGGGCCCGACGGCTGATGAAGAAGCTGCCGCCGATACAGACGTCCTGGACGAGGGTGTAGCAGAGCATTACGAGGACATGGCAAAGCGCGGGGTCGAGCAGCGCGGCGAAGGTCGCATCGATTGACCTTTCTCTCGACCGATTGACCCGCTTGACACAGCTGTCGGCGGCTGGATCCAAGACCAAGGAGATTGACCGATGGGTTTAATACTGTTCATTTTGCTTCTGGCACTGCTTTTCGGTGCCGTCGGCTTTGCCGTTCATCTGCTGTGGATCGTTGCTGTAGTCATCTTCGTGTTCTGGATCGTCGGCTTCGCATTCGGAAGAGGCGCGGACGCCGGCACGAGGCGTTGGTATCGGTGGTGAGCGCTCGGTGAGCGATCAGGGTTTCTGATCTGTTGAGTCATCGGCCGGTTTTGCGCCCGGGCAACCGGGTAGGGCCTTTTGAAAGCAGGAGGAAGGAAGCATGCGAAACGTCTGGAAGGGTCTTGTCGTAGGTGGCCTTACGGGAGTCGGTGCCGGAATGGTTCTCGACTCACTGAGCAAGGCCAACAAGAAGGCGTCAGAACTCGGAAGACAGGTTCGGGACCATGCTCCCGAGGCTGGTCGTTGGGTGCACTCTGTCAGCGACAAAGCCGGGGAGTTGATTCACGACGCAGACGTCCCTGAGCACCTGCGCGACACGGCCCACCGGATCAAGGATTCCGGTGCGGGTCGCAAGGCTGCAAAAGTCGGAACCGAGGTCGCAGAGAAGGCCAAAAAGGCGGTATCTCAGTCAGCCTGATTTGTTACTGCATTGAGGGTTGCAGGGACCCCTCGTTGAGGTGAAACAGGCAGCCCCCTGATGTTTACCGCTGTTTCACCTGGAGTCATAGGTTTGGTCACGATCAGGTAACTTTCGGGTTGCATCATGCTTGCATGAGCCCACAAAAAATGACCCGCGAAGTTGCTCGGACTCTCAGCATTGCAGAGCAACACGATTGGTTTCAGAAGCAGCGTTCCCGAAGGGCTTTGCTGAAGGGAGGGCTCGCTACAACAGGAGCCCTCATTGCAGCTCCCGCTCTGCTCAATGGTGCCGACGGTGCCGCACTAACCGTCGTCAAGTCGTCGTCACGCCTTGCGCCCTTCAACACGTTCGTGCGAAACAGCACGAAGAACGCGAACTGGTACAACGGCACGACGGTAACGCCCTTCGGCGGGCACGTGTCGTTCGGGCCTAACCCGACCAGCACGATCAACCTGGCCTGGCAGGTTGCTGCTCAGGTGAACAATCCCTTCGTACGGATCGGCACCAACCCGTTCGATCTCGGCGAGGCGATTCCTGCCGAGACAAGAGTGCTGTCCACGCCTTGGGCCGACATCACGGACTTTCTAGACAGTGTGCCGCCCGCTCAGTCCGCAGCAAAAGCACCCGAGGTTCAGTACTACCTACACGCAGCCGTGACGAATCTCCGGCCGGACACGACCTACTACTACACCGTGGGGCACCAGGGCTGGGACGCACCTTGGCAGGCTCCGGGATTTTCAGGGAGTTTCACTACGGCCCCGAATTTCCCTCAGCCGTTCACCTTCACAGCCTTCGGCGATCACGGGACCACCTACGACGCGGTGGGGACTGCGAACCTGATCCTGGCGCAGAACCCCGCTTTTCACCTTCACGCGGGCGACGTCTCCTACGCGGAAGACGGTGGTGACGGACTGCTTACCGATCCTTACGACCCGCGCGCCTGGGACTCGTACTTCGCCCAGATCGGATCGGTCGCATCGCAACTTCCGTGGATGATCTCGCTCGGCAACCACGAGATGGAGCCCTGGTACTCGCCGAATGGATATGGCGGAGACGTGGATCGGATCGATTTCCCCGGAAATGGGCCGTCGGTCTGCCCGGGCACCTATTCCTTCACTTACGGGAACGTGGCGTTCGTCAGCCTCGATCCGAACGACGTCTCTTACGAGATCCCCGCCAACCTCGGCTACAGCCATGGACAACAGACCGCATGGCTCGGGAGCACGCTTTCGGCACTGCGTTCCGACCCGTCAGTGAACTTCATCGTCGTCTTCTTTCATCACTGTGCGTACTCCACATGCACCACGCACGGTTGCGAGGGTGGCGTACAGCAGTTCTGGACGCCGCTCTTCGATCAGTACAACGTCGACCTGGTGATCAACGGCCACAACCACGTCTACGAGCGCACCGATCCCATCATCGGCGGAAGCCCAACCACCAGCGCCCCGATCGGCACGACCGTCACGCCGGCGACACAGGGCACCACGTACATAACCGCGGGTGGAGCCGGCAAGAGCCTCTACGCGTTCAGTGCTCCCGACAGTTATGAAGGCAACATCGACAAAATCGCGTCGGTCAGCACATACGTCAACGAGGCGGGCGGCACCACCGACAATGAGACCGTCACCTGGTCGCAGGTCCGGTACACCGGTTACTGCCTGCTTGTCGGTGAGGTGACTCCCGCCAGGCCCGGCGGCACAACCACTCTTGTGGTCCGTGGCCTGAACGAGTATGGCGTCGAAGTCGACCGAATCACGTTGTCCAGGCAGGTGCAACAGGGTCGAAACGTTTGGCGCTGACCACCAGGGAGTGAGGCTGGCAGTGCGGACGTCGACCCATTACTGCCAAACTCCGGCGGTCTGGCGTAGTCGGTAGCCCCCGCCTCGTCGGTCCGTTGCTGTCCCTGTCTGCTGCGGGTAGACTGAACATTCAGTCAGTACTCACGAATCCATGTTCAGCAGAACCGGGCAACAGAGCCGGCCGATCGGAGAAGCCGTGGCACTCCAGGCGGACCAGACCGCTCAACTCGACCAGCTTCTCGACGCGGTCGTCACCGAGCAGGAAGCCGTGTTCCTCGCTCGCCAGCCGCATTCCAAGGAGTTCATCGCCAGGGCACGCGGTTCTCTTGCCGGCGGCGTCACCTCCAGCTGGCAGATCACCCGGCCGCAGGCGGTCTGGTTGAGTCACGGCGAGGGCTCCAAGATCTTCGACGTCGACGGCACCGAATACGTCGATCTCCACGGCGGATACGGCGCAGGCCTCGCCGGCCATGCGCACCCGGCGATCGTCGATGCGGTTCGTGCACAGGTGGCCAGAGGCACCCACTTCGCGCAGCCCACAGAGGACGCCATCCTCGTGGCGGAAGAGCTCGCCCGACGGTTCGGGCTCCCGCTGTGGCGCTTCACAAACTCCGGGACCGAGTCGACGATGGACGCGATCCACCTGATGCGCGCGATCACAGGACGGGACCTGATCGTCAAGGTGGAAGGGTGCTACCACGGCCACCACGACTCGGTGCAGGTGTCGGTGCAGCCCGACGAGGAGGATGTCGGTCCCGCAGAACGACCAAACCAGGTGCCGGCGTCGAGCGGCATACCGGGCGCAATCACCGACCTGACGCTGATCGTCGGGTTCAACGACCTGCCCGGATTGGCGCAGCTGCTCGACGATCATGATGGCAAGGTCGCGGGCATGATCGTCGAGCCGATCATGATGAACGCCGGGATAATCAAGCCCGATCCCGGCTACCTGCAGGGAGCAGCCGACCTGCTTCACAGTCACGGCGCCTACCTCTGCTTCGACGAGGTGAAAACCGGGCTCACAGTCGGTCCCGGAGGCGCCACTGCAGCTCTCGGCGTCACTCCCGATATCGCATGTCTCGCCAAGTCTCTCGGCGGCGGGCTGATCATCGGGGCGGTCGGCGGGTCTCATGAGGTCATGGGGCACGTAGCGAACGACGACTACGAGATGGTCGGGACCTTCAACGGGAACCCGCTCTCCATGTGCGCGGCGAGGGCGATGCTGTACGAGATCTCCACCACCGACGAGTACGACCGGCTGGCAAAGCTTCAGAGTCTGGTGAACTCGTCGCTCGAGTCCACGATCGCCGAGTACGGGCTTCCGGCCCATGTCGTATCGGTGGGGGCGAAGGGTTGTGTGACTTTCGCAACTCAGCCCGTTCGTAATTACCGAGACTTCCTTCAGGTGGATGACCGTTACAACCACGCCCACTGGTTGATACAGCACAACAGGGGCGTTTTCCTGCCGCCTTGGGGGAAGACGGAGCAATGGCTCATATCGGTCCAGCACACGGAAGACGACATGGAGCGGTTCGAGAGCAACTTCGTCGGGTTCGCCCAAGCGGTCTCGTCCGAAACTCGAAACTGATCAGGCTCGACTGATCATCTCCACGATCCGATCGGGCCATGTGCTGCCGCTTCATCGGCTTGACACGGGTGCCGGTGCCGTTGACGTTCCCAGCAAAATCCGAGGATTCTCTTGCGGTCAGACGCGCCAGGTGCTTCAATCCCCTGATCGAACATTCAGTCAACGGTCGGTGGCGGACCGGTATGCACAGGTTCAAGATCCCACGCTCCGTCGACCAGACGCTCAGGCGAAGGCACGGTCAGAATCAGGTCGCCGGTTCGCTCGCTCGGAAAGACAAGAAGTAGAAGTTGAAGTAGTTGCGGTCCAGGGGGGTCACTAAAAGAGGAGGTGCGTCGTGGTCATGCACCCGAGAGAGGGCTGGTCAGAAGGCGGGATCCGGAGACCAGTATCGAGACGGCAATTTCTCGCGGGCACCGGTGGTGCAGTCGCGCTCGGTGGTCTCCTAGCCGCGTGTGGAAAGTCAGGCGCCGCAGCGGGTAGCTCCGGAACGTCGCCGATCCCGTTGCCGCGCCCCAACAACCCCGTCAAGTGGCCGACGTACACCGACAACGCCACCATCGCGTCCAATCTGGAACCCGAAAAAGACGCCACGCTCCAGCTTTATAACTGGGTGGCCTACATAAATCAGCAGGTGCTTGACGACTTTGCCAAGAAGTACAAGTGCAAGGTCTCCATAACCACCTTCAACACGATGACCGAGGCACTCTCCAAGATCGAGACAGGCGAGATTCCCTTCGACGTCTTCTTTCCGACCGTGGATGTTCTCGGACAGATGGTCGAAGCGCAGCTGATCAGGCCGCTCAACCACGCCTACATCCCGAACATCTCGCAGGCATGGCCAGACTTCACCAACCCTTTCTACGACGAGGGTTGGCAGTACACCGTCCCGTACACCATCTATACGAGCGGCATCGCATGGCGTAAGGACCACGTCGACGGGAGCCCAGCCGACTTCGCGAACGGATATTCGTTCCCGTGGCAGTCGAAGTACAAGGGCAAGGTCGCGATACTCGATGACTATCGCGAATCCATGAGTCTGGGCCTGATGAAGAACGGAATCTACGACCTGAA
>JBAPRR010000199.1:0-4807 GCA_049281195.1 Acidimicrobiales bacterium
CACCGTGGCCACGATCATGAATTTGAAGCCCCAGGGAATTTGCCTCTTACCGGTGAGCAGCACTCCGCAGTCGGGGCAGTTGCCTTCTTCTGTCAGTTCGTCGTCTTCGACCAGGCGATCGCAGTCGTCACACCAAGGCACGGCGTTGCTCTCAGTTGCCCACCTGCACCCGGATTTTGATCGGTGTCGGGCCGATGTCGAAGCGCTCTCTCAATGAGCGTTCCAGGTATCGCAGGTACGTAGCCGGCAGGCGGCGACTGGCGAACAGCGTGATCGTGGGAGGATCGGTAGCCCCTTGGACCGCGTAGCGGATGCGGCTACCCGGCGCCGGGTGTGCGGACTGGATCGCCTTCATCGCGCGGTTCAGCTCCCCGGTCGGGATCCGAAGGTGGTAAGCCTCGACCACTGCCCCGAGCGCCCCGAGAATTCTGTGCACTCCGAGGCCGGTGAGCGCGCTGACCTTCAGGACCGGGGTCTCTCCGAGGAAGCTCAACCGGTCGCCCACGTCGAATGTGACCTGCTCCCGTTCGTCACGGCTGACCTGGTCCCACTTGTTGAGCAGAACCACCACGGGGCTGCCGGAAGCGGCGATCCTCTCCGCCAGCCGTTGATCCTGATGTGAGACGCCTTCTGTCGAATCGATGACCAGGAGTGCCACGTCGGCCTGATCGAGCGCCCGAAGCGCCCGAACCATGGCGAAATACTCCGTCCCGTCTTCGTTGTGCGACCGGCGACGCATTCCCGCCGTGTCCACAAACCTGATAGTTCCCTCGGACGTTTCGACCATCGTGTCGATCGCGTCGCGGGTGGTGCCGGGCATGTCGTGAACCACGGCCCGGTCTTCGCCGATCAACCGGTTGAACAGAGTCGACTTGCCGACATTCGGCCTACCGATGATCGCCACCGCCGTGACTGCGTCGGCGATCGGCAAATCGTCGTCTTCATCGAGGTCGTCTTCTGAATCGGGCTCCTCGTCAGATGACAACCCATCGGACGGCACCCAATCGGACGCAACCGGGGTCTCGTCGATCACGACCTCTTCTTCGAGCGCCGGGAGCCTTGCCACGACCTCATCGAGGAGATCGCCGCTGCCGCGTCCGTGTAGCGCACTCACCATGAACGGGTCGCCGAGCCCGAGCGCGACGAAGGTCCACGCCTCGATCTCACGGCGATCGGAGTCCACCTTGTTGGCGACCACAATGACCTTGTCCGCGATCCGCCTCAGCTTGCGCGCGAACGCCTCGTCCTCGGTAGTTATCCCGACCGTCGAGTCGACGACGAATACCACGACGTCTGCCAGTGCGATGGCCTTCTCTGACTGCGCGGTGACCTTGACATCGAGCGACTCGCCTTTTTCGATCCATCCCCCCGTGTCGACGATCAGGAACGACCGTCCGGCCCATTCCGTCTCGAGCTCCAGGCGATCGCGCGTCACCCCGGGCTTTTCTTCGGTCACCGCGATTCGACGGCCCACGACCCGGTTGACCAGAGTGGATTTGCCGACGTTCGGTCGTCCCACGATGACCACCAGAGGAAGGGTGCGTGGGACCTGGACCGGACGCGGATTGAAGCCCGGAACGTGCGGAGAGGCTGGTTCTGTCATCGTCTCGACCCCATAGTCACCGGAACCCGGTCGAGCTCGTCGAGCTCTTCATTTTCCGATTTGTCGTGCGTCACAAGCGCCGTTTTGTCGTGCGTGAGAAGTGCCTTTCGAAGCGAGATCCCGTCGGTCGGAACAACCTCGACCTCGATAGGCAGATCGCTCAGCGTCGTTCCGTCCAAGAACAACCCCTCGGACAGGCACACATCGGGTAGAAGCACCCTGCCTTGTGGCTTGCGCTCGTTCAAAGCGGCCGCGATGTCCTGCCCCACGAGCAATCCCGACACGGCGATGTTTCCCCCGAAGAAGTCGTTCTTCACCGCCAGTAGATCGATGCCGGGAAAGTCCCGGATCAGCGGCTCGAGGACCATCGCTCCGTACTCCCCCGTCACAACCGTGACCGAAGTGTCCGAAGCGTTGTCGCTCGCGTCGACCTCGCCAACGGAGCGCACAGCGCGATACCCGCTCGCCGGCGCACCGTCGACCCACGAGAAGAATCCGCTCTTCTTACCGATTGCCGCATCCTCGTCTCCATTGAAAGACAGCTCGAGGGCGCGCGACATCCCGACACCGTTTTCGTGTTGCTCGAACGCTTCGTACTCGGACGCCTGCGGAAAGTCCCGTTCGGCGAGCAGATAGAACTCGTCAGATGCGTGGACCATCCGTCTGCCGATCATCGACATGAACAGCTGCTGCCACGTGTCCACCAGATCGATCACGGCGCGGGCCTCGTCGGCAGTGTGCGGACGCATATCTGGTGCCGTCGAGTAGCGGCTCACTCCGATCGGGACCAGGGCCACGCTCGCGAGCTCGGGGAACTGGTCTGCGATCCCCGCCATGGTGTCTTCGAGGGCGGACCCGTCGTTCACACCAGGGCAGACCACCACTTGGCCGTGTACCTCGATTCCCCCGTCGAGAATCGCCCTCAGCCAGCGAAGCGACGTGGCGCCTCTGCGGTTGCTGACCAGGCGCGCTCGAAGGAGCGGGTCGGTCGAATGTATGGAAACGAAGAGGGGCGAAAGTCGTTCGTCGATCACCCGCTCAAGGTCAAGTTCGGTGAACCGCGTGAGGGTGGTGAAGTTTCCGTAGAGAAACGACAGCCTGTAGTCGTCGTCCTTCAGGTAGAGGCTCCGGCGCATCCCCTTCGGGAGCTGGTAGATGAAGCAGAAGTCGCAGTGGTTGTCGCAGGTCCTCACCCGATCGAAGACCGCGGAGGACACTTCGAGGCCCACCGGCACGCCGGCGTCCTTTTGAACCTCGATCTCGAATTCCTCGTGGCCGCGCCGGATGTGGAATTCCGGGTCGGCCTCATCGGTGAGCAGGTGGTACTCGATGACGTCGCGTGGCACCCGACCGTCTATCGAGACGATCTCATCACCGATGGCAAGGCCTGCCTGCTCAGCAGGAGAAGCTGCCGCCACCGAAACCACCCGAGGCGCCGGCACAAAGCAAGGCTACCCGTCTGTAGCCTGTAACAGTGCAGGTCGAACGCGTCCTTCTGGCTGCTCCCCGGGGTTTCTGCGCCGGCGTGGAGATGGCGATAAAGGCCCTTGCGTGGATGGTTCGCGTATTCGAGCCGCCGGTCTACTGCTATCACGAGATCGTCCATAACCGTCACGTGGTGGACCAATTCCAGGCCCAGGGCGTGATATTCGTCGACGATGTGAGCGAGGTTCCGAAAGGCGCCCCGCTGATGCTGTCGGCTCACGGATCGGCTCCCCAGGTGGTGAACGACGCCAGGGACTACGGCCGCATCGTGGTGAATGCGGTCTGTCCCCTGGTCACCAAGGTCCATCACGAGCTGAAGGTGAGGGCCCGCAATGGCTACACGGTCCTATACGTGGGCCACGAGGGCCACGAAGAGGCCATAGGCACGATGGCCGTCGCTCCTGATTCGGTGGTGCTCGTCCAATCAGAAGATGACGTGGATGCCGCTTCGGCCTCGGTGAGTGGTGACACTCCCGTTGCCCTTTTGGCCCAAACCACGCTCAGCCACGACGAATGGAGTGCCATCCTCGAGCGGGCCAAGGAGAAGTTCCCCGCCTTGTGGATGCCCAACCGCTCCGACCTGTGCTTCGCCACCACCAACCGTCAGGCGGCGTTGAAGGCCATTGCGGGCCGGGCGGACGCGGTCGTCGTGATCGGTTCGGTCAACTCCTCCAACACCAGAGCGCTCGAGGCCGTTGCCAAGGCCGCAGGGTGCCCGAGGGTGCTCAGGGTGAACGACGCTTCTGAACTTCCTGATGATCTCGAGGGAGTGGTGGGAGTCACTGCCGGAGCGTCTGCACCTGACGAGCTGGTTGACGCCGTCGTCAGCGCCCTGAACCCGCGCTCGGGCACAGAAGAGGTCCGTACTACCGTCGAAGACGAATACTTCCCCCCTCCCCCCGAGCTTCGCGAGCTGTTGAAGGGACTCGCCGCGGCGCTCCAGATCGGCCTCGGCGCCCCTCCGAGCAACGACCGCCCCGACGGCGTGTCCGATCGGGATTCCTCCGCGGCCGCGCTGTTGGCGTCGCTCTCCGGGTGAGGCGGACGTCGCCAGAATCCGTCAGCATCCGCTGACGCTTTTTCAGTGCTCGCGGGGTCGCACGGCACGTCACAGGTACCTGCAAGCCGCCGGCGCGAGAATGGGAGCATGACGACTACCGCCACCAGCTTCCGCAGCATGGACGAGTCCACCAAGGAACAGTGGGCTCGCATCGCAGACGAAACCTTCAAGCACCAGGATCGAGTCGCAAACCGGGTTCTCTCCATGCTCGAAGAGCTCGCGGCGATAACGGACGGATTCTCGGTGGATCAGAAGATGCACAGCCTGCAGACGGCCACCCGGTCCGAGCGCGGCGGTGCCGACGAGGAGATGATCGTCGCCTCCTTGTGCCACGACATCGGAAAGGTCGTGTCGGTACCCAATCACCCGGCAATTGCCGCTGAGATGTTGAAGCCTTACGTCCGGCCCGAGGTCTACAACGTGATCCGGACCCACCAGGACTTTCAGGGACGGCACTACTACGAGTACTTCGGTGCCAATCCCGAAGCCAGGGAGCAATACCGCACCGAGGAGTGGTTTTCGCTCGGCGAGCAGTTCGCGGACGTTTGGGACCAGACGAGCTTCGATCCCGACTACCCCACAGATGATCTGGCCCACTTCGAGCCGCTCGTTCGTTCCGTGTTCGCAAATCCGAAGTACTGATCGTGACGACTCTGGTC
>JBAPRR010000200.1:0-12599 GCA_049281195.1 Acidimicrobiales bacterium
GAAGGTTCCTCCAACACAGAGCCTGCGGGCAGCCGATGAACAAGGAGGAAGCCCCCGTGGCCAGCATGTCCATAGATGAAGCAGACGCCACCCTTACCGCGCCGGGGCAGATGTTCGAGATGGAAGAGATCGACATCCGTGGAGTGGCGACGCGGATCTGGAAGAACTGTCCCGGAAGTCTGAAGGTCGTCTTGGACCTGTCCCTCGGTCACGGCGACAAGACCTTCCTCGTCTACGAGGACGAGAGGACGACCTTCAAAGAGCATTACGGGATCGCAGCGTCGATCGCCCGTGCGCTTTCCGAGCGTTTCGGAGTCAACAAGGGCGACCGGGTTTCGATCGCAATGAGGAACCTGCCCGAGTGGGCGATGGCCTTCTGGGGGATCACCTCGATCGGAGCGATCGTCGTCCCGATCAACGCATGGTGGACGGGGCCCGAGCTTCAATACGGGCTCGCCGACTCGGGTTCGTCGGTCGTATTCGTGGACTCCGAACGCCTGGCACGGATCCGGCCCGTTCTGTCAGACCTCCCCGACTTGACGGCCGTCATCGTCACCAACGAGGACCGCAAACCGCACATCGAGATCACGGATTCCCCCGTTCCGATCATCTCGTTCACGGATCTCATCGCCGACGCCGCTTCGGATCCCGTATTTCCGGATGTGGCGATCGAGCCCGAGGACGACGCAACCATCTTCTACACCTCGGGAACTACCGGTAAGCCCAAGGGCGCGGTCGGAACGCACCGGAACATCTGCACCAACCTGATGAGCCTCTTCTTCTCCAACACCCGCCTCGGGATGCGTGAAGGCAAGGAGAAGCGGATGACCGCCGATCCTGACGAGGCCACAGAATCGCAAGGGGCGAACCTGCTGTCGGTCCCGTTCTTCCATGCCACGGGGTGCCACGCCATCTTGGTGGGCAACACCGCGGCCGGCGGAAAGCTCGTCCTGATGCACCACTGGGATCCCGAGCGCGCACTCGAGCTGATTGAACGTGAGCGCATCACCATCTTCGGTGGCGTCCCCGCCATGGTCATGCAGGTACTCGACTCTCCGAACTTCGAATCGAGGGACACCTCGAGCGTGCGAAGCATCGCCTACGGGGGTGCCCCGGCACCGCCGGAGCTTGTTCGGAGGATCTCTGAACACTTCCCGACGGGGTCGCCATCGAATGGCTATGGCCTCACGGAAACCTCTTCCGTCACGACCATGAACAACGGCAACGACTACGTGCGCAAGCCGGACAGCGTCGGCAGGCCGGTCCCGGTGTGCGACGTTTCCGTCGTTCCCGAGGAGTTCGCCGGCAGTCACCCCACACCCGACCTACCGACAGGACCCGATGTGACCGGAGAGCTGTGGATCAAGGGTCCGAACGTGGTGCGGGGTTACTGGAACAAGCCGGACGAATCTGTCGTGTCGTTCACAGAAGGCTGGCTTCACTCCGGTGACGTCGGCCGCATCGACGAAGAAGGGTTCGTCTACGTAGTCGACCGCGCCAAGGACGTCGTCATCCGCGGTGGTGAGAACGTGTACTCAGTGGAGATAGAGGCAACCCTCTTCGAGCATCCGGCGGTCGCAGATGTAGCGGTGATCGGTGTGCCTCACCCCGTTCTCGGCGAAGAGGTGGGCGCCGTGGTGGTGCTGCGTCCCGGCACCAATGTGTCTGCGGACGAGCTCTCGACATTCGTGCGTGAGCGGATGGCAGGATTCAATGTTCCGACTCACGTCTGGTTCCGATCCGAGCCTCTTCCCCGAAACCCGCAGGGAAAGGTCTTGAAGCGTGAGCTTCGCGACGAGCTTGTCGGTGCCGCTACAGAAGGCGGAGCCGGCTGAGCCTCTTCGTTTCCGGGCAACCAGAAAGTACGAAAGGATCCGATGGCAGTCTGCCCGAGATGTAGCGCAAACGTGCCCGACGGCACGGAGCGTTGCCTCGTATGCGGTTACGGGCTACCCGGTACCGATGCCGAGCAGCAGGACCCCAAGGTTCCGCCTCGGGCGACAGGACCGGCGGGGGCGGCGGGGACGGCAGGCGGTCCGGGTGTAACCAAGGAAGAGGTCCTTTCCGAGGGTGGTCCGCCCACTCAGGCGGCACAGACACTCCAAGACGACGACACCGGCACGTACCCGGCGTTCGGATCGGATGCCGGAGACGAGAGAACTTCTGTCATCGAGCCGACGATCGCAGCCGGTGCCCTCGGTGCGGCGTACGGCGGACAGGGTTACGGAGGGGGTGGGCCCGGCGGCCCCACCGGCCCGGGAGGTCCCGGACCTTACGACCCCAGGGGCTCCGGCCCCCCGAGACGACGCTTTCCCTTGAATGCCCTGTTGATTGTTCTCGTGGCGGCGCTCGCGATAACAGTCCTGGTGCTCGCGCTCACTGACAATTCTCCGGCGCATCCCACCACGAGCACCACCACGACCGAGCGTCCGACCACCACGACGCTGGCGCCGACGACCACGAGTCAGCCGACCACCACCACATCGTCATCGACGACAACCACGTACCCGTACATCGTGACGACGACGACCGTTCCCCGCACCACCACGACGACTCACGCCACGACGACTACGACAACAGCTCCCCCCACGACCACCACGACGGCTCCGCCGACTACGACGACGACATTGCCATCGACCACCACCACAACCGGCGCCACTCTCCCGCCGTGATCATCTGTTTTGATCGCCACGCACACACGTACCTGCGCGTGGGAGAACGAAAAAAGCGGGGCCGGTGTGTACCGGCCCCGCTTTTTCTGACGTTCTGCTTACTTGTTGGGCTGGGGGGTAACCCGCAGGTAAGGCTTGAGGGTCTTGAAGCCCTTGGGAAACTTCACCTTGGCGTCGTCGTCGGAGATCGCAGGAGCGATGATGACGTCGTCGCCGTCTTTCCAGTTGACCGGGGTGGAAACCGAGTAGCCCGCCGTCAGCTGAAGCGAGTCGAGCACGCGGAGCACCTCGTCGACGTTGCGGCCGGTGGACGCCGGGTAGGTGAGGGTGAGCTTCACCTTCTTATCGGGGCCGATGATGAAGACCGAACGCACCGTGAGGGTGTCATTGGCGTTGGGGTGGATCATGTCGTACAGGTCGGCCACCTTGCGGTCCGGGTCGCCGATCAGCGGGAAGTTGAGGGCCTCGCCCTGGGTCTCCTCGATGTCGCCCTTCCAGCCGTTGTGTGACTCCACCGAGTCGACCGACAGGCCAAGAAGTTTGGTATTGCGCTTGTCGAACTCGCCCTTTGCCTTGGCGAAAGCGCCTAGCTCGGTGGTGCAGACGGGCGTGAAGTCCTTCGGGTGGGAGAACAGGATTCCCCAGGAATCGCCGAGCCAGTCGTGGAAGTTGATGGTGCCTTCAGTGGTGTCCGCCGAGAAGTCGGGGGCGGTGTCACCGAGACGTAGTGCCATTTATTGCCTCCTGGGGGTTGGACGCACGCCTGTCCGGCGCGCTGGTGGTTCCGATTCCGGTTGCGGTCATTCTATGGGGGCAAATCCACATAGTCGACCGGATGGGTCAAGTTTCGTTCCTGAATGTCGCTACCTGCGAGAATGCCCTCGTGGAAGCCGATCCGACCCGTTACGACAACATCACGGTGACCAAGAACGGGCCCGTGACGATCGTGGCCATCAATAGGCCGGAACGTAAGAACGCCGTCGACTCGAAGACCGCCGCGGAGCTCCTCGACGCATTCGAGGAATTCGAGGGGGACGACGACGCCTCGGTCGCCATCCTGACCGGTTCGGGAGGGACCTTCTGCGCCGGAGCCGACCTGAAGGCCATGGCCGAAGGCGACCGCCGGCCCGTGAGAGACGAGGGTCCCGGTCCCATGGGACCGACCTGGCTGGACATGTCCAAACCGGTCATCGCGGCCATCGAGGGTTACGCCGTCGCCGGCGGCATCGAGCTTGCCGTGTGGTGCGACCTGCGCGTGGCGGCGACCGACGCCGTGCTCGGCGTGTTCGAGCGCCGGTTCGGGGTGCCACTCGTAGACGGCGGGACGGTGAGGCTGGCCCGGCTGATCGGCCAGAGCCACGCTCTCGACCTGATGCTCACCGGGCGCCCCACAGGGGGGCCCGAAGCGCTTCAGATGGGACTGGTGAACCGGCTCGTGCCGCCGGGCGATGCGCTGCGTGCGTCGGTAGAGCTGGCCAAGCAGATCGCATCGTTCCCGCAGACCTGCATGCGGAACGACCGGAGGTCACTTCTTGATCAGTGGGGCATGTCCGAACGCGATGCACTGGTGAACGAGGCCCGCCTCGGCCGGTCGACGATCGCGAGCGGCGAGACGGCGGTCGGTGCAATCAAGTTTGCGACCGGCGCTGGCAGGCATGGTGCAACGGAAACGGATTCGTGAGCCCCAACCCTTCGCCCCAGCTCGCCTCGCCGCGACCGGGGCAGCCCGTCGTAGCGGCGTTCGACTTCGACGGCACGTTGGCGCACGGTGGTTCTGTATGGCAATTCCTCGTGGCCATGACCGGCCGGGTGAAGGCGACCGCGGCGGGCCTGCGCGAAGCTCCGAGGATCCTGGTCGCGGCGATCAAAGGCGGCAGCGCCAACGACAAAGCGAAAGAGGCACTCTTCGTACGGGTTCTCGGGGGGAGGGACGCCCGGGACATACAAAAGCTGGCTCGTGCATTCGGGTTGGCGCATTTCGACAAACGCGTCAGGCCTGACGTCTACGAACGGATGCGTGCGCACATCGATCGGGGCGACCGCATCGTCATCGTGTCGGCGTCGCCGGAGCTGTATCTGGCGCCGGTGGCAGAGAAGGTCGGCGCATCGGGTCTGGTCGGAACCCGGTTGGAGGCGAGCAACGGGAAGCTGACCGGACATTACGACGGCCTCAACTGCCGGGGACCCGAGAAGTGGCGGCGCCTCGACCAGTGGATCACCGCATCTGAAGGCGATTCGGAGACACGACCGTTCGTATGGGCCTACGGCAACAGTGCGGGCGACCGCGACATGCTCCGGAACGCTGATGTGGGAGTGGATGTCGGTCGGCTGGGCCGATTCGGCAAGCTCAAGGACTTCGCGCAGTTCCGGGATCTGCCCCCGCTCGATCAGCCCGGTACCGACGCCGCGCCGACCACCGTCCCGCTGTAGCCGGGAACCGCGGACTGGACGTCTCCGAATTGCGGCGCGTCACCGGCGTCGTCCGCGGTGCCGTCACCACACACGATCAGGTAGCCGCCCCCGTCGGCGGTGGCAAGAAGCGTCCTCGACGTGTCGTCCGATATCCCGAGGCTCGGAAGCGAACCCTGGAACCGGGCTGAGCCGAACGAGAAGATGCCTCCGTCCGACGCCACCAGCCAGTACCCTCCGCCGCCGGGAGCCGCGGCCATGCCGTCGACCGGCTTGTTCAATTTCATGCTTCCGGTCGATCCGTCGAACCGCGCCGAGCCGAAGCTGAAGATGCCGCCGTCGGACGCCACCAGCCAGTAGCCGGCTCCGCCCGGCCCAGACGCCATCCCCACGACGGGTTGGTTCAGATGCTTTCCGCCCATGGACCCGTAGAACCGGGCATCACCGAACGAGAACACTCCCCCGTCGGATGCCACCAGCCAGTAGCCGCCGCCGTCGGGGGTAGACGCCATGCCGACGATCGGTTCGTTGAGCGGTTTCCCGCCCATCGATCCGTAGAACCTGGCGTTACCGAACGCGAAGACCCCGCCATCGGATGCCACCAGCCAGTAACCGCCGCCACCGGGGGTGGCAGCCATGCCGACGATAGGAGCGTTGAGGGGCTTGCCCCCCATCGATCCGTAGAACTGCGCGTTGCCGAAGGAGAAGACTCCGCCGTTCGAGGCGGCGAGCCAGTAACCGCCCATACCACCGCTCGGCTGGTTGGTGACGCTGAACCAGTAGCTCTGAACGCCGTACGGGTAGAAGTCGGTGGCGAAGGTCGACCCGCTGATGCTCGCACTTCCGGTCGATCCGACGAGGGACATCTGAAGGACTCTCCCGCCGAAGTTCCCGACGCCGTTTCGCTGGGTTACCTGCACCGATTCGAGAGTCCCGATCTGGGGGAACTGGGCTTGTATCGCGCTCACCGGCACCTGGGCGTTCCAGTCGTGATGTGTATTGCACGCGTCGCCCAGGCAGACCGCGTCGCCGGCATCGGGCTGCGCCGCGAATGTCCCCGGAAGAGTCCAGCCACCGTCCGACGATGAGTACTGGGTCTCGGCCACTGAACCGTCGGGCATCAACACCACGACGCCCTCTGTGTCCTGCACGGCCGCGCTCGCGATCGAATTCTCGTTGACGATGCCCGGGTAGCTCTGGCAGTCCGAGTCACAGGTATCCGCGTAACCGCCCCATCCGTCGAGGTCGCTCATGACGTAGGAACGAGCCGCCACGGCCTGCGCCTCGATCGACTGGAAGCCTTCGGGCTGCCCCTGAGCTCCTGGCGACCCGATGCTGGCCCAATACGTGGGTGACTCAGACGGAGTCACGTCCGAGATGTATGCCTCGAGCGGGACGATGTTGACAGTCCGCGCCTGGGACTCGTAATAGGTGGTCTCGAGTTGGCCCCGGTATCCCTGCAGGTTCCCGTTCACGCACAGCTCCAGAACTTGCGCGGCCAGGCTCCCGTCGTCGGGCCAGGTTTCCGTGGCGTTCGGGGAGACCACAGGGTTGGTGACACCGCTCAGTTCGAGCGTCCCTCCCGGAGTGGCGCTGCAACCCGAGCCGCTCGCCGCATACACGTTCCAGGTGAGGTTGGAGTTGGGGGACAGCCACACCATTTGGTTCGGAGCGAAGTTCACCCCGTCAATGGAAAAGGCCGACTGCGAGGTGACGAGGGCGGACTCACCGTCGATCTCGGTGATATTTACGCGGATGTTGGTGTCGTCCTGCGATGGCGTGAGCGACGCGAGGGTTGTCTGTTGACCGTCCATCAACGTCCCATAAAAGTGTTGGAGGATCTGTTGGTACGTCCAGCCCTGCTGGGAGTAACCGAATGCCCCCCACTGGCCCATCCCGACGGCATTTCCCCACCCGAAGCCGCTGATGGACACGTCAGGGTACGGATAAGCCGATGCGCTGCCTGTTGGGACTGCGTCGATCATGGCCACGCCACCGGCCAACAGAGCGGTCAGAGCGAAAACCCGAGCCGTGAACCACAACGTGGCCCTGGGGCGACTGTGGGCCCCGGCGCGTTTGAAGAAGAACATGACCCAGTGATCGGACATAGGTTTTTGTCCTCAACAACTAAATGCCCAACAAGCACCGCTGGGCACACCCAATTGTGAAAGCCGTGGTGAGGCCTTGTTCTTGCCGAACTGAGTGCACTACTGAGACCCAATGCGTAAACGCACAAGAAACCCAACAACGGCAAAGAAAAATCGAACTACCCGGCGATCTGGAGCGGCACCGCCAAGGGCGAAGTGATGTCGTTTGCCAGTTGCACGGCTTGGGTCCTGGTGTACCCGGCGGAGATCTCGAACTGACCGTTGAATGATTGGAAGCTCGACTGGGTGGGCTCCGTGATCGGAGCGGAGATCACCGTGCCGTCCAGGTCGTTGGCCACCAACGCGTGGAACTGGGCGTAGGCGACCTCGTCGAAATCCTTGGAGCCGGTCGACGTAAGGGACACCTGCAGGCCCCACCCCGAGCCGTCCTTCACCGCGTCCACTGACGAAATGTCCGCGTCGTCCAACCTCGACGGTCCACACACAAGACGGGTGCCCGAGTAGCCGCTCACATCGCCGGTCGGAAGGAGCACTCGCGCGTCTTCGTTATCCGCTTCCGAAGCGGTGGTGGAGACGGTGGCCAAGACCGGATCCGGCGTGATCGTCCCCCGGGCCTTCCCGGTGGCCGTGTCGACATCGAGGGCCTTGGCCGACAGCACGTACTGCGAACCACATTCGAGCGCCTGATGAGTGGCCACCGGTTGCTTCTCGAGCACGTAGAGAGGTGCTTGGCAGATCACCGGCCGCACCAGCAGCCGTCCGGCGTCGAGCGACCCGACAACAGCGCGTCGGGCCTGGGTGGGGTTGCCGTAAACCGTCAGGGCGATGATCTGGCCGTTGACGGTGGCCTGAGTGTCGCGGTACCCGAGCTGGTTGATCCGATTCACCATCGCCGCAGCATCTGTGTCGATCTGCTCGGGCGTGGCGCTACGCGTGGCCACCAGGTCGTAGGTGTTCTTGGCGCCCCGGCCGGTGTAGCTGGTTATGACCAGAACCCCCGAACCGATAATGGTCGCGGCAAGAATGCAGAAAAGAAGGAGACGGGTGCCTTTCACCGGTGTGCCCAGGCTTGTCCGCGCGTGCGTGCGATGCGCTCCATGACCCGGGCGCTGAAGCGGTCATAACGGTCGATGATCACCGGCCAGCGGAAGTTGGCGTCCACGTACCGTCTGCCGCGCTCTCCCAATCCGGCCCTGAGTTGTGCGTCGGACATGATGCGATCGAGCGCCACCTCGAACTCGGCGTACGAGCCGTACCACAGGCCGCCATTCGAGTCCTCGCAGTGCTCGACCGTGACGCTGCACTGGGCGTTCACCATGACCGGGATCCCCACGCTCCACGCTTCGAGGAGCACCAGGGAGAACGACTCGTGAGGAGAAGGTGATACGAACGCGGTGGCGCCTCTGAGAAGTGACCACTTGTCGGCCTCGGACACCGGTCCGGTCAAGATGGTGTCCGCAGACAGGGGCGGCTGCGCGGTGACCGGACCCACGAGCGCCAGTGCGAGCGGTCCGGGCTTGCGCTCCTTGTAGGCGTTGAAGAACGCCCCCAGTGCCGTGGTGCCCTTGAGCCCGTCAACTCTTCCCAGGCACAAGATGTACGGCCGGTCGCCTATCCCCAGGATCTCTCCGGGTGATCGGCCCGGTCCCACCTCCGGGCCGGGCTCGTCGAAACCCAGCCCCACCACCTGCTGAGGCAGGTCTGCGACGGGGAACATCTGTTGGACGAGGTCACGTTCTCCCCTGGTGTGGAATGCCAATCCCTGCACCGCGGTCATCGTGCCGCGGAAGATCGGCAGGTGAAGCGCGGGCTCGTCGTGCGCGGCGGGATGCATGACGGCCCGGTCCCCGACCACCTGCACGCCGTCGACGGTCGGGGTGTACAAGTAGGGGTAAAAGGCGATCAGGTCGCGGTCGCAGTAGCGGAGCGCCTCGATCAGTGACGGACATCCGGGGCCCTGGGTGTCTATGAATGCGCGGGCCTCTACCTCGGTGGCGGCATCAGGGGCAGAGAGCAAACGCTCCGAGAACCTGAAGAAGTGCTCCGGGCGGCCCGACGTGACGTCGAATCGATGCACGAGCACACCGTTGATGGTCTCGTCACCGTGCGGGTATTCGTTCTCCCAAGTGACGATGTCCTTGGCCCGGGTGGTGAAGATCTCGACCGACCAGCCGAGCTGGGTCACGAGGCGTTCCGCGATCATCCTGGCGGCCATCTCGGCGCCGCCGACGATCTCCCTGCCGTAACGCGGGGTGACGAATGCGAACTTCACGCCGCGCCCTCGGTCTCGTCGAGCGATCCGAACCGGTCGATCCAACCCTCGAGAATGCGGCGCATCGTGTGGCGCGAACGCTCCAGGCCGAGCTGTTCGGCGCGCACCGTCCCGCCTGCGACAAGAAGTGACCTGAGGTCGGCATCGGAACTGACCCTGTACACGCCGGACGCGATAAAAGCCGCCGTGGCGGCATCCGTCCCGGCCGGCTCCACGAGAAGGGCGGCTGAAGCCACCGTCTCGGGGACTGCGGCCGCGGCCAGAGCGACCACGGGGACCTTGTTGTACATGGCCTCGACGATGGGAACGCAGAAGCCCTCGTGCATAGAAGCGCTCACGAAGACGTCCGCGTGACGGTAGAACGAACCGAGTCCGGCGTCATCGACACCACTCCACAACCGGATATGGCTTGCCACTCCAAGCTCTTCGGACAGACGTTGCACTGCTTCGACATACCGGATCGGACCGGGCGACCCGATCAGGTCGAGATGGGGAATGACGCCGAACAGCTTGTTGTACGCGGCGAGAGCTTGGACCAGTCGGTGTGCGCCCTTGTGGGGGACGATGCGCCCGACGAACAACCAGGTGCCACCGGCGAAGTCCGAGCGGGCCGCCAGCTCCTCTTCGACCGAAGAACTCCGCTTGTCAGACGCGGACTTGTCAGATGCGGGCTGGTCAGATCCGCGCTGGTCAGATCCGGCGAGCCGGTTCATGTCCACGAGCACGGGGCACACCGCCGTCTCGGCGAAACCACAAGCGGACAGCTCGGCTGCGTTGTAGTCGGACGGGCACAGACCAATGGAGGCGCGTGCCGCGAGCTCGGCCACCTGGCGTCTCGCCCAGCGTTGGTCGGCCGCGGTGGCCGGGTCCCAGTGCTCGTAGGCCCATGCCGGAGTCAGGTTGTGGTAGTTGACCGCTAGGGGCTCCTTGCGATCCCTTGCCAGCTCGGCGAGGGGGGATCCACTCGACATCTGGTAGATGAGAAGCGTTCCGGGCAGGCGGCGGTCCGGCAACTCGTGCATGAGGATCGCTTCTGAGTGAAGGGAGTCGTCGATGGCGGTGGCGAATATCTCGGATTCGAGACCCATGTCATGCAGGAGCCGACGAAGCTCGATGGCATGCTCTGACGTGGCATCGCCGGGAACCAGCATCGGCACCAGTTGGTGGATCGCCCGTACGTGCTCAGGTTTTCCCGCCACCTTGTTGGCGAGCCTGCCCACCTCGCTTACGCTCGCCGGCGCTTCGAACCAGCGCTCCCCCGCTCCCCTGACTTCCGCATCTCCGGTTGCTCCCCCATATGCGACGGCGGAATCTCGGCCCCGGTCTGAACGGTGGACCGCCTCAGAGCCACGGCTGGCATCTCCGCCCGGATCGCGCAGCCGGACGTCGCGAGACACCTCTTCGCGCTCGCGTTCGATGCGTTTCAGCGCCAGGCGGACCTCATCTACGAAATGTTCCTTGGTGCGGTCCAGGTCGAACAATTCCAGGCGTTCGAAGCCGTTTCGGACCAACCGGGCACGAAGTGTTTGATCGACCACAACTCTGTGAATTGCGGAAGCGACGACCGGGCCCGACTTGTCGTGGAGAAGGATGCCGGCATCTCCGAGGGTGTCCGGAACCGCCCCCGCCGCGAAGGCGACGATCGGCACACCGCGGCCCATCGCTTCTACGAGAGGAAAGCAGAACCCCTCGTGATCTGACAGGCACAGAAATACGTCTGCCGAGCGGTAGGCGTCCGCCACGCGTTCATCTGACGCCGAACCGGTCAGCTCTACCGAGTCGCCGATCCCGAGAGCATCTGCATAGTCGCGCACCGCGTCAGCGAACGAGGCGATCGGATGGCCGCCGATGATCACGAGGTTTGCTTCCGGATCGAAGGCCTCTTTGTAGGCAGCCAGAGCGCGGACCAGATGGTGTGCCGCTTTGTGCGGCAACATCTTTCCTACGAAAAGGATCGATGTCGGTTGCGACTTTCGCTTCACAGGATCCGACCGCGTCGCCGTGACGAACGGGGAGACCACCGACGTCGATCTGTAGCCGGCACCCGAAAGGTCGATCTCGTTGAACTTCGAAACGGCGATGGCGTGACTGGTGCGGCCAGCAAGCCTGTAAAGGTCCCCGCGGCCTGCAGCGACAGCCTCCAGCCAATCAGGGGCCCATTTCCAGTAGAAGCTGGCCGGGGTCAGGTTGTGATAGTTGATCAGCAGCGGCTCATTTCGCAGCATGATCAGGTCGACGAGCCTCGAACCGACGGCGAGTTGGTAGAGAAGAGCCGTCTTTCCCGGTACGACGAAACCGTCGATCTCGTCGAACGGATGGACTTCGGAGGAAAGAGGTGCGTCCACCAGATCCACGAAAAGCTCCGAGGTGTATCCCGCCTTTCTGAGCGCGTCACGCGCGTGGAGCGTGTGCGAGCCCGAAGCATCCGCCACATGCAGAGAAGGAAGGATCTGGTGCACATGAGTGATCGACATGCCGGCGAACTCATGGTCCAGCGTCACGAACCGCCCCCGGAGGAGATACTGATCGCTTCTTTTATGGCTGTGACCATCTGAGTGCCGCTCGAGGGCACGGAGAGCAATTCGGCCCTCTTTTTGCCTAGGCTGACCAGGCGCTCGTTCAGCATCGGATCGCTCGTAACGCGGTCCACCGCGGTGGCCACAGTCACCGGGGACTTGTCGTGCAGAACGATCCCGGCCTCCCCCACCGTCTCACCCACGGCGGCCGCCTCGTGCGCGACCACCGGGCACCCTCTTCCCATCGCTTCGATGATCGGTACGCAGAAGCCTTCGTGGTCCGATACGCAAACGAACACATCGGCCGTCTCGTAATAACCGGCGAGCACTCCGGCCGTCACCGTCCCTGGCATGCGGACCGCGTCGGCGATCCCCAGTCGGTCGGCGAAGCGTTCGAGCGCCCTCAGATAGTCGATCCCGAGCGATGTCCCGACGAGGTGGAGGCGCGCGGAGGGGTCCGTCATGCTTCGGGCACACGCCAGGGCTTTGATCAGATCGTGCTGCGCCTTGTGGGGAGAGATCCTCCCCACGAACAACCAATCAGCCCCACCCGTGGCCTTCTCTTTCCTAAGTGCGGATAGTGCTTGCGAATCGGCTGCAACGTCGGTAAGCGAGAACAGCG
>JBAPRR010000201.1:0-19021 GCA_049281195.1 Acidimicrobiales bacterium
GTGAAGCCGTAGTCGACGAGATCGCCGAAGTGCTGCTCCATCAACCCGACTACTGCGAAGGCCGTGAACGAGGGGATGAGGGCAGTCCCCTTCTTCCACACGTATCCGCGGTCCTGAATGGTCCCGATGATGCTGGCGTAGGTGGAGGGACGGCCGACACCCTGTTCCTCGAGCGCCTTCACGAGAGAGGCTTCGGTGAAGCGCGCCGGTGGTTGGGTGGTGTGACCGCGGGCCTCCATCGCATCGCCGGTCAATGCCTGTCCTTCTGAGAGCGCGGGGAGCTGTGTGTCGCGCTCCGCGAGGTCGGCGTCGGGGTCGTCAGATCCCTCGACGTAGGCCCTCAGGAAACCAGGGAACGAGATGACCGTTCCCGACACTCCGAACTCTGCGGATTCGGCTTTTCCTTCAGCGTTCGGTGCTGCGGACCCGACAATTCGGAGCTGGGCGGTGGTTCCACGCGCGTCAACCATCTGGGACGCGATCGTGCGCTTCCAGATGAGCTCGTAGAGACGAAACTCATCCCCCGACAACCCCGAGGCCGCCTCTTCGAGTGTTTTGAACGTGTCCCCCGACGGCCTGATCGCCTCGTGCGCCTCTTGGGCGTTCTTCACCTTGCGCTCGTATCGGCGGGGACGGTCGGGCACGTACTCGGGTCCGTAGAGCCTGATGGCCTGATCGCGCGACGCACCGAGCGCCTGGTCCGACAACGTGGTCGAGTCGGTACGCATGTAGGTGATCCAGCCCTGCTCGTACAGCCGCTGTGCCACCTGCATCGTGCGCTGTGCGCCGAAACGGAGCTTGCGACCGGCTTCCTGCTGGAGCGTCGACGTCATGAACGGAGCAGCAGGAGAGCGCCGGAAAGGCTTTTCGGTGATGGACTTGACCGAGAACGGTCGTCCGGTCAGGCGGGACGAAAGATCTTGTGCCTGGGCCTCGTCGAGTTGGCGAACCTGGTTGGACGATTTCAGCTCGCCTGTCTCCGTAAAGTCACGGCCCGATGCCAACGCAACGTCGTCGAGCGAGACGAGGGTGGCTTTGAACGATGCTGTGTCGGTGGAGGCGTCGGCGCCGAAGGTGCCTTCTATGTCCCACCAGCCGGCGGTCCTGAATCGCATCCGCGCCCGTTCGCGCTCCACGATCATGCGCGTCGCCACACTCTGGACGCGGCCCGCCGAAAGCTTCGGCATTACCTTTTTCCAAAGAACCGGGGACACCTCGTAGCCGTAGAGGCGGTCGAGGATCCGGCGCGCTTCCTGCGCGTCGACCATCTTGCGGTCGAGGTCGCGCCATTCCTGAACGGCTCGCTCGATCGCGGGACGGGTTATCTCGTGGAACACCATCCGCTTTACCGGGATGTCAGGTGACAGCACCTCGAGCAGGTGCCACGCGATCGACTCCCCTTCGCGGTCCTCGTCTGTGGCCAGGTAGACCTCGCTCGCCTGGCGCACGGCCTGCTTCAGATCGCTGACGACGTCCTTCTTCTCCGGCGAGACGACATAGAGGGGTTTGAAACCGTTGTCGACGTCTACGCCCAGGCGCGCCCACCCTTCGCCCCTGTAGGCGGCCGGCACTTCACCCGCGCGTCGCGGCAGGTCACGGATGTGACCGACGGATGACTTGACCACGAAATCGGGCCCCAGCATGGCCGAGATCGTGCGCGCTTTAGCCGGAGACTCCACGATGACCAGAGGTTTCGCGGAGCTGGGCCGAGCCGAGGCGCGGTCAGGTGTGGATTTCTTTGAGGGCATGATCGAATCGATTGGAGAGACTCATTGATACGGCAATAACGAGGCCAAGCGTGAGCGCTTTCCTGCCGCCGTGTCAATCCCACCCGCTGATCGGGGGTCTAGCAGTAGGACAAATCCGCTGGCCAAGGGCCCAATGAGAGGCGCGGAGGTTGGACGGTGACTTTTTATTGAAACCGCCCTTTCCCGGCTGCCGGAGTCCTCGAGGAGACCAGAAGACCGGTAGGGCGGGTCAAACCACGTGGCGCCCTAGTGGGCGGCAGCCTGTGTGGCGTCGGCGGCCGGGGCCTCGTCGCCGATGCTCGGCGCCGAACGCTTCGAGAAGGCGATGGCGACGCCGAGGATCACGAGGGCCACGATGGCGATCGAGAAACGGGCGGTGGTGTTGTGGCGAAGGGTGATCACCACGGGAAGGATCAGAAGCGAGACCAGGTTCATGACCTTGATCAACGGGTTGAGAGCCGGTCCTGCGGTGTCCTTGAAGGGGTCACCGACCGTGTCTCCGATGACGGCTGCAGTGTGCGCCTCTGAGCCCTTGCCACCTTCGTGACCATCCTCGATGTACTTCTTCGCGTTGTCCCACGCGCCACCGGAGTTGGAGAGGAAGTTGGCCATCAGCTGCCCGGTAAGGATCGCGGCCGCGAGAAATGCTCCGAGCGCCGCGTAGTTGATCCCGAACCCGACGATCACCGGCGTGAGGATGGCGAGCAGCGCGGGCGTTACCAGCTCGCGCTGCGCCGCGGCGGTGCAGATGCTGATCACCCGGCCGTACTCGGGCTTCTCGGTGTAATCCATGATCCCGGGATGCTCACGGAACTGCCGGCGCACCTCCTGTACGACAGTTCCCGCAGAGCGCCCGACCGCTCGGATGGCGAGCGACGAGAACAGGAAGGCCACGGATCCACCGATCAACAACCCGATGAAGATGGTCGGGTTCGCCACGTTGATCTGCGTGTGAGTGTCTGTGAAGAGGTTGGACCCCGTCAGGTGCAGGCCCAGCTGGGTGGCGATCGTCTCGACGAACGATCCGAACAACGACACGGATGCGATGACCGCGGACCCGATGGCGACACCCTTGGTGATGGCCTTGGTGGTGTTGCCTACGGCGTCGAGGCTCACCATGACGCGCTCGGCTTCGCCGGTGAACTCCCCTGACATCTCGGCGATGCCCGCGGCATTGTCGGAAACTGGTCCGAAGCTGTCTTCAGAGACGACCATGCCCGCTGTCGACAGAAGGCCGATACCGGTTAGGGAGACCAGGTACAGAGTCAGCTCGATGTTCGGCTGGCCGTGGGAATTGTGGCCGGCGAGCAGTACGGAAACGCCTATGGCGATGGCTATGGCGAGGATGGCCCACACGGTCGACTCGAGCCCGTAGGCGATGCCGGACAGCACCGTGGTGGCGGGACCGGTGCGGGCGGATTCGGAGATCTCACGGACCGGGCGTCGCTCGGTGGAGGTGAAGTGCTCTGTGATCTGGCTCGCCACGAGGGAGAGGACCACACCGGTGAGCACCGCGTAGAAGGCCTTCATGTAGTGGAGGTAAAGGCCGGCGACCAGTGCCGCACCGAGGGTGGTGATCGCAGCCGCTGTCCAGAAGCCCCTGTTGATGGGGGCCATGGCCGAGCGATCCTTCTCCCGACCACGCACCAACACGACGCCGATGGCTGAGGCGACGATCCCGATGGCGGGCACGATCAGCGGGAAGATGACCGCCTTGGCCGCATGGGCGCCGAGGGAACCGCCGATCGAGTTGAAGGCCTCGTAGCCCAAGATGATGGCGGCGATGATCGTGATGACGTAGGACTCGAAGAGGTCCGCAGCCATTCCGGCGCAGTCGCCGACGTTGTCCCCGACGTTGTCTGCGATGGTCGCGGCATTTCGGGGGTCGTCCTCGGGGATCCCTGCTTCGACCTTTCCGACGAGGTCTGCACCGACGTCAGCCGCCTTGGTGAAGATTCCGCCGCCGACACGCATGAACAGAGCGATGAGGGAGGCACCGAATCCGAATCCGACCAGGACCGCCGTCGCGGTGTTCTGGAAGAGAAAGACGATAACGGTGGCGCCGAGGAGGCCAAGGCCGACGCAGAGCATTCCCGTGATGGAGCCGGTGCGGAACGCCACTTTGAGCGCCGCCGACATCCCCCCGCCGCGTGAGGCTGCAGCGGCCGTCCTGACGTTGCCCCTGACCGCGATGCTCATGCCGATGAACCCGGTCAACCCCGACAGGGTGGCACCTAGTAGGAAGCACAGGACCCTGAAGCCGCCCGCGGAGCCGAATGAAAGAGCCACCGTGTCGTTCGGGCGTACGACCTTGGTGGCTGTGAAGAAGATCAGGACGGCGAGCGGGACGATCACAAACAGGATCGCCCTGAACTGCCGCTTCAGGAAGGCCTCGGCGCCTTCTTGAATGGCCTTGGCGATCTCGCGCATCTTGACGCTGCCCTGGTCGGCCTGGAGTACGCCGCGCATCATGAGCAGGCCGACCACGATGCCGAAAACGGCCGCCAACAGGGCTATGACTAGCCACAGCTTTTCGGTGCCGGTCAGGACAAAGGCCTGATAGCCCCCTTCGGCAGCGAAGAGGTGGTGGGTCATGTCCTTCGGGCTCCCTTCGGTGTTCTGTACGGCTCTGTTCCCCGGTGAAGGGGAGTCCTTGTGTTCGGTCGGGCAAAGCTACGGCGATTACTGAGGACCGTGTGACCCCGGCCACGCCCCGGTCCTGGAGCGCGCGCCACATTCACGCCCCGGTAATCGGCGGACGACGTTACCGATTTTGCGGTCACTGCGGCAAGGAAGAACCCTTCAGGGGCGATCAGGCCTTCGGGGCGGCGCCCGTGGCGACCCCTTCGACGCCTGACAGAAGCTCGTAATCGGGGTTCAGCATCGCCTTTCTGCCCATCCACGCTCCGACCATTCCCTCTGCGACGAGTCGCGCTCCCTGTTGGATTCCCGGAACATGCCTTCGACCCTGGAATACAAGAAGTATCGACCCTGTCCTGTCCGAGAGAGTGCATTCCAGGTTCGCCGTGGCTGTCCTGGTCGGTACCCGCACCGAGCTCACCTTGCCCGCAACCCGAACGCGGTGACGCCACTCGACCTGCCCTATGGGGGTCGTTCCGGCCACCTTCGAGATCGTGGCGTCCTCCACGGCCAGTCGGACCTGGGCTTTTGCCTGCCGTCTGGACTGCGCGCTGTTTCCCAGCTGGTCGACCGTGCGCATCATCCGCCCGAGACCTCTCACCCGGCCCGCCCAGGTGAACGGACCAAGTCCACGTGACAACTGGTAAGGGACGATCGTTGCGTTCACGTGGGCGAGGATGCTCACCGCGGCGGCTATGCGATCCGCGCTGCGGTCGTGGAGGAGTCGACGCCACCCTCCTGTGAATCCCCGGCGGGGCAGCAGGATCGACAGCTCGGTCTGCCCGTCGGCGACCGAATCCGCGGCCAGTTCCAGAGCGGCCCTGGCCAGGCGGCGATCAGGACAGTCAATTATGTCGAGCGGGAGACTGGAAAGACCGAGCCTCCGCCACTCGGCCTCGAGGATCGCCGGCTCCTTCGGGTCCACGGCGAAGTGAACGATGCGGAGCGAGTCGGGAGTGAGGGTCCTCGCGTATTGGATGGCCCGGGCAGTGGCCAGGTCGAGGCGGTCGATGAGAACGACCACGGCGTGGCGCCGCAGCACCGGGACTTCGCATGCGTCGAGCGCCCCTTCTTCGAGCTCTGTCTCTTCGACGGTGTACTGCCGGTGGAGCAGCAGCAGGATGCCGACACCTACCGGAAGAAGGATGACGACGACCCAGGCCCCTTCTCCGAACTTGGAGACGGCAATGATGATGTCGACGATCCCCGACAGGATCCCCGCGGTCCCGTTGATGGCGAAACGTCGCTTCCACGCCTCTTCCTTGTGCGTCAGGTGGTACTTCGCCATGCCGAGACCGGCCATGGTGAACCCGGTGAAGACGCCGATGGCGTAGAGCGGGATGAGCTTGTCGACCTGAGCACGCGTGACGATGAGAAGAAGGATCGACACCGCCGTGAGCACGATGATCCCGGTCGAGAAAACGAGCCGGTGGCCACGTTTCATCAGCTGGCGTGGCAAGTAGGAGTCCTCGGCGGCAAAGCTGGCCAGATACGGGAACCCGGTGAAGCTCGTGTTCGCCGCGAGAACCAGGATGAGCATCGTCGAGCCCTGCAGAAGCACGTAGAAAGTGGTGCCGAAGCCCCCGGTGCCGTAGACGTATTTGGCGATCTGGGAGACGACGGTGGGGGTCCCGCTCTCGTATGGGATGGGATGGACGATGGCTGCCAGAGCCCCGATTCCGAGCACGAGGGCTCCGAGAATGGTGCTCATCCACAGCATCGTGATGCGGGCGTTTCTCGCTTCTGGACGGCGAAAGACGCTTACCCCGTTGGAGATCGCTTCTGTTCCGGTCAGCGCTGAACCGCCTGAAGCGAAGGCCCGCATGACTACGAAGAGCGACGCGCCGAGGAGTAGTCCTTCGCCCGGTCTTCCCACCGTTACCGCTCCGGGATGGCCGGTCAGCGCGTGAGCGTGGAGCGATCCCGATATCGCCTTGATCGCGCCGGCCACGATCAGGATCACCATGTTCAGTATGAAGAAATAGGTAGGCAGCGCGAAGACCCGTCCTGCTTCACGAACGCCGCGCAGGTTGGCGTAGGCGATGAGCAGAACGAGGCCCGAAGCTATCTCTACGGTCCAGGGTTGAAGCGAGCTGAACACCGAGGTGAGCGCGGCGACCCCTGCGGCAACCGACACCGCGACCGTGAGGGTGTAGTCGATGAGGAGCGACATGACCGCGATCTGAGCGATCTTTGGCCCGAAGTTCTCACGCGACACCACGTATGCGCCGCCGGCCTTCGTATAGACCTTCACCACCTCGAGGTACGACAGGGTCACGAAGACGAGGACCCCGATGACCGCCAGGGTGATCGGCATCACGAGAGTGAATGCGGCGATCCCGACCGCCCTCACCAATACGTAGAGGATCTGCTCTGTGGCGTACGCCGAAGACGAGATGACGTCTGAGGACAGCACCGCCAACGCCGTCGGCCGCCCGAGGCGTTCAGTGGCCTGGCGCTCGGTGGCGATGGGTGGCCCCAGTACCCGGTTCTTGAACCTGTACCTGAGGGTCTCGGGTAGGCGGTCGGCTACGTGTGCCGGAAGGGAGTCCGGGGCCAGGGGGGATTCATGTATGACCCTTGGACGAACCGCGGTCGCGGCCTGGGGAGGCTCATTATGAGATTCGTCACTCCCCGCAGGCATCGTGTCAGGTTAAGCGTGTTCCCCGACTTCCTTGAACCTTGTTGCATGATGGTTCGTGCTTTTCGTCATAGTGGGTTGCGGCCGGGTGGGTTCAGGCATGGCCGTCCGTCTGGTGGACCAGGGTCATGACGTTTCGATCATCGACAAGAACTCCCGGGCCTTCAGGCGGCTACCGGTGACATGGGTGGGGAACCGGATCGAGGGTTCGGGCTTCGACAGGGACTGTCTCGAGGACGCCGGGGCGGCCCGGGCGGCTGCGCTGGCGGCGGTCACAAGCGGTGACAATTCCAATATCCTCACGGCCCGGATCGCCCGCGAGACGTATCAGATCCCCCGGGTGGTGGCCCGGATCTACGACCCCAGACGGGCAGAGATCTACCAGCGCTTGGGTATCCCGACGGTGGCCACTGTCACCTGGACGATCGACCGGGTGCTTCAGAGAATGTTGCCTGAAGCGGTTGCCGCCGAATGGACCGACGCTTCTGGGAACCTGATGCTCATCGAACGTCTGCTGCCGGACTCGTGGGCCGGGCAACCGATTGGAGAACTCGTCGGCGGGCTCAATGGAAAGCTCGTCTGTGTCTCGCGTGCCGGAGAGCCGAAGCTGGATACCGCCAACCTGCTCGGCCAGGAAGGCGACACTCTTCACATCGCGATCTTGAAACAAGACGTCGGCAAGCTCGAAAAGGAACTGCAAAATTCCATGTCGGGTCGTGAGGGAGCATGAGGGTCGCGGTGTGCGGTGCGGGGAATGTCGGTACGTCCATCGCATCTGACCTGTCCGCGCACGGCCACGACGTTTTGTTGATCGACAAGGACGTGGATCTCGTCCAGCGGCTGCGTAAGGAGATGGAGGGTCTCGACATCGTCGCAGCAGACGGATGTGAAGTGAATTCCCTCGACGCCGCCGGCTTCGCCGAAGTCGATGTCGTCATCGCGGCGACGGGAGACGACGAGGACAACCTGGTGATCTCCCTTCTATCGAAACAGGAATTCGCCGTTCCGAGAGTCATCTCCAGGGTCAACAACTCGAAGAACCAGTGGTTGTTCAACGAGTCGTGGGGAGTCGACGTATCCGTGTGCATGCCTCTGATGATGACGGCGCTCGTGGAGGAGGCTGTCTCCGTGGGGTCGCTCGTGAGGTTGCTCCGCCTGGAGCGCGGTCACGTAAACCTGGTGGAGGTAACACTTGCCGACACTTCCCCCGCGGTCGGGGTGAGCCTGGCTCAGCTGGACATCCCCCGCGACGCCACGATCGTGGCAGTAGTGCGCCGCGACCGGCTGGTCGTCCCGAGAGGCGACACCGTCTTGGAGCCGGGCGACGAAGTGCTCGCCTTGGTGACAGCCCAGTCCGAGCAACAGGTCCACGCGGTCCTTGTCGGAAACGCTTCCTGAAGTCGACCGAGCCGGTCGTAGACTGTCGGCCGTGGAGGCCGCTTTCTTTGACCTCGACAAGACGGTCATAGCCAAAGCGTCGATAGCGGCGTTCGGGAGGACCTTCTACCGGGGGGGCTTGATCTCACGATCAACGGTGGTGCGCGCCCTCGCGTCTCAGTTCGTATACCTGCACCTGGGCGCGAGCGAACAGAAGCTCGCGAAGGTGCGCGAGTCGGTACTCGAGTTGACCAAGGGTTGGAACCAGCAAGAGGTGTCGAGGCTGGTGCGCGAGGCCCTCGACGACATCGTCGAGCCCATCATCTACGCCGAGGCTCTGGACCTGATCGAAGGGCACCAGGCCGCAGGCCGGCTCGTCTACCTGGTGTCCGCTTCGCCCGAAGAGATTGTCCGGCCGCTCGCGGAGTACCTGGGGGCCCGCGGGGCGATAGCGAGCACGGCGGTCGTCGACGCCGACGGCAGGTACACGGGCGAAATGAACTTCTACGCCTATGGCCCGTTCAAGGCCGACGCCATGCGGGCGGTCGCAGAGCGTGAGGGCATAGATCTCGAGGCGTCCTACGCCTACACGGACTCGTACACAGACGCCCCCATGCTCGAGGCGGTGGGGCACCCGGTGGCGGTAAATCCCGACCGCGTTCTTGCTCGGCTGGCACGCGAACGGGGTTGGGAGATCGCAGAGTTCAGCCGCCCGGTGCGTATGCGCGACAGACTGCCCGTTCCCTCAGGAACCGCCGCGGCCACCGGCGCAGCCGTGCTCGCGGTCGCCACAGGGGCGGCCGTCGTCGCCTGGAAGCTTGGTCAGAAGCCGCGGGCGGCTACGACCTGAGTCGATCTGCGACCCTTGGTGGAACTGGGCGATCAGGCGTCGCGAAGACGCTTGGCAGCGACCAGACCGAGGGCGACGAGGAGGGCGAGGACGATGAGTTTCTTCACGCCCGAGATCCTACAAGGCTCCGGGCCAATGCAAAAGCCTAAAAGCCGAGGTAAACGCTTGCTTTTGTTAGCGCGGCCTTCTCGCTGTGGAGCGTGCCCTCAGACAGCCAGAAGTCAAACAGTCAGAAGATCGCGGGCGCCGGTGTCCGAAGACGGGTGACGTAGCTTCGACATCGCGCGGGCCTCGATCTGGCGTATCCGCTCCCGAGTCAGGTTGAAGTGCTCGCCCACCTCTTCAAGGGTCCGGGGTTCTCCCCGGTCGAGGCCGAACCGGAGACGGAGGATCTCGCGCTCACGTTCGTCGAGGGGTGACAAAAGCCTGCTGATCTCGTCCGGAAGCAACGATGTCGCCGCCACCTCGAACGGAGATTCGGCCGAACGGTCCTCGACGACGTCGCCGAGCTCTGCGTCGCCGTCTTCGCGAAGGGGCTCGGAGAGCGAAAGCGGCTCGGCGCGGAACCTGAGGGCCTCGATCAGCTTGTCTTCAGGCATCTCGACTTCTGCGCCGAGTTCGGCGAGCGTCGCAGGCCGGCCGAGCTTCAACTCCAGACGGGCTTGGGCCTTCTGCACGCGGGCGAGGGTGTCACCGGCATGCACAGGGAGCCGGATCGTCCTTCCGGTGTTCGCGATGCCCCGCGTGATCGCCTGACGTATCCACCACGTGGCATAGGTCGAGAACTTGAAGCCCTTGCGCCAGTCGAACTTTTCGACCGCGTGCATGAGGCCGAGGTTTCCCTCCTGGATGAGGTCCAGAAGCGGAAGGCCGGAAGCCTGGTACTTCTTCGCGATCGACACGACGAGTCGAAGGTTCGACTGAACGAATGTCTGCTGTGCACGCTCGCCGGCCAGCAGCTTGCGCTTGAACTCACGGCGTTTGGCCGGAGTCAGATCGCGTGTCTTCGCGCTCAGCAAAGCTTCGGCCTCACGACCGGTCTCAATTGCCTGAGCGAGACGAACCTCGTCGTCCTTCGTAAGCAGTGGGTACTGCCCGATGTCAGTCAGATACAGGCGTACGAGATCTTCCTCGTCGCGCTCGACGCGCTCCTTCGCCAACTTCACTCCTCAAGATTTATGCTCGGCAAGACGCCGCGAGCCCGCCCCTACGGTTCGTCTCTTCAGGCCGCCGGGCCTGCACTTTCGCGTCGCGCATCGCCTCTCCTCGATGCCGCCAACCCGTCGTTTAAGTGTAACGGAGACGTCAAGTGCCGAATCAGCCCAGGTAGATGGCTATCCCGGCACTTTTCGGCGTATCGCCGGCCGGCCTAATTCCCGGGCCAATCCACAAGTCCGGGGCCCACGCCTGCTACCAACTCCTCGAGGCGCTGTTGGTGCGCCGTGAGGACTTCGACGTCGTGCGGGCGGCGGATGTACCCCTGCACCACGAGCTCCGAGGTGTGCCACGCCTCGGTCTCGTCGAGAAGCGTCAACTGAAGCGCTCTAATGACAGGTGCATCGGTTACCTCGTGAGCAGCGCGGAGATGGCGCGAGTAGCCCGAGACGAGGCGGGGATAGACAACTCTGGCCAGCGCGACCAGGCGCAGAAGCGTGCCCCCGCCGTGCTCACCCGATTCTGCGCCCAACAAGCCGAGCAGGTGTTCGGTTCCCGGGCCCGGTGCGATCGAAACCGTTTCGGGGTCACAGACGCCCGCCACCGTCGGTATCCGCTCTGCCCAGAGCTCCGAATGCCACGCGTGATGTTTGCTGTGAACGTCGAAGAAGAGCCGCGCTTCGGGATCGGATTCACCGGCGACCCAGCTACCGAGCACTTCGAACAGGCGGAACTCGATCCACCGGTAGGCACCGAGGAGGCGGGCAGATTCCACCAGCGGCAGCGAGGTGCCGTCCTCGGTATGCGTCATCGTTCTCGGAACCGGTTGGTGATCGGCATGCGTCGATCCTTGCCGAAGGCGCGCGAGGTGATGCGTACGCCCAGGGGAGATTGCCGCCGCTTGTACTCGGCGGTGTCCACGAGACGCGACACTCGCAAGGCGAGCTCCGGGTCGACTCCGGCGGAGACGAGATCGGGGACGGACTCGTCGTCTTCGACCACCGCAGCGAGGACCGGATCCAACACGTCATACGGCGGGAGCGACTGGTCGTCGCGCTGGTCGGGCCGCAATTCGGCTGAAGGAGGCTTTTCTATGACTGAAGAAGGGATGAGATCGCGGCCTTCAATCGAGTTCCGGTATCTGCACAACCTGTACACGAGCGTCTTCGGTACGTCCTTGATCACGGCGAAGCCACCGGCAGAGTCGCCGTACAGCGTGGAGTAGCCGGTGGCGAGCTCACTCTTGTTGCCGGTTGTAAGGACGATCCAACCGGGATGCGCGTTGGACAAGGCCATCAGAAGCACCCCTCGGACCCGCGACTGGAGGTTCTCATCGGTCAGGCCGACAGGGATCTCGCCCAGGACCGGGATGAGCATTTCAGCAAACGAGCGGTGGGCATCTTCAATAGGGACGGTCTGAAGGTCGATCCCCAAATTTACGGCGAGCTGTTTCGCATCGAGCACGGAGCCCTCGCTCGAATAGCGAGAAGGCATTGCTATCCCGTGCACGCGCGAGGGTCCCAACGCGTCTGCGGCAATCACCGCGACAAGTGACGAGTCGATACCCCCGGAGAGCCCGATCACCGCATCAGTGAATCCATTCTTCTTCAGGTAGTCGCGTGTGCCTATTCGAAGCGCCTCGTATATCTCGGCGTCGGTAGCCAACGGCTCTGGGAGCCGTGGATTGGGCCTGGCGACAGAATCACGTGGTCCCGAGGTGATCTGAACGGCAGCGGGAGAATCGCTTGCAGGCAAATCCCTGGCCGGCAACTCGATCTCGGCGACGAGAACGCCGTCTGCGAATTGTTCGGCTTCGGCGAGCACGTTGCCCTGATCGTCCATGAGGATCGAGTCTCCGTCGAAGACGAGCTCATCTTGACCCCCGACCTGATTGGCATAAGCGATAGCGCATCCGGACTCTTTGACGCGCTCGCGCATGACGGACAGCCGGTCGAGCCGTCGCCCGACAGAGTAGGGGGAGGCGTTCAGATTCACGACCAGCTGCGTGCCGGCAGAACCGAGCTCGGCGACGGGTCCGTGGGGGAACCACAGGTCTTCGCAGATGGAGACGCCCACGATGGCACCGGCCACCTCGAAGGTGGGTGGAGCGCCGGTCCCGGGCGAGAACCATCTCGCTTCGTCGAACACGCTGTAGTTCGGGAGGAGCCGCTTGTGGTAGACGCCGACGACTCGGCCCGACACACAGACCGCGGCGGCGTTTCTGAGCCGACGCGGGGCGCCACTTACCGCGTCGTCGCGTTCGGCACGGCCGGCCCTCTTCGGAATGCCGTCGACATTGCCGACGACGTCCACGAACCCCACAACCGCGGCACAACCCCGAGAAGCCGCGGCGACCTTATCGAGGCCTTCGAGGTTGGCCGTAACGAACGCCGGCTTCAGCAACAGATCCTCGGGGGGGTAACCGGTCAGTGAGAGCTCGGGAAAGACAGCGATATCGCATCCCGCCCTCTCTGCGGTGTCCAGAGCTTCGATAACGCGCTTCACATTGCCGTCGATGTCGCCGACGACGCTGTCCAGTTGGCACAGTGCCAGACGTAACCGCCCCACCCTCGGGAGCCTAACCCTGCGCTGCCGGGGCCTGGCATGCTGCTTACGGTGCCCGGATCAGTCCCCCAAGCGCTTTTGGACCTGGCGACGAGAAGCGCTGCCCCCGACAGGGCGACGATCGCGATTGTCCGTCTTGCGACAGAACGGCCGGACCGGGTGGAGCGTTTCATCCGCGACGGCGAACCGACCCGAACTGCGCGTGCGTTCGTGGCTGTGGTCGCGGCAAGCGACTCGCTCGGGCGCTTCTGCATAACTCACCCGGCCACCGACGAGGTACTCGGAGATCTCGATCGCAGGTACGTGATCGAGACTGCTGAGTTCGACGAGCGGACGATCGCCTTGCAATACCGGCTGGATCTGCTTTGCACCGCGGCGCGCGACCTCCTCGGACTGGATCGCTTCGAGACGGTCGTGGCTCAGCTGTCGGAAACGGCATCCCGCGTCCTCGAATCGGCGGTTCGACTCGCAGGAATGCGGAGCGGACAGTTCGCCGTCATCGGAATGGGGAAGCTCGGAGGAAACGAGCTCAACTATGCGAGCGACGTCGACCTGATGTTCGTGACAGCGCCTTCACAAAATGATGAGGGCGCCAGAAAAGTGGTGGACATCGCCAGGCAGTCGTTCCGGGTGGACATCGACCTGAGGCCCGAGGGCAGATCAGGCCCTCTGACCCGCAACATGGAGAGCTACCTCTCCTATTGGACGCGTTGGGCGGAGCCGTGGGAATTCCAGGCGCTCATCAAGGCTCGCGCGGTCGCGGGAGATGGGGCTCTGGGCGAGACCTTTACGACCCAAGCAGAGGGTCAGGTGTGGGATCGCACCTACAGCGCAGACGAGCTCGCCCTCATCCGGCGACTCAAAGAGCGATCAGAAGCTCTCATCGCGAGCAAAGGGATGACCGAGCGGGAGCTGAAGCGCGGGCCTGGCGGCATCCGCGACGTGGAGTTCGCGGTGCAGCTTCTCCAGCTCGTGCACGGCAGGCGCGACCCGTCGATCCGGAGTCGCTCCACACTGGGTGCCCTCGGTGAGCTCGCCGCGTCCGGGTACGTCGACGCAGACCAGGCAGCTTCGCTGAGTGACGCCTACCGCTTCCTACGGACGGTCGAGCACCGCGTGCAGTTGGTCGAGGAGCAACAGACCCATACGATCCCGAACGAGCCGAGCGCCAAGGAGCGCCTGGCCAGGGTGCTCGGATTCGAACCCAAGCCGGGCCACGACGCCACGGCACTTTTCGACGAGGCCTTGAGGGTGTGCCGCACCGAGGTGCGGTCGCTTCATGAGCGGCTCTTCTTCCGCCCCCTTCTCGAAGCGTTCTCCACCGTCCCTTCCGACGTGAGGGACAAGACCGGGACGATCATGTCCCCCGACCGCATCGCAGAACGTCTCGAAGCGTTCGGATTCGCCGGACCGAAACGTACCAAGGCGGCAGTCGACGAACTGGCTCAAGGACTGACACGCAGCTCGCGGTTGATGGATCAGATGCTGCCGCTTCTCCTCGACTGGCTATCGACCTCACCCGATCCGGATCTGGGGTTGCTCGGTCTACGGAACCTCGCTCTTCATGCGCACAACCGCTCCAGGCTGATCACGACGTTTCGCGAGTCGCCCGAGGCCGCGCGGCGGCTCTGCCTTCTACTCGGGACGAGCCGGACACTGGCGGAGGCGCTCAACCGCAACCCGGAGCTCGTCACGCGCCTAGGAGACGACCGAGCCCTCGAAGTCGGCGACGCCCGCACGTTGACTGCTGAGCTCGATGACCTCCTCGCGCATGCGACCGGACCGACTGAAGACGGCGGAGCAGAGATGGCGCGCCGACGGCGCATGCTCAGATTCCGCCAGGAGCAACTGATCCGCATAGCGACGCGCGATCTTCTCCGCATAGACGATGCACCGGGTGCGGAGAAAACTCTGAGCAACGTGGCGGAGGTACTGCTCCAAGCGGCGTTGGATGAGATCGACCCGGCCGTGCCGTTCTGTGTTGTGGCGCTCGGTAGTTTCGGAGGGGGCGAGCTCTCCTACGCGAGTGACCTCGACGTTATCTTCGTGCACAACGCAAACGAGGACATAGAGGGCGAGTCCACCGCCGAAAAGCTCCTGCGGGTACTCCACGGCCCGAGCCCCGCGGAGCGCATATTCAGCGTGGATCTGGGGCTGAGACCCGAAGGCGGTCATGGCCGGTTGTCGCGCGACATCGATGGATACTCCCTCTACTTCGAGCGCTGGGCGCAGACGTGGGAGCGCCAGGCTCTGCTCAGGGCCCGGGTGGTCGCGGGCGACCGTGCACTGGGCGAGGAATTCCTCCGCCTCGCTCACTCATTCATCTGGAACCCTTCCATCGGTCCCGACGAGATCGCGGAGATCAGGAGGATGAAAGCACGGATCGAACGCGAACGGATTCCTGCAGGCGAGGATCCGCAGTTCCACCTGAAGCTGGGAAGAGGATCTCTTTCGGATGTGGAGTGGACCGTGCAGCTCCTTCAGCTCCGGAGTCAGGTCGAGGGGGCCGCAACGATGGGTGCTCTCTCACAGCTCGAACGCGTGCAGGAGATCTCCCCGACAGATGCGGCAGCCCTTAGAGACGCTTACCTCTTCTGTGAGAGAACCCGCAACCGGTGGCATCTGGTCGGAGCCCTCCCTGGAGGAGCGTCGCCCGGTGACTCGCTACCGACGCAGGCACCGCAACTGTCGCGGTTGTCGCGGAGCCTGGGCACGACTCCGGCGTCGCTTCGCGACGAGTACAGAAAGCTGACCAGACGCTCCCGGCGGGTGATGGAGCACCTCTTCTACGGGATAGAGCAACCAGAAGGCGCGGGTTGACGTTCAGCGGGGACTTGGTCCGGTGCCGGGCGTGAGCTCCGACCAGATGATGCTCGAGACCCCCTCGATCGTGCTTATGCCGTAATTCTCGCTCTGGTCGCCCGACGTGAGAACCGCCAGCACGTACTGGCGATCGTCGCCGTTGATGAAACCGATGCTGTTGATCTGCCAGTTGTTGTAGCCGGTGATCGGAACCCAACCGTTCTTGAGTGCGACCGTCACATTGGCCGGTGGGCCTGCGGATACGCCCCAGTGCTCATAGGTCGCAACGTTTTCCATCAGTCCGAGCTCGTAGTTGCGCGAAGCCGGGTCGAGAACGGAGTTCGGGTAGGCCACGAGCTTTACGAGCTCGACCTCATCGAGGGCGCTGGTCAGCGTTTCGCCCCAGTTGTAATTCGGTTGGATCGATGAGACACCCGCGGCAGCGTTGAAACGCGCGATTCCAGCGGCTTCTCCGTCGATGTTCCACAGCGCCGTGGCATCGTCGTTGTCGCTCTGTTCGATCATCCCGGTTGCGAGCGCGGTCTGTTGGGCGTTCGGGACCTGATTCTGTTGTTGTTCATCCCACAGGAGCGTCGCCAGAATGTCGACCTTTACGATGCTCGCCGTCTGCTCGAAGATGCCGGGACGATAGAGATAAGTGACACCGGTCTTGGCGTCGAAGAGTGCGGCTGTCACGTCACCCTGCCGGGTGGCCACGAACGAGCTCATGGTCGAAGTCAGGAATGGATTCGGAAGCACGCTTTGCACGGGAACCGACACCACATTCGTCGGCGTGGTGGTTGTGGTGGTCGTCGTCGGCGTCGCGGTGGTGGTCGTGGTTCCACGGCCACTGTTCTTCGCGGCGGCGACGTCGCTCGTCTTTCTGCGCGTCGTTTTCACCGTCCGAATAGCGTTGGATGCCTTTGTGCTGCGATCTGAATAGCGGACGACTCCGAATGCGGTGCCACCACCGGCGAGCACGAGAACGACCGCCCCGGCGATGAGGATTCTGCGCTTTCGGGCGTGGCGATCGGCGATGCGCCACATCCGGTTCCGTTGTGGCTCGGATGGAGATGAATCTTCAGGGACGTCGACCGCGACCGAGTCGTCGGTCACGATTGAAAAACCATAAGGCCGCTGCGGCACACTATTAGGGCTTCCACCTCCCCGGAGTCCATGATCGTACTCAAGAGGCTCGTCCAATTCGGGTACGCCGAAGTGTTACACAGCGGGAATTAAGGTTTATTCACCAGCGCCTTCGACCGCCAGGCCGGTATCGGCGATGCGGATGGGAATGACGACGTAATGATCGGGCACATTCGTCTCGAATACGGCCTTTTCGTCAGGAGAATCGAACAAGACAGTCACCGATCCACCATCTCCGCCTGCGCCGTTCACCTTCCATCCCAAAGCACCGCTCGTTTTCGCCGACTGAATCAGTGCCAACGCATCCGCCCCGATCACATCGGGGTGGAGGTTCGTCTGTGCCGCCGTATTGGCGATCATCGCCTGGCCGAATGCTTTCAGGTTCTGAGACATGATCGCGTCGTGCGCCGCGTCGGCTGCTCGACGTAGAAGAGTGAACGGTTCGCCCGCCAGGGAATCGAGACGGGCGATGACCCCATCATGAACCTCAGATGAGTTGTGGGCTCGACCGAGGAAGGTCAACGACAGGTTGGAGCCCAGCTCGTCCCAGGTCGGGAGCTGCGTCACGGCGGCATCCGGGAACGGGTCGATTCGCAAATAGTTGATCCCTCCGAACGCGGCACACAACTGATCCTGTGTCCCACTTTGAAGTCCGAGCACGTCGGTCTCGAGACGGAAGGCCTCGTACGCGATTTCGCGAGGAGACCTGCCCTCTCCACGCACAGCTCCCAGCGCCCCGATGAGCGCGACGGCGACCGCGGCGGACGTGCCGGTCCCACAACCCGGCGGCACGCCGGATTCAATGGAAATTCTTACGTGCGTACCATGCGGAGGGGGGAACGTGTCGATAGCGGCTTCGACAAGAGGATGCCGCGAGGGCCGGTCCACCGACGGATGGAAGGGGTAGCTCTCGTCGAAGGTGTCGAGATGAAGCATGACCGGCGCAACGCCTTCGTATGCCTCGATACGCACGACGACCCTCGGGTCACAGGCGATGTGTAGAACTCTCCCGGGAGAGCCGAACCAGGTGTCGGTCCAGCCACCGATGTCACAAATGCGGATGGGAGCCGAAGAAATGATCAACGGAGTGGATTCCCTCCGAAGTTAGTCATCCGTTGCTGGACTCGCTGTTGTGGCCGCGACCATCCTGGCAACCGATGGGGATCACCATGCGAAAGAAGCTTCATCTCGGGATTCTGCCCGGTGTGGTGGCGTTGATGGCGCTCGGCACCTACGCCGTTCCCACTGCCGCTTCAACTGCCCTCGCCCGAACGACGAAGCCGGCTCAGGGGACCACCCTTCCAGGCACGGATTGTCCGGCCTTTCCGGCTGACGACGTGTGGAACACGCCCATCACCGGTCTTCCGGTGAACTCCGACAGTGCGACGTGGCTCGCCTCGATGGACGCGTCGACGACGTTCCTCCATCCCGATTACGGACCGTCGGGCACCAAGTCCAAGCCTTACGGGATCCCCTGGCAGATCGTCTCGCCGTCACAGCCGCTCGTACATGTGACCTTCCAGTACGCATCACAGAGTGATCCCGGCCCCTACCCCTTCTCGGCGTCGACCCCGATAGAAAACGGCTCGGACCGGCACGCCATCATGGTCAACCCGGCCTCATGCGAGCTGTCCGAATTGTGGGAGGCCCATTACCACCCAGACGGGGGATCCACTGCAGGATCCGGGGCCATATGGAGCCTCAAGTCCAACCACCTCCGTCCGGCAGGATGGACCTCCGCTGACGCCGCAGGGCTGCCGGTTCTCCCGGGTCTGGTGAACTACGACGAGGTTGTGTCGGGCTCGATGGATCACGCCATCCGTTTCACCGCCGAATGTACCCAGGAGTCGTATATATGGCCCGCGCGTCACGAAGCAGGACAGGACGATTCCGACTGCCCCCCGATGGGAGCGCGGTTCAGGCTGTCGGCATCCTTCAGTCTCCCCGCCTCCGAATGTTCAGCCATGTGCCAGACAGTCATAACGACGATGCAGACCTACGGCCTGATCCTGGCTGACAACGGCTCGAACTGGTATTTCCAGGGGACGGCCGACACGCGGTGGACCAACAAAGAGGTGGATCAGCTCAAGCAGATAC
>JBAPRR010000202.1:0-3641 GCA_049281195.1 Acidimicrobiales bacterium
ACCCCGAAGCACGGCGAGAGGCAGCGTTCGCGAGATATCAGCGATCCTTCGGACGCCTTGCGGTGTTCTGCCTCCTTGTCGCTATCGCGGGCTTCGTTGTCGGACCTCTTCTTTCGGGGGCGGCAAGGCGCTTGTCATCGCGATGGTTGGTTTTGGTGGCCTCTTGATCGCGTGGATGGCAGTAGTGATCCGCAAGAGGATCCGTACCGGACCGAAAATGCACTGAGTCCGCCGACGTCGATGGCTACTGGGTCCGTGACGTCGTCTTTCGTCGCACCGCCCACGGTCGGAGAACCGGGCGGGCAGATCCTTTGTCGAATTTGGGCTGGATCTGCCTTGTTCTTTATACGTGGAGCTGTCTGCAACATTCGGAAGCCCACCACGGCGTAGTCCAACGGGCGTCCCCCGTGGGCTCCGTTGGGGAGTCCACGGAGGGCTCCGTGGGGGGCTCCGTCATTGCTTGGAGCCCTCGGGGCGCGGCGAAGTGGCTGGTCGGCGGCGCGCGGAGGGCTCCGTCGCGTCGACGGACTGAGTAGGGGAAAGTTCGTCGTTCGGCAAGTCTCAGGCACGCGGCCCGGTGGGGCGAGCACGATCGCTCGACCCTGAAGGACCCGGTGGCACAGGGTCTCGCCACTGTCCGCGTCGTCTCGGATCGGCGGGTCCTTCCCGGGTTTGTCCAATTCGGGCCCGTTTCCCCTTATTTACGGGGTGTGAACGTCTGTCACGCTCGCTGGCTCGACCCCGCTGCCGCGAAGCGTCGACGGCGGATGGCCCATCGGATGGCCGTCGCATCCGCGTCGGGTCGGCCGTCGGCCCAGATCCGGCCGGTGGCGCTGTACCAGATCCGCAGCTCGCGGCGGACGCCGACCGGTCGGATGCGACCCCGGACTCATAGGGAGAAGTGGCGTGGAGCTAGTCTGTGAGACGGCATCTAACAGCTCAAGCTACAGCTGTACGAGTCCGGATTCCTCGGTAACCAGCACCTATGAATACAACGGTGATGGGTTGCGGATGGAGGCGACACCAGCGGGAGGTTCGTTAGAGCAATTCACTTGGGACACCGATGCTTCAACGCCGATGCTCCTCGAAGATGGGTCCGATTTCTACTTGTATGGACCGAACGTCGGATCGGCTCCAATCGAGCAAATCACTGTGGCCGGCTCCTCTCCGAGCTACCTCATTTCGGATACAACCGGCGTTAGAGAGCAAATTGGCCCCAGTGGCGACATCGCCGGAACCATGACCTATGCGAGCTACGGGAGCCCGTGCGACACCTGTAGCATGTCATCACCGTTCGGTTACCAAGGTGCGTACACGGACGCGACAGGTCTGGTGTATCTCGTTAACCGCTACTACGACCCGAGTACCGGGCAGTTCCTGAGCGTGGACCCGCTGGTGAATCAGACCGGGCAGCCGTTCAGCTACGCCGGAGACGATCCGGTGAACGAGACAGATCCGGACGGGGACTGCTGGTACTGCGTCTTCGATCCCTGGAGTCACGCCAACCCAATCTACGAAGGTGCCTACAGCGACCCCACCGGCCTGGGCGCGGAGGCCGTCCAGACGTTTGATCCCGCGTACACGGCGATCAATGGGTATTACAACGAGTGGGAAGCCACGGAGAATGGCTGTGGACTCAGCACTGAACTCGGATATGGGGCCGAGGGCGTCGTAGGAGTCGGCGGCACTGAACTGTTCGCGTTGGGTGGCGCGGGGGCGGTGAGCGGACTGGGCGGTGCTGCAGCGGATGAAGGAGCAGATTCGATCACGGGCTTCACCCAACATGGCCTGGAACAGGCGTTGGGACGCGATGGGGGCGTCGGTGTCTCCGACTCCGCAATGGCAGACGCAGTGTCGAATCCGGAGGAGGTAATTCCTCAGTCTGATGGAGCGGTGAAGTATGTCGGAAAGAACGCAGTCGTCGTGCTGAACTCCGATGGCAAGGTCATCACGACCTGGGCGACGAGTAGCGCAGGAACGAGGTAGAGGTGATGCATCGTGGCAATGTTGTTGATTCAGTTCCAGCGCACCTCCGAGGGCTATTCGTCCAGGTAGTTGGTACTGCTCGTCCCGAGCTGCTCAACTCTCTCCGCTCGCATTCTGAGCCGACTCCCGATGAGATCAAGGCGGTCCAAGACGTGCTGTCTTACGAGTTCACGAGGTGTCTCAACCCTGATGACGAGCCGACCGAGAGAGGACGGCAAATCGACGATTTGATCGGTGCCTTCGTCCTGAAGTGGCTGATTCAGAGAGAGGATCCGACAGAGAAGTAGCGGTTCAGATGTGGGCTTTCGATCAACGCAACTCGTTGAGTTTGCGTCCGTCCTTTCCCCACGCTCGTGCAGGTCAGCTTCACCGAAGCTCGGGATGATGATGTGGCCGCAGCGCTCAAAGCAGCCTGGCGATCTCATCACCGCTCGGAGCTGCCGGCGGCGGCATCTTCTTCGGACGCTTGTGATAGCGGCGATAGAGCGTCTCCCAAGGGACCCCGGTAGGGCCGGCGAGCTGACGCCAGGGTAGGCGCGGCCGTCCGCCGTTGGCGGCGTAGACGGCCTGATGGAGTGCCACCTCGGCCTGTCGACGAGCCAAGGCGAGCGCCTCGATGCGCATCACGCGGTCATTGGTGGCCGCCGCGGCCAGACCGGCGCGGACCATGGCGGAGACGGCGTCGCCGCGCTGGGCGGCCGTTTCGGCCAGCCTCCGGTCCACCTCGTAGCTTCCCATGGCCACAAGCCTAGGCCGTTTGAGAATTGAAACAATTCGGCCGCGATTCGGCCATTTCCAGGTGTTCTTATGTGCCGGGTTTCCCACGCCGACCACAGGGGCCAACGGGGAGGCCGCGGCTGACGAGGTGATGCTGATGAGACCCGAACGTGGTCGCCGACGGCAGCAAGGACCGAACGCGGGTGCCGCGGCCTTCACCGAGCGCTGTCTGCACCGATCGTCGGTTGGCAATCTGCCCCGCGATCAAGACGGAGCCGACTCGGTCATCGTGCTGCTCATCGCGTCAGCGACAGATTGCATCGGTCCGCAAGGGGCTCCATCAGGGGCTCCACGGACCACTCCGTGGAGGGCTCCGTCCAGGATTGGAGCCCCCTGTTGGCAGCGAAGGTACTGGTCGGGGCGCCGTTGGGGGCTCCGTCGTGTGGGCGGACTCATAAGGGTGGTTTTGTGTTTCGGCGTCGAGCGTGTGATCAGGTTGAGCGTTGCCGCTGGCGGGTCGCATCGACTCGGCGACATGGCACGTCATGTGGTCACGGTTGGCAGGAGGTCGTCGACGGCTGTGTCGAGGCGGGTCGTCGTGCCGACCACTTTCGAATGCCCTCCCCGACCCACGGGGGCCGGTGTGCGGCACGCCGGAAGGCCACCGGTCCGCCACTGCTCGGCCGCACCCATGGCGGGCGCCAGAGCCGTGCCGTTGTCGGGCTCGTGCCGCACTCGTGGTGGTGCCGGCCGATCACGTTCGCCTCGAGAGGCGGCGACGTTGGCGACGGTGCCGTTCAGGTCGCCGGGTCTGCGGGTCTGGGCTGGCGCGGCCGGTCCTCGGCGTGTCGGGCGTTGTGGCGGGCAATGAAGGCGTCGAGGACTTCGCGGACGGTGGTCCGTTCGGCGTCGTCGAGAAAAGTGGTGGCCTCGAACGC
>JBAPRR010000203.1:0-2002 GCA_049281195.1 Acidimicrobiales bacterium
CCCTGGGACAGGTCACTGAGGAGAAAGATGAACAAGGGTGCGTTCGTCTCCGGACCGGGCGTGTCCTCTGGGAGTGGCTGTCCCGTTCGGCGAATGGAGTAAGCGTCGCTCATCTTCGTCTTTGCGGTGGGCGAAACGGCATTTACCCTGATGTTCGAGTCGACGAGATCCTTCGATTGGCAGTAGGTGAGCGCCGCGATTCCGCCTTTTGTTGCACCGTAGACGCTCATATCCGGATGGCCCATCTGGCTGGCCGAAGTGACGTAGATGACCGCCCCTTTTCCGGCCTGCGCCATCGCCTCGATGGCGCTTGCTCCGAAGAAAATGCTACCGAGGAGATTCACCTCGATTGCCCGTCGGATATCCGCCTCGTCCTGTTCCCAAGGCACCCCGACCGGAAAGATTCCGGCGCAGGAAACGATCCCGTCGACGTGGCCGTACTGAGTTAGGCAGCAGTCGATGATTCGGTCAGAGGTCTCGAACTCTGCGATGGATCCTGGGGCCACCGTGGCTTGCCCTCCGGAGTTGCGGACCTGATCAATGACCTCGTCGAGCGCGACGCTGTCGATGTCGTTCACAACCACCGCTGCACCGGACCGCGCCGCTTGGAGTGCGCATGACCGTCCGATTCCGCTTCCGGCTCCGGTGACGGCAACGACCTTCCCAGACAAGAGGCTGGCCGCCCCCTCAGTCAACGGTGTGCCGCCATATGTGCCGCCCGGTCCGGATCAAACGTCGACCAGCGACATCACGGCCGAGGTCCGACGGATTGAGGTGGATCATCGTTCGGGAACATCTGAAGCGGTGCCGATGAGGTTCCCCGGCGTGTACGCGCCTTCTCCGGGTTCCAGGTTGATGGTGCGAGATATCCGGTGCTCGTTAAAACCTTCTATGCCGCCGCGGGCACCGAGACCCGAGTCGTTCAATCCGGTCCTAGGGGCCTCGAAATTCGAGGTGTAGGCGTTGATGGTCACGCTGCCCGCCCACAGGCCGCGGGCGAGGGCAGTCGCGCGTTCGTGATCCCCGCTGAACACGGCTCCGTTGAGTCCATAAGCAGAGTCATTCGCCTTGCGCAAAGCGTCCTCGTCGCCGTCGTGGGCGATGACTGAGACAACCGGTCCGAAGATCTCTTCGCGACCGATGGTCATCTCGTTGGTCACCTGAGTGAATATCGTCGGCGCGAGGTAGTAGCCGACATCGAGATGCTCCGGTCGACCACCACCGCTGGCAAGGACAGCGCCTTCTGCGCGTCCTGAGTCAATAAAGGACCGGACCCGCTCATACTGTCGAAGCGATGCGAGGGGCCCCATTATCGTGCCGCTTGCCAGGGGATCCCCGACGACGATCTGATCCGAATACTCGACCAACCTGGCGAGGACGTCATCGACAAGATGGGATGGCACGATCACGCGGGTGAGACCACTGCAAACTTGCCCGCAGTTCGGAAACAAGCTTGCGCCGACGGATGTAACGACGGTATCAAGATCGGCATCGTCGAGGACGATCGCGGCCGATTTTCCTCCGAGTTCGAGGACTACCCGTTTCAGGTGCTGCCCGGCTACCGCTCCGATCTTGCGGCCGGCCACGGTGCCGCCGGTGAAGGAGACCATGTCCACCAGAGGATGCTGAACCAGGTGCGCTCCGGCGGCGGTGCCACCGGGTATGAGGTTGTACACACCACTGGGTAGGCCGGCCTCGGACAGGGCTTCCGCCCACGGCATGGCGTCGAAGGGAGTCTCCGCGGAGGGCTTGTCGACGACAACGCAGCCGGCGAGCATCGCCGTGGCGGATTTCCCGACAGACATGGCGAACGGGCCATTCCATGGGGAGATTGTGGCAACCACCCCCACGGGCTCGTGACACACGAGAGACCGCCACGGTCCGTCACGCTCCTCAACGCTTGGATACGAGACGGCCGTTTGGGAGAAATGCTCCAGGCTGGCCAACGTCGCCCGGCCCGAGAGCCGCATGAATCCTAAAGGTGCTCCCATCTCCAGAGCTT
>JBAPRR010000204.1:0-1505 GCA_049281195.1 Acidimicrobiales bacterium
GTCGTATCCTTCAGCGCCACCGAAATCTGCCGGATCGTGCAATCCAGCTCCCGCGCGTACATGAAGTCCGCCGATTCGATCGGCGCAATCGACCGCGCCGCGATCTGCTCGCTGCGTACCCGCAGTCGCAGCCCCGCTTGCGTCAGGATCACAAGTTTTGCCCGCGCGTCGATCCCGTCCACGTCCGCCGTGGGATCGGCCTCCGCGTAGCCCAGCTCCTGCGCTTCCTTCAGCGCCGCGCTGAAGCTCGCGCCCGTCGCTTCCATTTTCGTCAGGATGAAATTGCACGTGCCGTTCAAGATTCCCGCGATCTTGTAAAGACGGTCGCCCGCCAGCCCTTCCTGGATTCCGATGATCGCCGGAATTCCTCCCGCCACCGACGCGCCGAATTCCAGCCGCTTGCCCGCCTTCCGCGCCAGATCGACCAGCTCCGGCCCCGCCTCCGAAATCAGCACCTTGTTCGCCGTCACCACCGACTTCCGCTTGCGCAGCGCCTTGCGCACCCATTCGCCCGCCGGCTCGAGCCCGCCCACCAGCTCGACGACCACGTCCACGTCCGACCCGATCACCTCATCGGGATCGGAAGTCCATCGAATCTGCGAAGGCAGCCCCGCAATCTTCTTCTTCTCGATGTTCCGGTTGCAGATGTGCGTCAGCACCAGCGGCCCGCTAGCGTCCGCGGCGAGAATCTTCGCCACGGACCTGCCCACGGTCCCAAATCCAATCAGCCCAATCTTCAATTTCTTCCCGCCGCGTGATTTCGCGGGCGGCTTGCCCTTCGATGAACGCGATTGCGCCAACGCCACGTCACCTCATTATCAGATTTGGTTGCGTCACCCGCGCGGACACGCGAGCAAATCATCCTACCAGATGACCCCGCCTCGGAGTCACCGCGGCTTCGCTCAGTTTCCGGGGCGAGTAGTTTGCACGTGACCATGGCACCGCGCGATACTATCGCGCAACGCTTGGCGCCCTAAGAAGGTTTTCCGGGTGCCCCATCCTCGGTTTGTGAGGGTGGGGCTTTTGATCTTGCGCGATGCCACTCGGACTCAAACGCATCTACGGAACCAACGATCTGCACTTTATCACGTGCAGCTGCTATCGCCGTTTGCCTCTTCTGGGCACGGCCCGCGCGAGAAACATCTTTGTCGAAGTTCTCGACCAGGTCAGGTACCGATTCGTGTTCAAACTGGTGGGGTACGTGGTCATGCCCGAACACGTCCATTTCCTGATCAGCGAACCCACGGTGGGCACGCCATCGACGGTGATGCAGATGCTCAAGCAGCGCGTCTCACGATTGGTACGAGAAGGAACTGCGGACGGCAAGGACCACAGCTTCTGGCTGACGCGTTTCTACGATTTCAACGTCCGGACCAAAAAGAAGAAAGTCGAAAAACTTGTGTATATGCATTTGAATCCCGTGAAACGAGGATTGGTCGAGCAACCGGACGACTGGCCTTGGAGTAGTTACTTGTTCTATCAGGAGAAGGGAACGATTCTGATAC
>JBAPRR010000205.1:0-2317 GCA_049281195.1 Acidimicrobiales bacterium
GCCACGATGACGGCGGTATTGATGGTGAAGGACAGCGCGATCGCGTGGAACGAGATGTGGGCCGCCACCGACGCGAAAGCCGGCACCCCGGTATCGAACGACCCGGGGCCGATGAAGCCGAGCAACAGCGAGGCCAGAATCATCAGACGGAGCCCGCGGTGGCTCAGGACATAGCGGTACCCGACCCGGACTTCATCAACTGCCCTGGTTCGGTGAAGGTTCGGCAGCGCGGGAAGCAGGACCGCGAAAAGAAGACTAGAGAGGCCGTTGGCAAGGAAGAGCACCTGGAAGGTTCCGGGATCATGAGTTCTGACGACGACCCCGGCGACAGCGGCGCCGATACCAAGTGCCATGTTCTGGGACGCAAAGTTCACCGCGAAGGCGCGCTGCTGTAGTGCTGGGTCATGGGTTAGCCCATTGAGCATCGTCGAGATCGCGCCGATCATCGGTGTCCACGTCGCCCCGTAGATAAGGACTGCCGGCAATGCTGTCAGCGTGCTGTGAGCCCCGGCGAGCGCCACCGCGTCAACGACCTGGCCTAGCAGGATCATGCCAAGCACCGGCCGGGCGCCCACCCGGTCCATCAGCGCACCACCCGCCAACCCGACCATTAAGCCGGCCGCAGCACCCGCCGCCATCAGTGCTCCGACCTCGGGTAGCGCAATCCCCCGCGCCTCATGAAAATAGATGACCATCCACGGCAAAACCAAGCCGGTGCCGAACATCGATAGGGTGTTCCCGGCGAGGAACAGCCGAGTTTTGCCAGAGAGTCGCGGCTTCATTTCTTCATCGCTCCGTTTGTTCCGCCACGCCGCCGTCGAACAGGAAGTTCAATCTGCCGCCCAATTTCGGTTCGCCTTCTGCCGGTGTCCAGAACTCGACGAGTCCGCCCTTGGTCGCGACCTCCCGGCACGCCGCGTTGTCGTGGGGCCGCGATTCCTGCTCGATGACAAACCTCTGGCACGGTCTTACTCCTTTGGATTGAGGCATTCGGGTGCGCAAGCAATCCGTCGTAGGGCCGCTGGACCGACCCGTACCGCACCTCTCCTAATACCGACACCGGATCGAAGGAGAATTGGTCGCTCCGGAGTGACAAGTTTCTCGGTCCGGCGGTGTCTGTATATGTAGTGGGATCGGAGGGAGCCTGGTGATAGGAGAATGGAGCAGTGAGCATGCAACTTCTCAGTCGCGCCAGGTCCGGGGACCAGCAGGCGTTCGCGCAGCTAACCGATGGGTACCGACAAGAGTTACAGCTGCACTGCTATCGGATCTTGGGTTCGACACAGGACGCCGAGGACGCCCTCCAGGAGACCTTTCTCGGCGCATGGCAAGCGCTGGCGAACTTCGAGGAGCGGGCCTCCATCAGGACCTGGCTCTACCGCATCGCTACGAACCGTTGCCTGAACATGCTGCGCGCCGCCAGCCGACGGCCCGAAGTGGTTTCTTCGCTTAACAGCGCTCTCCCCAAGCCGACTCGAGTGGGTGAAGTTGTCTGGCTCGAGCCGTACCCCGACATTCTCCTTGACGGGCTGCCCGACGACCGCCCCGGACCCGATTCTCGGTACGAAACGAGGGAGTCGGTGTCGCTGGCATTCATCACAGTCCTTCAGCTCCTTCCACCTCGACAGCGTGTGGCGCTAGTGCTTCGCGACGTCCTCGGCTACCGAGCCAGCGAAGCCGCCGAGATGATTGATGCATCGGAAGCATCAGTGGAAAGCGCCCTCAAACGCGCTCGAGTGGCTTTGCACGATCGCCTCGCCAACACGATGGATCGCGAGCCTCCCCCTGCGCCCAACTCCGGAGCTGAACAAGAGATCGTCGGCCGCGTCACCGCTGCATTCGAAACCGGAAACGTGGACGAGCTCCTCGCACTCTTAACCGAAGACGTTTCGGTCACCATGCCGCCGGTGCCTGGGGAGCTCGAAGGTCGCGAGGACGCGGGACGCTACTTCGGCAAGACGTGGTTGCGCCCCGGACCTTCGATGCGGATTGTCCCGACCCGAGCGAATGGCCAGCCCGGACTCGCTTCCTACGTTCGTGATCCCCAAACTGGTCTGTACCACGCGAGTGGTATCGCTGTGTTGACATTGTCTGGAGGTCTCATATCGGCGATGACGGTATTCGGAAACGACGTCCTGCCGTCTTTTGGGCTTCCGCGGGTCTTGTCTTTTTGACGAGGCAATCGCTTGTATTTCCATGGGGCTGAGCGTGGGTATCGAACTCGTGGCCAGTGAGTTCGATTGATTCATTCAGAAATGGTGACACGAACGAATGCGCCCGCCCTTCCGTCCTGACCAGCTCAGACAGCGTCGAGGAT
>JBAPRR010000206.1:0-21347 GCA_049281195.1 Acidimicrobiales bacterium
GTCGATCGCGTCATAGCCCTGAGCAACGGGGGAGTGGATTTCTCTTTCGAGGCGGTTGGCAGCGCCGCCACGAGCCAGGAAGCGTTCGGCATGCTGGCCGAGGGCGGGCTTTGCACGATTGTTGGCGTGGTGATGGGCGAGGACATCATCCTTTCCGGCAGCGCCCTCCAAAGTGAGCGACGCATCCAGGGTTCGCGCATGGGCTCCAACCGGTTCAGGGTGGACATCCCGCATTGGCTCGACTTTTACGCCACAGGAAAGCTCCTGCTCGATGATCTCGTCACCGCCCACTACACACCCGATGAGCTAGGCGAGGCCATTGGCTCGCTCGCCCGGGGAGAGGGCGTCCGCGGCGTGATGATGTTCGACGTCTAGAGGCCACTTCTCGACTTCCGGGTTAGCCTGACTTCCGTTCAGATAAATTATCGAGCCGGATGTGCGATATGATATCGTGAATCGCGGACAGGGGGTGCCTCTTGGAACGCGAAGTAGTGCTGGTAGAAGCGGTGCGGACGCCGACCGGTAAGAAAAAGGGCTCGCTCGCCAACGTTCATTCAGCCGATCTTCTTGGTGTAGTCCAAACGGCTGTGATCGAACGCTCCGGCATCGATCCGGCCCAGGTAGACCAGGTCGTGGCTGGATGTATCTCGCAGAGTGGCGCACAGTCTTTCAACATCGGCCGAACCGCGTGGCTCGCAGCCGGCCTTCCGCTCTCGGTTCCGGCCACCACCGTAGATTCTCAGTGCGGTTCGTCGCAGCAGGCCTCTTCGATCGCAGCCTCCTTGATCGCATCCGGGGCGATAGACGTCGCCGTGGCCTGCGGCGTCGAGAACCTGAATCTTGTGCCCATCAACGCCGCGACCAAGGCCGGCCCCGGACGGGCGCTGACGAAGAGCTACTTCGCTCGCTACGAATTCATCAGTCAATTCGAGGCCGGCGAGAGGATCGCCAAAAAATGGGGCATCTCACGAGAAGAGTGCGACGCTCTCGGGTTATCCAGCCAGGTCCGCGCCGCTCGGGCCTGGTCCGAGGGCCGCTACGACGCGGAGGTGATTCCGACTGCCTTCCCCGTCTGGGACGATGAGGGCAAGCCGACCGCGGACTTCGGGTTACTGGAGCGCGACGAGACGATGCGCCAGACATCGATGGAAGCCCTGGCGGCTCTAAAGCCGTTGAGCGGGCAGCCTGACGGCTATCACACAGCTGGGACGTCTTCGCAACTCGGTGATCAATCGTCGGCCGTATTGATGATGAGCCGGGCGCGTGCGGACGAGCTCGGTTTGCGGGCGAGGGCCCGCTTGGTCGACCACTGTTTGGTCGGTGTCGATCCGACGCTCATGCTGACAGGGCCGATCGATGCTACCGAGCGCCTCTTGAAGCGCAACGGGTTGAGTATCGCGGACATTGATGTGTTCGAGATCAACGAGGCGTTCGCGTCGGTCGTGCTCGCATGGAGCCGCGAGGTCTCTCCAGACATGGAGCGAGTCAATCCGAACGGTGGGGCGATTGCCCTCGGTCACGCTCTAGGTTCGACCGGAACGCGACTGATCACCACGGCGTTGCACGAGCTCGAGAGGAGCGACTCCGAGATCGCCCTGGTGTCCATGTGCTGTGGCGGCGGACTGGGTACGGGGACGCTTTTGCAGAGAATCGATAGTTAGGCCGGCATCGATGGCAGGGGTGACGCTCGACCGCTACGGCTCGGTGGCAGTGATGTTGATAGACCGGCCCGAGGCGATGAACGCGATCAATAGAGCGACGATCGAGGAATTCCGAGCAGCGGTTGAAGAGGTCGAGCACAGCGACGCCCGCGTCCTCGTCGTTCGTGGGGGCGGGAACCGGGTTTTCGTGTCGGGCGGGGACCTCAAAGAGCTGGCCGCGATCAGATCAGCCGAAGAAGCATCTTCCATGGCATTGCAGATGCGCGACGTGCTCGACCGTTTGGCGCGTCTTTCCGTCCCGGTCATCGCCGCAATCAACGGCTCGGCTTTCGGGGGCGGATGCGAGGTGGCGATGGCATGCGACTTCCGCGTGGCGGCCAGTGACGTTCACCTAGCTTTCAACCAGATCGACCTGGCGATCATGCCTGCGTGGGGTGGTCTCGAACGCCTCTGCGAGCTGGTTGGCTATGGACGGGCCATGTACCTCACAACTACCGGGTCGCGGATCACCGCTACTACGGCGGCGGATTGGGGATTGGTCGAGGTTTTGGTCGAAAGAGCCGAATTCGAGTCGACGGTTACGGAATTGGCGAGCAGGATTGCAAAGGCGCCCCGATCGGCGTCAGGGGCCGTAAAGCACGTCGCCAGTGCCGGGCGAAGGCGCTTGAGCCAAGCCGACACGCAAGACGCAGTGGACCGCTTCGCAGAGCTCTGGGTGGACGACGAACACTGGCGGGCAGCCGAGTCGATTTTCTCGGATAACAAAGCCACTGGCCGCAACGCGACTCTGCCATCGAAGAATGGAGCCTTGGATGGCAACCGATGACATAGAAATAACGACCGTTGCTGGTATCCCTGTAAGCCCGCTTTACGGGCCAACCAGCCATCCGGTTGACCCCGAAGCAGTCGGTGAACCTGGCAAATTTCCTTTTACGCGAGGCAATTTCGAGACCGGTTATCGGGGAAAAAAGTGGACCATCCGCCAGTACAGCGGATTCGGGACCGCTGACATGACGAACGAGCGGTTCAAGCTTCTGCTCGGAAGCGGAGCGACGGGATTATCAGTAGCACTCGACTTGCCGACCCAGATCGGTTTCGACTCGGACGATCCCGAGGTCGAAGAAGAGGTCGGTCGAGTTGGTGTGGCCCTCGACTCTTTGGCGGATGCCGAGACCATGTTCAGCGGGATCCCGCTTGATCAGGTTTCCACCTCGTGGACAATAAACGGCTCGGCCGCCATCATGCTCGCCTTCTATGCGGCCGTGGCCAGAAAGCAGGGAGTACCGCTCGACCGCTTGCGTGGGACGATTCAAAACGACATTTTGAAGGAGTACGTGGCGCGGGGAACATGGATCTGGCCGCCCGAACCCTCCATCCGTCTCATAGTCGACACCATTGAGTTCTGCGCTGAGAACATGCCGCGTTACAACGCTATCTCGGTTGCCGGAGCCCACTTCCGAGACGCCGGTGCTACTGCGATTCAAGAGCTCGCCTTCACTCTTTCGGACGCCGTCTCATACGTCGACGCGGTACTGGCACGAGGAAGGATGAATATCGACGACTTCGCGCCGCAGATTTCCTTCTTCTTCTATACACACAACGACTTTTTCGAGGAGATCGCGAAGTACCGCGCTGGCCGGCGGCGTTGGGCTCATCTCGTGAAGGAACGCTGGGGTGCAGAGCGCGAGTCCTCGTGCATGTTCAGGGCCGGCTGCGTAGCGGGAGGCTCGACCCTGCAAGCTCTTCAGCCGAGGAACAACGCCATCCGCGTTGCCTACCAGGCCCTCGCTTCGGTACTAGGCGGAGTTCAGTCGATGTTCACCGCGGCCTGGGACGAACCCTTTGCACTCCCGAGCGAAGGCTCTGCGATGGAGGCCCTTCGAACCCAGCAGATCCTGGCCTACGAGACGGGTGTCGCGAACACAGTCGACCCACTCGGCGGATCGTGGTTCGTCGAGGCGCTTACCGACCAGACTGAAGAGGGCGTCATTCAGATAATGGAAGACATCGAGCACAAAGGCGGGATGGTAAAGGCGATCCAAGACGGCTACGTGCAGGGTCTTATCGCCGACGAAGCCTGGAAGAACCAACGTCTACTCGAAACGGGAGGGCGCGCAATCGTCGGCGTGAGTGTGTTCAAAGACGAGGAGAAGATGCCCGACATGGAGGTGTATGGGCTCAACGAGGAAGATCTTGAGCTACAGAAGGAGAGGGTTCGCGAGGTGCGACGCATGCGCGACTCTCGCGCCGCTTCTTCCGCGCTGCGTGCGCTGAAGGCCGATGCAATGGTGGCCGACTGCAACCTGATGCCGCGCCTTGTCGACGCAGTCGAGGCCTATGCCACCGTCGGTGAGATCACCCGGGAGTTGCGTGACGTCTGGGGCGAGTACCAACAACCCGTGGTGATCTGATGCCGTCGAGGGTACTGATCGCCAAGCCTGGCTTGGACGGTCATGACAGGGGCGCCAAGATCGTCGCACGTGCCCTCCGGGACGCCGGCTTCGAGGTGATTTATGCGGGCATCCGACAGAGCGTCGAAGTAATTGCCCAGACCGCTCTCGAAGAGGATGTCGACGTTGTCGGCCTCTCGCTTCTTTCGGGTGCTCACGTCGGCCTCGCACGAAAGACGATCGCAGCACTAGCAGCCGTCGGCTGTGAGGATGTCAAGGTGGTCATCGGCGGAGTGATTCCCGCATCGGATCACAAGGTGCTCGAAGAGATGGGGGTTGCGGCCATCTTTCCGACAGGGACAACCACAGAGGAGCTCGTAGCCGGCGTTCGAAAGGTGATCGAATCCGCTGAATTCGAGTTCGACAGAAAAGTGAGACGACCCCGCGACTGACGACAGGGTAAAGGAATTCCGGAAGCCATCGATATCATATCTTCGGAGCGGGATTTCCCAGGAGGGTGATCAAATGGCAAATGACTTAGGAGCTGACCTGGATGGCTGAACCGGATCGGCGGTCAATCGTGCGGGTGAGCCTCGCCGACCAGGTAACCGAGTCGCTCCGTCACATGATCCTTACGGGGGAATTCCGGTCCGGTCAACACCTCACCCATGATGAGCTCGCAAAGCGGCTCGGTGTGAGCACGATGCCGGTGCGCGAGGCACTGCTACGCCTATCCCACGAGGGCTTCGTCGACATGGAGCCGAACAGAGCATTTCGGGTCACCCCGATGACGCGCAGTGACATCGAAGACATCTATTGGGCTCATGCAACCCTCGCCGGCGAGCTGACAGCCAGAGCCTGTCGACAAGATCGAACCGAGTTGCTCACCGAGCTCGAGGAGATACAAAGCGCTTGGCTGGCCTCGGGCACCACGGCGCGTCCCGAGCAACTCGAGGTACTCAACTATCGCTTCCACCGGGCAATCAACCGTGCATCTGCATCGCCGCGGATCATCCGACTTCTCTCGAGCACGGTCCGGCTCATTCCTGAGCACTTCTATGCACTCGTACCTGAATGGCGGGGCGTTTCGACGACGGGACATGTGGCCATCATCGAAGCGATCCGCGACCGGGCGCCTGAACGAGCCAGGAAGGCAGCCTCCGCCCACGTTCTCGAGGCAGGATCGCTGCTCGTCGAGCACTTCACCGACACAGGATTCTGGGCAGAGCCCAAGGCGCCTCACTGATCGGGGCGATCTTGTAGCCACTGGCGAAGTTCCGATATAATATCGTGACGTGAGCCCAGTAGTGGCGGGCGTAGGACTGGTCCCCTTCGGCAAGTATCCCGATCGTGGGCTCAAAAGCCTCGCAGCCGAAGCAGTGAGCAACTGCATGCAGGACGCCGGCATCGGCCCAGGGGAGATCCAATTCGCCTTCGTCGCTAATGCCGTGGGTGGTTTGATCACCGGTCAGGAGTGCATAGCCGGTCAGGTCGCGCTACAGCCGCTCGGGATCGGCGGGATCCCGATTCTCAATGTCGAAAACGCCTGTGCAAGTGGTTCGAGCGCGTTGTTCCTCGGTGTTCAGGCGATCAAGGCCGGCCAGGCGGATATCGTTTTGGCTCTCGGGATGGAGAAGCTCACCCATCCCGAGCGCAGAGTGACGATGGCAGCGTTCGGTTCCGGCGTCGATGTGGAGCTACGACGGCAGAGGCGCTCGAGCACCGAGCCAGTTGATGAGAAACGCGACGCATCCGATGAGGGAGGTACCGGCTCCAAGCGTGTGAAGGGGTCGGTCTTCATGGATATCTACGCCGCAAGGATCCGCCGTCATATGGAGGCTTACGGCACAACCGCCGAGCAGATGGCCGCCGTCTCGGTGAAGAGCCACAAGTTCGGCTCGCTCAATCCCTACGCCCAGTTCCGCACCCCGGTAACTGTGGAGCAGGTACTGAACGACAAGGTGGTGGCGTCGCCGCTCACTGTCATGATGTGCTCCCCGATAGGTGACGGCGCTGCAGCTGCGCTGATCGTCTCGGAGGACTTCGCTCGTTCTCGTGGTCTGGGCAGCCGCCCGCGGATAGTCGCCTCTGTGCTGACCAGTGCATCGGTGCCCGAGAAAACGGGCGACGCGGCGGAAGAAAGAGCCATTCGGGCCGCCTATGAGCAGGCAGGTATCGGCGCGGGCGACTTGGACGTCGCCGAAGTGCACGATGCCACTTCGCCTGCGGAAATGCTCCTTTACGAAAGCCTGGGTCTGTGCGAGCCAGGCGGCTCGGGAAAGCTGGTGGACACCGGAGCCACCGACCTCGGAGGTGTGTGTCCGGTCAATACCTCAGGAGGCCTTGTCTCGAGAGGGCACCCGATCGCCGCCACCGGCTTGGCCCAGATCGCCGAGCTCAGCTGGCAGTTGCGTGGAGAGTGTGGCGACAGGCAGGTCGAGTCGGCACGCGTGGCGCTCGCCCAGTGCGGCGGAGGCTACGTCGGCGGCGATGTAGCGGCCGAGACGGTCCACATCCTTGTAAGGCCCTGAGAGGGCGCCCATGCTCGACGGTGACCGTAACAACGTGGGCTACCACTTGAGGGCTGCGGCCGACCGATACGGAGACAGACCGTTTCTCACCATTGACGGTGTGACGATGAGCTTCGAGGAGATCGACGTGGCCACCCAGCGGGCCGCCAACGCTCTCCGCGCACGAGGGCTGCGTCAGGGCGATCATGTGGCCGCCGTACTGGGCAACTCCTTGGACTACGTCCTGTCATGGTTGGGAGCTGCCCGCGCCGGGATCGTTTTCGTGCCCGTCAATCCATCACTAAAAGGCGATGGGCTCGCTGATCTTTTGGAGCACTCGGGTTCAACGCTTGTGATCTCGGCGCCCGAAGTTGCCGACCAGGTGGCAGCAGTCTGTGCCCGACTACCCGAGGTGCATGAGGTACTCCTAGCCACAGGCGATGGACCGGCATTGATCGGAGACGCTGGCGACCCGGGTGTCGAGCTGAAGGGCGGCGACCCGATGATGGTCATGTACACGTCAGGCACCACGGGCAAGCCGAAGGGCATAGAGATCGACCATGCCCGCTGCTCGGCCGGCCGGTTCATCCTGAAGGCCGTGGGAGTCGAGGATACCGACAGGATCTTCACCTCGCTGCCGCTGTTCCACGCCAACGCCGCGATCATAAGCTTCTGGGGCGCCTTCAAAATGGGCTTGCCGCTCAGCGTGGGACGCCGATTCAGCGCATCGCGCCACTGGGATGAGGTTCGAGCTGCGGGGGCGACGGTCTTCAACGCCCTCGGTGCGATGATGCCGATTCTCTACAAGCAACCACCCAGAGCCGACGACGCCGCCAACCCCTGCCGCCTCGTCATCTCCGGTGCATGCCCGAAAGATCTATGGAGGCCGTTCGAGGAGCGTTTCGGGGTCAAGCTCGTCGAGTGTTACGGCACCGCAGAAGGCGCCCTTACCATCGCAGGCCCGGACGCACCGCTCGGCTCGATCGGAAAGCCAGTGAACGCGGAAGCCAAGGTCGTTCGCGAGGACGACACAGAGTGCGATCCGAACGAAATTGGTGAACTGGTGACCCGTCCACTCGGTGGCTCGGCAAGGGTGAGCTACTACAAGAACGACGAAGCATCCGTTGCCAAGATCGCAGGCGGTTGGCTGCACACGGGTGACCGCGTGTACAAGGACCCGGAAGGTTTTTTGTGGTTCGTCGACCGGGGTGACCATTTCATCCGACGTAGGGGCGAGAACATCTCGTCTGTCGAGGTGGAGGCGGTCGTGGAGCGACATCCGTCCGTCATCGAAGCCGCGGCTTACGGGATCCCTTCGGAGATGGGTGAAGACGAGGTCGCAGTCGCGGTCGTTGCTCATCCCGGCGTGACCATCGACCCTGTGGACCTGGTCGAATTCTGCGCCCAGAACATGGCCTCTTTTCAGGTGCCACGCTTCGTGCGGGTCCTAAGCGAGCTGCCCAAGACCGACACGCACAGGGCGAAGAAAAAAGTGTTGGCGAGTGAAGGTCGAGTAGAGGGGATGTTCGACAGGGAAGATCCTGACAAGTCATGAGATGCAGATTTCCGATCGTAATTCGAGGGGTGGCAAGTGAGCTCAGCTGATGTTCACACGAACGGTTCGTATGAGGACTTCGACGCCGTAGTCGTCGGTGGCGGCCTCGGTGGTATCGGTGCCGGAATCACACTCATGAACGCAGGCATGAAGAAATTCGTGCTCATCGAAAAGGCGGACGGTCTCGGCGGCGTCTGGCATCACAACATCTATCCCGGTTGTGTCTGTGACGTGCCCTCCGTTCTTTATTCCTTCGGATTCCGCCCGAATCCGAACTGGTCCCGTTTTTTTGCACCGCAGTCGGAGATTCGGCAGTACCTGCTCGACATGGCCGCCGAATCGGGAGTGGCAGCGAGGGCGCGAGTTTCCACGGAGATGCTCTCGGCATCGTGGGATGAAGATGCCAGCAGGTGGCTGGTTAAGACGACTAAAGGAAGCTTCAGGTCGCGCATCTTGATCTTGGCGGTCGGGAGCCTTCATGCCAGCCGGCTCCCTGAGATCGATGGCCTCGACACATTCGAGGGCAAGATCTTTCACAGCGCCAAATGGCCCGAGGGTTACGACTACAAAGGTGAGCGCATCGCGGTGATCGGGACGGGAGCCTCGGCAGTCCAAGCCGTTCCTGAGCTCGCCAAGGAAGCGAACAGACTGGTCGTCTTCCAACGCACACCGCAATGGGTCTGGCCCAAACCCAACTGGAATCATTCGTCGGTAACCCGGAGCGTCTTCGCCCGTTTTCCTGGAACTCAGCGAACACTTCGCAAGGTCGTCTGGGCGTTCACCGAATTGACTTTCGCCCGCCTGTACAAGCCCGACCTGTCGAAGCGCCTGCAGTCCGTACCCCGGTGGAACTTGACCAGATCGGTACCCGAGGGACCGATGCGCGATGCGCTGACCCCCACATACATCCAGGGTTGCCGGCGCGTGTTGTACTCGAACACCTTCTATCCGGCACTGATGCAACCGAACGTGGAGCTCTGCGCGTCAGCCGCGGTCGGAGCAGGCCCCGACTGGATCGCAGGCTCCGACGGAGTACGCCACCAGGTCGACACGATCGTGTGCGCCACCGGTTTCCGGTTCGGAGCCGGACCCGTTCCGGCCCTTGTGACAGGGAGGGGAGGCAAGCGCTTGTCGGAAGTGTGGAAAGAAGGAGCGCACGCATACCTCGGAACGACCGTCCACGGTTTTCCCAACATGGCGCTCGTATGGGGACCGAACGCCGCGACGGCGTCTCAGTTCGTGGGCACGGAAGCCCAACTGCGATACCTGCGAGGAATGCTCTCGAGTTTCACTGAGATGCGCATCGAATCGCTCGAGGTACGCGAGGAGAAAGAGTTGGCGTGGAAGGCAGAAGCCGACGAGGTTCTCTCCCACACCGTGCACAACAAGGCCATCGGCGGTTGCACAAGTCCCTATATCGACGCAAGTGGGCGCAACCATGCGCTGTTTCCAGGCAGCATGAAGAACATGTGGGACAGCCTCGAGCACTTCGACGTGAGCGCGTACCGGTTCACAGAACAGGAGCGCTCTTCGGTCGCTTCTCCCAGTCTCGCGACGAAGCCAGCGTGACCGACAACATTCTTGCCGGCGTCAGGGTCCTCGACGTCGGAGTGGCCGTTCAAGGACCGAAGGCCTGCCAGGTTCTCGCGGACTTCGGGGCCGACGTGATCAAGGTCGAGATTCCCGGCATCGGTGACACTAACCGCTCTGTTCCGAACAACCCTGATGATCCAAGGTCCGCGTGGTTCTACGCGCTCAATCGCGGGAAGCGGTCGGTCACTTTGGACCTGAGGACAGAGGGTGGCCGCAAGGCCATGCTGAAGCTCGCCGAGACCGCAGACGTGATGGTGTCGAACTTCAAGATCGGAACGCTCGAGGCCTGGGGCCTAGGGTACGACGCCGTTTCAGCCATCAACCCGAGGATCGTCTACGCGTGCGGATCTGGATACGGCCCCTTGGGGCCCGACGCTGAGCGCGAGGCGACCGACCTGGCAGCGCAAGCAGCCGGCGGTCTAATCTCGACCACCGGTGTGGACGGCGGTGATCCGACTCCCGTCGGCGTGGCGATTGCCGATCACGAGTCGTCGCAGAACCTCGTAATCGGAATTCTTGCGGCACTGCGCGTCACCGAGCGTGACGGTGTCGGACAGCGTGTGGACGTGTCGCTCGTCGGTTCGCAGATCTGGGCTCAAGCGGCCGAGTACACGCACTACGCGATGACGGGCGTGGTGCCGGGAAGAGCGAACTACGGACATCCACTTCTGCCCGGCATCTATCGGATATTTGAAACATCCGATGGCTGGATAGCCGTCGTCGGGGTACCGCGCTCGCTGCGACCCGGGTTCTGGAGAGCAGTCGAACGTGAAGACCTCGGAGATGATCCTCGCTTCAAGCCGGCGATCATCCCTCGCGCGGATGCGGCCGACCTGTTCAAGGATTTGGTGCCGATCTTCTTGAAACGGACGACGGCGGAGTGGACCGAGCGACTCCTCGCCGAGGGCGAGCGTTTCGCCCCCGTCCTCGACTACGCGCAAGTGGCGGCGACCGAGCAGGTGAAGGTGAACGGCTACCTGCGTCCGTTCGAACATCCTGAGTGGGGAAGCCTCGCTGTTCCCGTCACTCCTCTCGGATTTTCGCAGACCCCGATCGAACCGGCCGTGACTTCGCCAGAGCTGGGAGCGCACACCCTCGAGGTGCTGATAGATGCTGGATTTTCGGAAGAGGATCTCGAGGCACTTCGCGATCAAGGGGCTTGGTGAGATCTGAGCGCTCGTGATAAGATATCGCAACCTTGAGGAGGCCGGATGGAAGACTTTGACATCCACATCAAAGGCGGCGTCGTTGTAGACGGGACCCGGGTCCCGCGCTTCAAGGGGGACGTCTGGATCAAAGACGGCAAGATCGCTCAGATCGGGGGCCGGGTCAACGGTGGCGCCGAACAGACGATCGACGCCGATGGACTGATTGTCGCCCCCGGTTTCGTCGACCTACATACCCACTACGACGCCCAGATCCGCTGGGATCCGTATTGCACGATCTCCGGATGGCATGGCGTTACCTCCGTCGTCCTCGGTAACTGTGGCTTCGGGTTCGCACCCTGCAAGCCGGATTTTGTCGAGCGTTCGATGCGCACGATGACGCGCACAGAGGCGATTCCCTACGACTCGATCCGCGAAGGCGTCCTCCCCGTGTGGGATTGGGAGACGATGCCGGAGTACCTCGACAATCTCGACAGGATCCCGAAGGGCGTCAACTGTCTGCAGTACATGCCTCTCGTCTGCCTCGTGACCTATGTCATGGGTCTCGAAGCGGCCAAGTCCCGGCCTGCGACGAAGGCCGAGCAACAGGAGATGCAGCGCCTGCTCAATGAAGGGATGGATGCCGGTCTTGCGGGCTTCTCGTACCAGCGCCGCGGTCCCAACTCGGTGCAGTCGGATGTCGACGGGACGCCGATGGTCACCGATACCATGTGCGACGAAGACCTTCTGGCGCTGGCACAGGTTCTCGCTGACCGTGACGAGGGTTTCATCCAGGTCTCTGAGTCCACCGGCGATCGCGAAGCCGACATGGCGTTCATCGAAAAGCTGGCCGGTGTTTCCGGTCGACCGGTGCTTTGGAACACGATTCTTCCCGCCCGGCGGAATCCTGCGGTGCACCGCGAACCCATCGAGTGGCTCGGACGGTGCTGGGACAAGGGTCTGCAGGTCTATGGGCAATGCGCCATAGGGAGAGCCGGCTACGCCTTCACCCTCGAGCACTGGAACCTCTACGACACGTCGCCCGAGTGGCGGGCCATCACCACCGGTGACAAGGAAGAGAAGCGGGCGAAGATGTCGGACCCAGACTTGCGGGCGAAGCTCGTCGCGGCACACGACACCGAGGACAAGCGTCTCCGTCAGATCCAGTCCGCCGTCGGGGGACAGGTCGAAGCCCTAGTCATCCAAGGCGTGAACCGGCAGCAGGACCTGCAGAAGTATGTCGGCAAGTCGGTCGGCCAGATCGCCGAGGAAGAGAACAAGCACGTCATCGAGGTGATGCTGGATCTGACCCTGGCCGGTGACCTGAATGTCGAATTTCTCGGTCCTGACAAAGGTTCGAACGCCGACTTCATGACCGAGATGATGTTGAACCCCTACTGCCTGCCCGGCGTGTCCGACGGCGGCGCCCACACCAAGTTCTTCACTGGCGGGGCCTGGCCGACCGACATTCTTCGCTGGCTGGTTCGCGATGAGGGAAAGGTGACCCTCGAGGAAGCTCACTACCGGATCTCCGCCCTCGCAGCGCATGCGGCAGGCTTCAAGCATCGTGGATTTCTCCGCGAGGGTGCAGGAGCCGACGTCGTCGTCTACGACATGGAGGAGCTCGACATAGACCCGAGTTGGGTCGGTGAGGTTTCCCATGACCTGCCCGGCAACGAGTGGAGACGAATCCAGCGCGCCAAGGGATACCGTTCGATCATCGTCAACGGTGAGGAGACCTTCTCCGATGGGAAGTGCACGGGCGCGACTCCGGGCCGTCTGCTGCGACATGGCAAGGGCTGACCTGGCGGAAAGCGCGCCATCGATCCTGTGATCGGCGTCGACGTAGGGGGGACCTTCACCGACGTGGTTTGCGTCCGCGACGGTGTGATCAGGACGGCCAAGGTGCCGACGGCGGGGCTGGAGGGTTGCGAATCCGTCCTCGAAGGCGCGGCAATCGTCGGCGTCGAAGGTTCGAAGATCTTCAATCACGCCAGCACTCACGGCCTGAACTCGATAATCACTCGCAGGCTTCCCAAGGTTGCCTTCCTCACCACCCTCGGCCATCGCGACGTGCTCGACCACGGCCGCATCTGGCGTCCGCGTCAAGCAGGCACGGACCCGTCGTGGCGACGACAGTTCTCCGACGTCGCTCGTCCTCTCGTTCCGCGCTATCTCCGCCGCGGTGTCGAGGAACGGATGTCAGCGGGCGGCGAAACCCTGATACCGGTCAACGACGATCAAGTCCGCCACGAGCTTGCCGTACTCAAAAGGTCTGGTGTGGAGGGTGTGGCCATCTGCCTGCTTCATTCGTACGCGAACCGTTCGCACGAAGAACGGATCCGGCAGTTGGTGACCGAGGAGCTCGGCACCTCAATGCCTTGTTCAATATCGAGCGAGGTCTCGTGTCTGGCCAAGGAGTACCCGCGGGCTTCGACGGTCGTGATCGACGTCATCATGAAGCTCATCTATGGCGAGTACACCGAACGTCTGACTCAAGGCCTTGAGTCTCTCGGCTTCGAAGGTCTGCTCAACTACGCCGACTCCGCGGCGAACCTGATCACAGCAGACTTCGCCATGCAGCAGCCCTTCCGCATCGTCTTCGCAGGACCTGCCGCGGGCACCGCAGCAAGCGAGCACTTTGGCGCTCAGATCGGCGACACAAATCTGCTCTGCGCGGATGTCGGTGGTACGAGCTGTGACATAAGCCTGGTGACCGAAGGGCGGGCTTACCGCAACATCACCTTCGAACTAGAGCACGACATGGTGGTGAACTCGCTTTCGACAGATATCGCCACGCTCGGGGCTGGCGGAGGCAGCATCGTCAAGGTCAATTCCCTCGGTGAAATCGAGGTGGGGCCACAAAGCGCTGGCGCACAGCCAGGCCCCGCTTGCTACGGCAGGGGTGGTACGAGCCCGACTTTGACAGATGCCTGTCTACTGATGGGCTTTCTCGACCCCGAAGAGTTCGTGGGTGGGTCCATCCACCTCGATATGGACCTGGCGCAAAAGGCCTTCGACTCTCTCGACGTCTCTCTCGGAACAGAGCAGCGGGTCCGGATGGCATGGGAGATCGGTCTGAACAATGTTGTCGAGGGCATTTACAACGTCGGCCTCCGTCATGGCGTGGATCCGCGTGATTACAGCTTGTTGGCCTATGGCGCCGCCGGCCCGATGCTGCTTCCATCTTTGCTCGGCAGATCGGAGTTCCGTCGGATAATCATCCCCCCGTTGCCCGGCCTCTTCAGCGCTTTGGGCCTTCTGAGCACCGACCTGGTCTACTCCGACAGTCGGTCGCTCTACAGGGTCTTAGACCCGGCAAGTCCCCAACAGGTCGAGAGCGCTTTCGACGCCCTCGAATCCGTACTCCTCAAGCGGATCGAAGTGTCGGAAGAGGGAGTCCAGATCAGGAGATCCTTCGACGGCCGTCTGCGTGGTCAGAGCTGGGAGACGCCATTCATCGACGCTCCCGCAGGTCCTGTCGGGGATGCAGAGATACGCCAAATGATCGACGACTTCCACAAGGAATACGCCCTTCGCAATGGGAACGCGTTCAGATCGATTCCCGTCGAGGCCGTGACGCTCAGGGTGCAGATCGTCGTGCCATCGGAAAAGCTACGCTTCACCCAGGTTCCAGAACGCCACGACGATCCACTCGCCGCATCTGGAGAGACAACACTCAGATTCGTCTACGAACAGCCGCGACGCGCACTCGTATACCGGCGCGACGATCTTCGTGCCGGAGATCGTCTGGAAGGACCCGCGATCGTCCGTGAGCAGATGGCGACGACGGTTGTTCCTCTGGAAGCACATGTAGAAGTTGGAGCTTTGGGTGAGCTATACGTTTCCTGAGACTGAGGTCGAAAGCGGTCCAATGTCCGCAACGACGCTACGTCAACTACGTGACCTCGATCCAGAGGAGTTCAAGCAGACGTATTCGTGCGATCGTTTCACCTCGAGTGTTTTGAGGAGTCGCTTCGAGTACGTCATCGACCACGTATGCAGTCAGCTGCTCGGCACCGCCTTCTCCCCGATAATCAGGGATTTCAACGACTTCTCGGCGACACTCTCAGGCGGTCCGCAACTCGGTTATGCACTACCTGCGGTAGCCAAGACCCTTGCAGTCTTCTATGGATCGATGCGCGACGCAGTGGCCAACTCGATCGAGGAGTTCGGAGCTGAAAATCTCCGACCCGGTGACCTCCTCATCTCCAACGATCCTTACCGAAACGGGACGCACGTGAACGACATGTGCTTCCTGCGTCCGATCTTCTTCGACGACGAGCTTGTGAGCGTGCTCACTTTGCGCGCTCACATGATGGACATCGGGGGGATCGTCCCCGGTGGCTTCTCCGGCATGAAACACAATGTTTACGAGACAGGTCTGGTGGTCCCCCCGACCCTTCTCTACCGTGAAGATCGGCCGATACGGTCCACGTTCGCCTTGATATTCGACAATTCCCGCTACGGCGAGTTCCTCCTACCGGACATCCAAAGCATCTTCCAGTCGTTGCGCCTCGGTGAACGGTTGCTGCACGAGACGATCGGCCGGTACGGCCTGCAGGCTTACTTCGGCGCGATGCGTTACGCATGCGATGCGTCTGCTGAGCACGCCGGAAATGCCTTGGCGTCGATACCCGACGGGGTCTACGGCGGGAGCGACCTGATTGACTGCGACGGGATCGACGCTTCGCCAAGTTATGAAGTGCGGGTCACATTTACGAAGCGAGGTCGAAGGGCCGAAGTCGACTTCAGCGGCACATCTTCGCAAGCAAGGACCGCGGTCAACTGTGCTTGGCCCGACATCAAGGCTCTGGTCGCCATCGCACTGAAATTTCTCGTCGATCCCGAGACGCCTTTTACCTCTGCGGCGCTGCGCGACGTCGACATCGTCCTCCCGCCGCGCACCGTCACCAATGCAGAACCCCCCGATGGCGCGATCATGCTCTATTGGGAACCCATAGCGAGCGGCTTCCTGGCGATGATGCGTGCACTCGAGGAGGCTCTGGGCGATCAGGCAATGGCGGGGGACACTCGGGCTTTCACCCACTCTGCAGTGGGAGTGAATGCCGACGGGACGCCCTGGGCGTCGAAGATAAATCCTTCCGGTGGCTGGGGAGCCAACCATGCGGGCGACGCCGACAGCGGCCAACTCGCGTACTACATGAACTACCTCGACCCTCCAGTGGAGGCGCTCGAGGCCGCGGCGCCGGTGTTACTCCTGAGAAAGGAGTACGCGACGGATTCCGCTGGAGCCGGTTACAACCGTGGGGGAGCCGGCATCGTCAAGGACACTTACTGGTTCACTGAATCCGAGCACCAGGTCTGTGCCCCCAAGGTCAAGTCACCTAGCGGACAGGGCGTTAGAGGCGGTGGCGACGGAGGCCTGGCCTCATTCCACATCTGGGAAGACGAACCGCTCACCGGCGACCTTCTCAGGTTGCCTCTGCACGGTCCGGTTTACCGGCGGTCCACTCCTGTAACCGGGATGATCGATCCGGAAACGCTCGAGCCGGCTGCCGACGGCGAATACAGGCATTGGGGCGCGCGTCCGTCGTGGAAGGCGTGCGCGGGCTCCGTGTTGCGCTTCAGGTCCTGCGCCGGAGGAGGATGGTCGGATCCACTCGATCGTGAGGCCGAGCGCGTTGTACGCGATGTCCGCGACGGTTATTTCACGCTTGGCGCAGCGCAAGCCCGATACGGCGTCGTGATCACCGGGGATCCAGAAAACGATCCCGAAGGCCTCGCACTCGACCCAGGAGCAACCTCTTCCCTTCGCCAGGCCATGCGGGCACAAACGCCGGTTGAACTACCGCGACCGTCTCGCAGCGAAGTGGCTCCAACCGTCTCGGTTGAGCGCGAGCCGGTTGCCGGGGTTTGTGCCGAGTGCGGATCCGAATCCATCGCGCAATATCAAGTCCTGGCCGCCGACGGATGGGCCGTGGTTAGAAAGTGCCAGCACTGTTTGGCGTCGGTCAGTCGCGTCCCATGGCGCCGGCTCGGCTACATCCACTTGATCGAGGACGACTTTTTCGACGGCGCCACCTAGACGGACTCCGAGGAATGCCGGGCGAGCTCAAAGTTGACTTCGTCGGCGACCGACATCGGGTACCTGTAGTCCTCGTGCGAAGAGATTTCGTCCCAGTGCCGACCGAGCTCCGTTGGAGAGGGTGGTACAGAACCGTCACCGCTGCGCCACCCGGAGCTGAGTGCAAAGTGCACCTGCGCGTAGCGGCCGCCAACGGCGGAGTAGATCCCGTGGGTGGACTGGCAGAGCGGACTTGCCAGATAGGCGACCAAGGGTGCAACGAATACCGGCGTGTAACGAGGATTATTGGATAGATCTCCCACCCATCCGGCTCCACCACCGTCTGGCGAGACCGGTGCTCGCGCGGCAATGTCAGTCTGCGCGACCGGGAGCACCGCGTTCGCAAGCACTCCCACCTCGGCGCCCTCGAGCGCTACCACGTTCATCAAACCGATCACAGCGCACTTGGCCGAAGCGTAAGCCACGCCCATCTGCCTTCCGAAGACACCGGAAGCAGAAGACGTGAAGACGAATCGGCCGTAGCCGTTCGCGGCCATGTGCGGAAATGCTCGTTGCGAAATGAGGTACGCCCCTTCGAGGTGGATGGCCAGCTGGTCTCTCAACAGCTGGTAGGGCGTATCCACGAAAGACGTCCCGTGGGTGGTGCCGGCGTTGTTTATAACTGCGTCCAGTTTCCCGAAGACGTGAAGAGCGACGTCCACTACCTGCGGCGCGAGATTATGGTCGGAGACGGACGTTCCGTCTGCGACAGCTCGTCCGCCTGCGGAAGTGATCTCGCCGACCACTGCTTCTGCTGCAGACATGTTTATGTCGTTCACGACGACACTGGCTCCGAGGCGGCTGGCCAACAGGGCGTATGCGCGACCGAGCCCTGCTCCCGCACCGGTCACTATGACCGAGCGGTCTGCAAGAATCCGCTCCCGCTCCCGCTCCGTGGCGTCGTGGTTCATGTGACCGGATCCTTTCCAGTTGGAAGAGGGGCCAAAGCCGGCGATCCGGGTCCAGTCACGGTTCGTACGCGCCTGAACGCCTTGAAGCGGGCCCTTCCCGACTGAGGTTCTCGTGATATTTTATCGCGAGTTCGCTTCGAGAGCAGATGAATTGCCCGCCAGGACGTGGCAACAAGGACTGGACGAAGGAGAGCAACATCAATGATCTCCCGCGATTGTTTCTTCGTCGGTGGCGGCTGGGTCACCCCCGAGAGCTCTGAGATGCTCGATGTCATCTCTCCGACGACTGAGCTGCCGGTGGGCAGGGTTGCGGCAAGCACCGACGCCGACATGGATCGTGCGGTCGCCGCGGCTCGAAGTGCCTTCGAGGACGGCCCGTGGCCTCACATGAGCGTCAAGGAAAGAGGGGAATTCCTCCTTGGAATAAGCGAGCAGTTGAAGCCACGCGCAGAAGAGCTTGCTCGGCTGCAGGTTGATGAGATGGGTTCCCCCTACACCTTCATCCGAGCGGTGACTGACGCAACTCTCGGTGACAGGATCGCACACGAGGTCGGCTCGGCCCTTGACATAAGCCAGCGCGAGATCCGTGACGGGGTTGCCGGCAAGGTCGTCGTGTTCAGGGACCCGATTGGTGCCGTCGCCGGCATCATTCCCTGGAACGCCCCTCTCTACCTGGTATTCGGAAAGATGCTCCCTGCGCTTCTAACCGGGTGCACGATCGTGATCAAGCCTGCTCCGGAGACTCCCTTGTCCGCGTACCCGGTGGCGGAGGCGGCGATGGAGGTCGGGCTGCCTACTGGCGTTCTGAACATCGTTCCCGGCGGACGCGAGGTGGGAGAACACCTTGTGTGCCATCCCGGGGTCGACAGGGTTGCTTTCACCGGCAGCAGTGCAGCAGGCGCCCGTATTGCATCGCTTTGCGGGGAGCGACTGAAGAGCGTTTCGCTCGAGCTCGGTGGCAAGTCGGCGGCAATCGTGCTCGACGACGCGGACTTCGACAGAGACGTACCCATGCTCGTCGGTTGTTCGATGCCGAACACCGGGCAGGTATGCGTGGCGACGACGCGGATACTTGTGTCGCGCGAACGTTCAGACGAGCTGGTCGATCGTCTCGTCTCGTCGGTCGCCGGAATGAAGGTCGGTGATCCGCACGAGGCCGACACCGCGTTCGGGCCACTCGTCGCATCGCGTCAGCGAGATCGCGTGGAGAACTACATCACTCTCGGAAAAGAGCAGGGAGCCAAGATTGTTCTCGGCGGTGGTCGACCCGAGAACATGCCGTCGGGTTGGTTCGTCGAACCTACGATCTTCACAGAGGTCGACAACTCCATGACGATCGCTCGCGAGGAGATCTTCGGTCCTGTCGTTTGTGTCATCGAGTACTGCGATGTGAACGAGGCCATTTCGATCGCCAACGACTCGGAATACGGATTGGGTGGCGCAATCTTCACGAGCGACCCCGCGAAGGGGCTCGAAGTGGCATCGCAGGTCGTGACGGGGTCGTTGCAGGTGAACAACGCCCCGCCGGCGGGAGGTGGAGGCCCGTTCGGCGGTGTCAAGCGATCCGGGATCGGGAAGGAATTCGGTCCTGAAGGCTTCGACGGTTACTTCAACATCAAGTCGGTCGCGCTACCTTCTGAGTTCGTCCCGTCTTGAACTCGGCGTGTTCTAAGCGGATTCGTAGTCCACCTTCAGAACCGATTCGCTCAGCTTGACTATCTCTCAGCCGCAGCCCCGTGTTCGGGATTCTTGAGGTACTCCGACAAAGCGTCGCGGTCGGCCAGCCTCCGATCGTCCTTCGTCCCTCAACTTGAACATCACCACGTGTACGACCACTACTGAGCTCTCTCCCCTGGTTTCGGCAGGCGCTAATGACTGCCGGGTCAGGCGCAGCTCCAGCCGCTGTCGACCGGAAGAGCGATTCCGGTGACGCGGGCCGAAGCAGGCGAGGCCAGGTACAACGCCGCCTGCGCCACGTCCTGCGGACGTCCGTAACCAAGAAGGTGGCGGCGTTCCATCTCCTCGCTGCCGAGACCGTCAACGAGGAGCTTCTCCACCCGGGGCGTCGTCGTCACTCCCGGAGCTACAGCGTTCACCCGGATTCCGTACGCGGCGTAATCAACCGCCATCGCCCTTGTGAGAGCGAGGATGCCGCCTTTCGCCGCGGTGTATGCGGTCCGATTCGCGATTCCCGTCAGCGCCACTGTTGAAGCCGTGTTGATGATGACCCCGCTCCTGCGATCGATCATCCCCGGCAGGATGGCCCGACTTACGTTCACGGTGCCCGCCAAGTCGACCTCGATGCTCCTCCAGAACTCCGCCAGGTCCAACTGGTGGACTGGTGCATCTGCAGCTGATGAGCCGCCGGCATTGTTGTAGAGCACGTCGACCTTTCCGACCGAGTGTGCGATCGCGGCTGCGACCTCAACTGCGGAATCGGGCGACGTGACGTCGAGAAAGAGGTAGTCCGCTGCGCCCCCATCGGCTGTGATCTCTTCAACGGTCGACTCGGCAGCTGCCTGGTCGACGTCGAGAACGAAGACGTGGGCGCCTACCGACGCAAAGAGAACCGCCGCGGATCGCCCAATGCCAGAACCGGCTCCGGTGATGGCCGCCACGTGTCCCTCGAGGTCCTGCCGTCCCAAAGAAGCTGTGCCCACTTTCTCTTAGACGGGGAGCGGTTCGCGTCCCACGGCTGCGTGTGGATTGGTGGCCAGCTCATCTCGCCATGCCACTACTTCGGGGGAGTCCACGAGCGCCGCGTCCGCCATCTTCCAGCCGAAGATCTTCTCGGCGTTGCCGTGGGTGACTGCCTCGACGACGTCGTTGGGAATACCTCTGAGAAGCTCGGAGAAGGCAGCCTGAACGACGGGATAGGTCGTGTCGGAGTGGGGATAGTCCGTTTCGGAAAGGATCCGGTCGTTCCCGATGAGGTCGTGGAACGACAGACCGACGGGCTCTTCGACCATGCACACGTACATGTTCCGGCGAAATATCTCTGAGGGCTTGAGCGCACGCGAGTACACCTCGGCCCAGCCGCTCTGGCGAGCGGTCGAGCGATCGGCGCGTTCCAAGAACGAGGGGACCCACCCAATCCCTGCTTCTGAGAAGACGATCTTGATGTCGGGAAACTTGTGGCATACCGGACTGAGAATGAGGTCGATCATCGAGGCCATCGCCGTGAAGGGAGCGATTACGAGCCGCCCGACCTCCGGTGAAAGAGGGTCGTTCAGGGGCGAGATGAAACCTCCAGAGCCGATGTGGAGGCACATCGGGATTCCGGCATCATGCAGCACGGACCAGATCGGATCCCAGGCGTCGCTGTGGAAGCTCGGGAGCCCTTCTGAAACGGGCCGGTCGACGAATGCGAGTGCGCGTGCTCCTTTGCCGATGCACCTTTCGATTTCGGAAGCCGCCAGGCGAGGGTCCCAGGCCTGACAGATCACCATCGGGACGTAGAGTCCATCCGGGCCTGATGGGCACCACTCATCGAG
>JBAPRR010000207.1:0-11589 GCA_049281195.1 Acidimicrobiales bacterium
GACACCGGCGAGCTCCTCGGGGTCCATCTCGGCGATGGCCTTAACTTTGAGCTTGCCGCCGAGGCGCTGCTTCAGCTCCAAGGGGGCAGCGAACGCCCACTCGAGCGGCACCTGCTGGTCGAGGACCATCCCGATGAGCAGCGCTAAAGGGTCGTCGGTCAGTAACGCATCGGCTTTCTGATTGCCTGAGAGGCATAGCGGCATGCCGACGAAACTATCGCTCAGAACCGCAGGTACGCCGCCCCGTCACGTCGACAGGCCTGTAGCCTCGCCCGGTTGTCATGACGGACACGCCGGCGACCAGCGCGCGCCCATCGACGGTTCCCCGACGCCCCCGCCTGGCGGCCCGTCCCGGTCGCAGCTTGGGAGTGCGTCTCGGCCTCGACCGCTCCGATCGCCGGCCGCTGTTGATCCTCCTGGCCATCCCACTCGTCGTATTCGTCGTTCCCGCCCTCTTCGGCCACCCCATCGTCGCCGGCGACAACCAGATCCAGAACTACCCCCTTCGGGTATTGGCGGGCCAGATGCTGAGAGGCGGACATCTGCCGCTCTGGAACCCGTGGATCTGGTCGGGCTCGCCACTTCTTGGGGGGCTCAATGCGGGAGCGCTCTATCCGGGGACATGGATCTACGCGGTACTTCCAGGTCTCGTCGCATGGACGGCCAACCTGGTCTTCCTGTACTGGGTGGCGGTCATCGGAACCTACGTCCTTGCGCGTGCGTACGGGCTCTGTTCGACGGCCGCCTGGATAACGGCCGCGAGTTTCGGGTTCGCCGGCTCGATGACCGCACAGATGGTGCATCTCGGCATCGTCCAGGGTGCCGCGTGGATCCCGTGGATGGTTCTGGGCGAGCTCAAGTTGGCTCAGATACTCATTCCCGGCGCCGCCACGAAGTTGTCAGAACCTGCGGCCGTGCCCGCGGATGCGCCTGCGGATGCGCCCGTGACCGGGATTCCACGATGGGTCACATGCCTGCCGTGGGCACTGGTGGTGGGCGTTTGCGGCGGAATGGTCTTCCTGGTCGGAGAACCGCGTTCGATGACAGACGCCGTATGGATCTGTGCGATCTGCCCGGTGTGGTGGGTGCTTCATCGGTCGTCGGTTGATACGGCCGGTGGCGACGGGGGAGCCAGCGGCGAACGCAAGCGCCGCTTCGCCATCAACGGGAGGATCTCGTACGTCCTGGCGATCGTGGGCGCGGCCATTCTCGCTGTCGCCATCGGGGGAGTGCAGCTGCTTCCGGGACTCAAGTTCCTGGCCACGACACAACGTTCGAGCTCGTCCCTCGCCTTCTTCGGGACGGGGTCCCTGAGACCACAGTGGTCGGTGCTGTTGCTCGTTCCCGACATCTTCGGTGGAGACGGGATCCTTCACCAGCCGCAGTATTTCGGGACCGAGAACCTGCCCGAGATGACCGGTTACATAGGTCTTCTCGCAGCTGTCGCGGCGTTCACGTTGCTCGCATATTCCATCGGCAGGAACCGTTCTCCCCGGTCCCGCAACTGGAGTGTGTGGCTCGTCGTGGTTGTGGTCGGGCTGATACTCGCGTTCGGATACTTCACTCCGCTCGGTGGGCCGTTGTCGCACCTTCCCTTCTTCGGCGGGCAGAGGATCCAGAGCAGGAACCTGACAATCGTCGACTTCGGGCTGGCGATGCTTCTCGGTTTCTGGGTCGACCTTCGATTGAGACAACGCGCGTCTTACGCCGAAGGAACCCTCTGCAACTACTGGCGCGACATGTTCGGTCTGTTGCCCGCGCTTGCTGCGGCGGGGCTTTGCGCCGCCGTGATCGCGGTGCCCGGCCCGTTCGAAACGGCATTCGGACTTTCCAAGGGAGCGAAGGTCGCCAGGGGACTGACGCCTTGGGCGCTCATCCAGCTCGTGATCGTGCTCGCGGTGATCGTCCTCGTCGCGCGGTGGCCCAAGATCAACGCGTCGCGCCTCAGACGATGGGTGGGCGTGGTCGTGATCGCAGACCTTGCGTTGTTCTCGCTTGCAGCCTCTACGGGATTCGTGGCCGGTAAAGGTGTGCCACTCCTTCCGGTCCAGGCCGACGCACAGTCACTCGGAACCGGCGGCACGGGCGGCGGTACCGGCACCGGCGGGGGACGATTTGCGATCTACGACCCAGCCGTCACGAATCTTCCCGGGCTGATTCGGGTCGGTGAAGCCGATCTCAACTCGCTCACGAAACAGGCGAGTGTTCAGGGATACGGATCGGCGGTCGGCCAGATATACGACGATGCGACCGGAACGCACCTTGACGGGACCATCTCCCCGTGCGCGATCGAGGGAGGAGTGTTCGGGGCATTCGGCCTGAAGACACTTCTTGCTCTTCCCGGCTCAGTGGCGCCGAAAGTGACCAGCCCACGTGCCAGTGAACTTGCCATTGACAGCGCTACCGGTAGCACTGCCGCCGGCACCAAGGCAGCCGGCAGCAAGGCCGCCAGCGCCGGTGAAAGTGAATCTGCCCGCTGTGGGATCGACTGGCCCGGAACCGACGCGTCGGGCCGTACATGGCTGCTCGAATCGAACGCGCAGGTCACGAAGGTCGTCCTTCATGTCCCCGGGGCCCAGATCGCTACCGAGCTTGCAACCCTCACCGCCACCGGTGAGTTCCGGGTGGGGATCCTGAATTCTCGAGGGGCGACCGAATGGCCGGAGATCGAGTCGGCCACGGCCTCGCTTCCCAGCGCTATTCCTCCGGCGTCACCGGTTGAGACATCAGCAATCGAACCGGCCGAGCTCGTCATCCAGTTCGCCAATCCCGTGACAGCAACCGGCATCGTGGTGTCGGGACCCGGTAGCGGAACCATCGCCGACAGTTCTGAGGTGATCGGCCCTCGCCTCGACCTGACACTCGACGGAGCGCTTCAGGACGCGCTCGACCGACAGGGTTGGCGCTACGCGGGAACTCTTGACGGGTTCGTGCGCTATGACCTCGACATCACTCCGCGCCCCGTCTGGATTGACGACGGGCCGGCCGGCGCGACGGCATCCCGTGTCTCGACCACGATCGAAGATGGCGAGACGGACCGTGTGGACGCTGCCGTCGCGGTGACCGTGGCCCGAAGCGAAGCCTATGCAAACGGATGGAAGGTTGACGCGCTGAACCTTTCCACCGGCCGGACAATGACGCTGCCCGTTATACGCGAAGGACTCTTCCAAGCGGTTCACCTTCCAGCAGGCGAGTACACCATCAAGTGGTCCTACTGGGCGCCGAGATTGACGATCGGACTTGCCGCGAGCGCGCTCGGGCTACTGCTCGTCGTGGCCGGCTTGGCGGTGATCTTCTTGTGGCGCAGACGCGCTTACAGCAGCCAGGGGTCCGGACTGTCGGTCTCCAGCTCGTAGCGTCTGATCGCGTCGATCACTTCGTCTGTCTTGGCCTCGCCGTCTTCAGCCAGTGCCGACAGAACGGCCACCACAACGTGGGCGGCATCGACCTCGAAGTAGCGGCGCAGGGCCTCACGGGTGTCGGATCTGCCGAAGCCGTCGGTGCCCAGGGACACGAACCGGCGCTCGACGAAGCGGCTGATCTGATCGGGTACGGCACGCATGTAGTCGCTCACCGCGACCACGGGGCCGCCTCGATCTCCGAGTGCGGCGGTTATGAAGGGCACCTTTTGCTTGTCGCCAGGGTGGAGTCTGTTCCACCGCTCGGCGGATATGGCATCGCGTCGCAACTCCGCGTAGGAGGTGACCGACCATGTATCGGCTTCGACGTTCCAGTCAGAAGCCAACATGTCACGGGCCTCTGTCACCGCCTTCCAGGCCGTCTCCGAGAACAGAAGAGTGGCTTTGCGCCCGCCCCGGTTGCGCCGGCGCCCGCCCGACGAAGTCGAAGCTGATGTCGAAGTCGAAGGCGAAGGCGAAGTAGCCGCGGACGACGCGGCCGACGTGGACGGAGCAGCCACCCCCGCCGAGCTCACTGTCGCCGAGGGTCCCGGAGCAGTTGGCCCGCCTACCACCGGGGCCTCCGAGAAACGGTAAGCGCCGGCCAGAACCCCCTCTTTGACGCGGACTTCATCGCCTTCGGGGATCGGCGGCATGGGGTAGTTCTCGTTGTAGAGGGTGATGTACCAGAAGCGGTCTTCCGAGTTCTGGCCCAGGATGCGGCCGACGGCGTTTTCCAAGATGATGGCGAGCTCGTACGCGAAGGCCGGGTCGTAGATCATGCACGCCGGGTTGACCGAGGCGAGTAGAGGGGAGTGCCCGTCGGCGTGCTGCAAGCCCTCTCCCAGCAATGTGGTGCGCCCCGCGGTGCAGCCGGCGAGGATCCCACGCCCGCGGGCATCGCCCAGTGACCAGGTGAGGTCCCCGACGCGCTGAAAACCGAACATCGAATAGAAGAGATAAACGGGGAGCATCGGCTTGGCCCACGTGGCGTAGGAAGTGGCCAGCGCGGTGAACGCCGCGGTGGCGCCAGCTTCGGTGATGCCTTCCTCCAACAATTGCCCGGAGCGGCTCTCGGCGTAGGAAAGGGGCAGGCCGGCGTCGACAGGCGTGTAGCGCTGTCCTTCCGGTGCGTAGATCTTCGACTCGGCGATGATCGGCTCCAAACCGAAAGTCCGCGCTTCGTCGGCCACGATCGGCACCACCAGAGGTCCCACGTTCGGATCACGTACGAGATTCCGCAACAGGCGGGCGAACGCCATGGTTGTGGAGACGGCCTGTCCCCGGGAACCCGCCAGCAGGTCCGAGAACGACTTCGGATCCGCTGGCGTGATCTTCACGGGCACCACGCGGCGCGACGGAACCGATCCGGCGAGGATCTTGCGCCGCGCGTTCAGGTACTCCATTGCGTCGGAACCCTCGGCGGGGCGGAAGTACGGCGGCTCGTCTGCGTCGAGGGCCTCGTCGGGGATCTCCTCGTTGAGGTACAGGCGGTCGCGAAGGGCCACGAGCTGGGCCTTGGTCATCTTCTTGATCTGGTGCGTGGCGTTGCGCGCCTCTATCTCGGGTCCGAGGGTCCAGCCCTTGATGGTCTTGGCCAAGATCGCGGTCGGTGCCGCGGTGTGCTCGGTGGCGAGCTTGTAAGCCGCGTACAGCTTCCGGTAGTCGTGGCCGCCGCGCGGGAGGGCCTGCAACTCCTCGTCGGACAGGTCCTCCACGATCTTGCGCAGGCGGGGGTCGGGACCGAAGAAATGTTCACGGATGTAGGCGCCCGACTCCACCGCGTACTTCTGGAACTCGCCGTCCACGGTCGAGTTCATCCTGTCGAGCAACACTCCGTCCACGTCGCGGGCCAACAGGTCGTCCCACCGCGATCCCCAGATCACCTTGATGACGTTCCACCCGGCACCCCTGAAGGTGGCCTCGAATTCCTGGATGACCTTCCCGTTTCCGCGCACCGGCCCGTCAAGACGTTGAAGATTGCAATTCACCACGAAGATCAAGTTGTCCAGGTGCTCGCGCCCGGCCACGGCAAGCGCTCCGACCGCTTCGGGCTCGTCGAGCTCACCGTCTCCTACGAAGCACCACACCTTGCTGTTGGAAGTGTCCACCAGCTCGCGCTGCATCAGGTAGCGGTTGATGTGTGCCTGATAGATGGCGTTGAGCGGCCCCAGGCCCATGGACACGGTCGGGAACTCCCAAAAGTCCGGCATGCACCGCGGATGGGGGTAACTGGGAAGACCGCTTGCAGAAACTTCTTGGCGGAACCCGTCCAGTTGCGCCTCGGTCAGCCTTCCTTCGAAGAAAGCGCGTGCGTAGATGCCCGGAGATGCATGGCCCTGGATGAACACCTGATCACCGGGCCCGCCGTCGGACTTGCCGTGGAAGAAGTGGTTGAAACCGACCTCGTAAAGCGACGCCGAGCTCGCGTAGGTCGACAGGTGTCCGCCGATCCCTTCCGAGCGGTGGTTGGCGCGTGTCACCATGACCGCGGCGTTCCAGCGGATCATCGCCCTGATGCGGCGCTCCAGGTACTCGTCACCGGGGAACCACGGCTCCTCGTCACGCGGGATCGTGTTGACGTAAGGCGTGGAGACGGTTGAGGGGAAATCGACCTGCAGCGCACGCGCGCGCTCGATCAGCTTCATCAGCAGGAACCTGGCCCGCGGTCGACCGTGCTCCTGCACGACAGTGTCGAACGAGTCGATCCACTCGGAGGTCTCCGAAGGGTCGATATCGGGCAGTTGGTGGGAAACTCCGTCGAACAGCACGGGATCCATGCTTCCACTGCCGGGAGCCCCTATCGAACCACCCTCCGGTCCGGCTGTATCTCTGGAGGGGGCCTGTGCGCCTAAGCGCTGCCAAGCACGCCCCGGGTGCCATGATGCTTGGGTCATGCCAATGCCCCGCCGACCTGCAGCGACCCGAGTGCAGGGATCTGATGAATCATCAGGTCATCAACAACTCAAAGGTCTCGACGGACTCGCCATCGGCGCCGACGCTGACACCGAAACCGCTAAGCCCGCCGACACTGCTCTGCCCGCCGACACCGCTTCGGACCTGGTCGTGTTCACAGACGGTTCATGTCTCGGAAACCCCGGGCGCGGCGGTTGGGCCTGGATAGTTCCCGGAGGCCCCTTCGCGAGCGGCGCCGAGCCAAAGACCACCAATCAGCGCATGGAGATCACCGCGGTTCTCGAAGCGCTGAGGTCCATCGACGAGCCGTTGACCATCGCGAGCGACTCTGCGTACGTGGTCAATTGCTTCGAGCAACGGTGGTACGAGGGATGGAAGCGAAGAGGATGGCGCAATAGTCAGGGCGCACCGATCGCCAATCAGGATCTGTGGGAGCCCCTTCTCGCTCTCGCGCTCGATCCTGCCCGCAAGGTCAAGTTCCGCAAGGTCCGGGGTCACTCCGGAGATGCGATGAACGAGCTGGTTGACAGGCTCGCGGTCGAGGCCGCCACAACCGGTGAAGGCAGGTCGGGTAGCGGCCCGATCGAGTAGTTACCCGAGCCTCGGCTTGCCCCGGACACCACGACCGGCCGTAGCATGCGGCCCATGCAACTGAACGGCTCATCAGCAATCGTCACGGGTGGCGCCTCCGGACTCGGCGCAGGTACAGCGAGAGCGCTTTCTGCGCTGGGAGCCAAATGTTTCGTCTTCGATCGCAACGAACAAGGCGCGACGGCGATTGCGGAGGAGGTCGGCGGAGTCGGGATCGGCGGCGACGTCACCAATCCGGATGACTGTCAGCGGGTGGTGGACGAGGCCTCTGCGGGGGGAACCCTGCGCGTGGCCGTCAACTGCGCGGGGACCGGCTGGATCGGACGTGTCGTCAACCGCGATGGCACCCCACACGATCTGGGCGCATTCCAGACGATCCTGAACATCAACACGATCGGGACCTTCAACATCATGACGCGCGCCGCCGCGGCGATAGCGGTGACCGAGCCGCTCGAAGACGGGGAGCGCGGCGTCATCGTCAACACCGCCTCTGTGGCCGCGTTCGACGGTCAGATCGGTCAGCTCGCGTACTCGGCGTCGAAAGGTGCGATCGTGGGTATGACGCTCCCTGCGGCACGCGACCTGTCGGTGGTCGGGATCCGGGTGGTGACCATCGCTCCCGGGCTATTCGACACACCGCTATTGGGGATGCTCCCGCAGGAACAACGTGACCTGCTCGGTCAGTCGGTGCTGTTCCCGAAGCGTCTCGGTCAGCCCAGCCAGTACGGACAGCTCGTCACGCAGATCGTGCAGAACTCCTATCTGAACGGAGAAGTGATCCGGCTCGACGGCGGGATCCGCATGCCGCCGAAGTAGCACGGCGGTCGCGCTCAGCCGCCGGATTGGCGGTACAGGTCGAAGAAGTTTGGGGGCGCACAACTCGGGGGCGGAGGAGGTGGATGGTTATGCGGTACGTAGAAGCTAACGGCGCACGTATGTCTGCGGTCGGTCTCGGCACGTGGCAGTTCGGATCGCCCGAATGGGGCTACGGGGCTCAGTACGACTCGAAAGAAGCGGGACTGATCCTGAACCGTGCTCTTGATCTCGGCATCGACCTGATCGACACCGCCGAGATCTACGGATTCGGCAAGTCCGAAAAGATCATCGCCCGGGCTCTCGGTTCCCGGCGTGACGAGGCTTTCCTGGCGAGCAAGATCCTCCCGGTCTTCCCCATAGGACCGGTCGTGAAAAGAAGGCTCTCCGGCAGTCTCAGGCGTCTCGAGACCGATCATCTCGACCTCTATCAGTTGCACCAGCCGAATCCGGTTGTTCCGTTGACTGCCACCATGCCGGCACTGGCAGAGCTCAACGACGAAAAGAAGATCCTCCAGGTGGGCGTGTCGAACTACTCGCTCGCGCGGTGGCAGGCGGCCGAGGAGGCATTCGGGAGACCCGTACTTTCGAACCAGGTCCGGTACAACCTGCTCGACCGGAGACCGGAAAACGAGCTCCTGGGTTGGGCGCAGGAAAACGGGCGGTTGATCATCGCCTACAGCCCCGTGGCGCAGGGACTTCTATCCGGCAGGTACGACGCGTACAACCAGCCTCCCGGGACCATGCGGTCTGGTTCTGCCGCATTCTCAGCCGACAACTTGGCTCGCACCAAACCGGTCATCGCCTCCCTCCGCGAGATCGCCGACGCCCACGACGCCACACCGGCACAGATCGCTCTGGCCTGGCTGATCCGCAAGCCCGGTGTCGTGGTCATCCCGGGTGCGAGCTCGATCGCACAGGTCGAATCGAACGCAGCTGCGGCCGACATAGAGCTCACCGATGACGAGGACAAAGCGCTCACTCAGGCGTCGGACCAGTACCGGCCCCTTGAACGGTCCAGGCGGATCGCAATCGCGGCATCATCCCGGTTGCAGTCTCTGGCCTCCAAGATCAGCCATAAGAAATCAGCCGCATGAATAGACCGACCGCATGAAGAGACCGGCCGCATGAAGAGACCAGCCCGATGAAAAGACAAGCCGCGTGAGCGCACAACGGTTCTGGACCGTGGAAGAAGCACGCGCCGCGTTGCCGCGCCTGCGCCAGAAGCTGGCGATGCTCCAGCGAACGACCGTGCTCGCGACACGGGTCCGTTCGAACGGGCACGCCGACATAGGCCGGCATTTCCCGGAGACAGACCGGGGGATCCACCCGTCCGCGCTGGGCCCGTCCACGCAGGGCGATCCGGGCGAAGAGTTGTCGTCCTCCGACATCCAGCCGATCCTCGAGGAGTTGGAGGACTCGGGGATCGTGCTCAGGGACCCGGCCAAGGGATTGATCGATTTTCCGGCCATGCACCTGGGGCGCACAGTGCATCTGTGTTGGCAACTGGGAGAGGACGACCTCGGTTGGTGGCACTTCCCCGACGACGGGTTCGCCGGGCGCCGGCCACTACCCCTTCCGACCGAGTGGTGAGGCGAGACCGAGAGACAAGGCGACACGAGTAGTGAGCCGAGACCGGTGGCGCGCGAATTTTCGCCCCTGTTGCAAATGTGGCACCCCTGAACGACCCCATTAGGCTGGGCTCATGAGCCCTGGTAGTGAGTCCGGTTCTAGTCCTTCCGGTTCCGGTTCTTCCGGATCCGACGCTTTTGACGTAGTCGTCATCGGTGGCGGGCCCGGCGGCTACGCCACTGCTCTCTATGGCGCGTCGGCCGGCCTGTCGATGGCAGTGATCGAGCGCGACAAGGTCGGCGGAACCTGCTTGCATCGTGGATGCATTCCGGCGAAGGAATTCCTCGAGACTGCGAGCGTCCATCGGACCGTCACGTCGGCTTCTGAATTCGGTGTCGACGCCGGGGAGCCCAAGCTCGACTTCGCGGTCAGCCAGCGCCGTAAGCAGGCGGTGGTGGACCAGCTCTACAAGGGTCTGTCCGGGCTTATGAAAGGCCGGGGGATAACGACCTTCACCGGCACAGGGACGCTCGGTCCGGACCGGCAGGTGAAAGTTACGGCGCCTGACGGGACGACCACCCAGATCTCCGGCGAGCATGTAGTGATCGCATCGGGATCCGCGCCGCGGACCATCCCGGGATTCGAGGTCGACGGCGAGATCGTCCACACGTCGGACGAGGTTCTGAGCTTGGAGCGCCTGCCGTCGGAGGTTGCGGTCATCGGTGGAGGCGCGATCGGATGCGAGTTCGCCTCCATGTTCTGCGATCTCGGAAGCAAGGTCACCATCCTCGAGGCGCTTCCGAGCCTCATCCCCGGATGCGACGAGGATGTCTCCAGGCTGCTGACGCGGGCATTCACCAAGCGCGGCATCACCGTTCTGACCGGGGTACAGGTGAAGGGTCATTCCCCGCGCGCCGGTGGAGCAGGAACCACTGTGGAGCTTGTGGACGGAAAGACCATCGACGTAGAAGCGGTGGTGGTCTCGATCGGGCGCCGTCCGTACACCGACAATCTTCTGGACCCGGGAACGGCTGTGGTCATAGACGAGCGTGGTTTCGTCGTCACGGACGAATACCAACGCACCTCGGAGCCCAACGTGTGGGCGGTCGGCGATTGCGTCAACACGCCACAGCTCGCGCACGTCGGATTCGCAGAGGGGATCGTCGCGGTGAAGGGAATCCTGGGCGAGACCGCGATTCCGGTGGACAACACGCGTGTGCCGTGGTGCATCTACACGCATCCCGAGGTCGCATTCGCCGGCTTGTCCGAAAGTGCTGCGAAGCAGGCCGGAATCGACGTGGTCGTGAAGAAGGACCCGTTCGGGGGAAACAGCCGGGCACGCATCATCGGTGAGGCCGAAGGTCTGGTGAAGATCATCGCCAAGAAAGATCCCGATGGGCGCGCCGGCCAGATCCTGGGCGTGCACATGATCGGCCCGTGGGTGACCGAGCAGCTCGGACAGGGCTACATGGCGGTCAACTGGGAGGCAACCGTCGACGAGATCGCCCAATTCCTCCAGCCCCACCCGACACTTTCCGAAAGCTTTGGAGAGACCGCACTCGCACTCACTGGAAGGGGGTTGCACGTTGGCTGACGTCACCATGCCGCAGCTCGGCGAAACCGTGACCGAAGGAACGATCACCCGTTGGTTGAAGCAGGTCGGTGAGTCGATCGAACGCGACGAACCGCTGTTCGAAGTCTCGACTGACAAGGTGGACTCAGAAGTCCCTTCGCCGGCAGGTGGGGTGCTCTCAGAGATCCGTGTGCCGGAGGGTGAGACGGTTGACGTCGGTACCGTGCTGGCAGTCGTTTCTGACTCTGCCGCCGGTGCCGCGCCGGCACCCGCTGCTGCTGAACCCGCAGAAGCCCCTCCTGCTGCCGCTGTTCCTGCAGCGGCCCCGGCCCCTGCCCCTGCCGCGGCACAACCCGAACCGGCACCAGCCAGTCCGCTGCCGACGATCCCTTCTCAGGGCGCTCCGGCGCCACAGGCTCCTCCGCCTCCTCCAATTCCTCCTCCTGCAGCCACTCCGGTTCCGGCCGTCGCGGCATCGGCCGGCAAATCGAACGGCTCCGTGGGTGGAGGATCGGGGCCCGGTTGGGAGCGCGTGCTTTCTCCGGTGGTGCGCAGGCTCATCAACCAGTACGGGATGGACCCGGCCACGCTTTCGGGCACCGGGCCTGGCGGACGCATCACCCGGGCGGACGTCCTCGGTGTCATCGACGCACGTGCCGTGGGCGGCGCTCCCGCCGCAGCGCCTGCTCCGGCCGCTTCCGGCCAGGTAGCCGCCCCGCCGCGGGT
>JBAPRR010000208.1:0-2206 GCA_049281195.1 Acidimicrobiales bacterium
CAGGCACCTCTACGAGTTGCGCCAGAGCCTCATATCCCGACCTAACAGCAGGTCGGACTCTCTGGGTCCCCAGGACCCTGCCGGGTAGAAGCTCAAGGGAGCGTCGCCGTCGGCCCACGCCTCGAGGAACGGATCGACGATCCGCCATGCGTGGTCGACCTCGTCTGTACGGATGAATAGGGTCGGGTCGCCGATCATCGCGTCGTGAAGCAGGCGTTCGTAGCCGTCAGCCTCGGGCCCTGGGAACGCGGTGGCATACGAAAAGTCCATCCCCACGGTTCTGAGCCGGAAAGCCTCACCGGGAACCTTCACACCCAGCTCGAGCGTGATGCCCTCGTCGGGCTGGATACGCAGCACCATCGCATCCGGCCGCAGGTCGCGGGCGAGCTTCTTCCCGAATGCGAGGTGTGGGACCGGATGGAACTGGAGTGCCACTTCGGTCAGCCTGGTCGCCAGTCGCTTGCCCGTGCGCACGTAGACGGGAACGCCGGCCCACCGCCAGTTGTCGACGGCGAGCTTCATCGCCACGAACGTCTCGGTTGTGCTGTGAGGGTTGACGCCGTCTTCGTCGCGGTAACCGGGGACATGACTTCCGTCGATCTCGCCTCCGACGTACTGGCCTCTGACCGCGTTCTCGACAGCGCCTTCGATGCTCGGAACCTCTACAGAACGTAAGAGCTTCACCTTCTCGTCGCGGATGGCCGTGGCGTCGATGGCGACAGGAGGCTCCATCAAGGTGAGGGCCAGAACCTGCATGACATGGTTCTGGACGATGTCGCGAAGCGCACCTGCGGTCTCGTAGAAACCACCGCGGTGTTCGACGCCGAGCTTTTCGGCCACCGTGATCTGGATGTGATCGACGAAGCGACGGTTCCACACCGGCTCGAAGATGGCGTTGGCAAAACGCAGTGCCAGAAGGTTCTGGACGGTCTCCTTACCCATGTAGTGGTCGATGCGGTAGATCTGGTCTTCATGGAAGGAGTCATGAAGTGATGCGTCGAGTGCGTTAGCCGACTCCAGGTCGTGACCGAAGGGCTTCTCGATCACCAGGTGTACGAACGAGCCCTCCGCGCCTGGAACGTTGAAGCCGTTCTTGGCCAGCGCCGCCGACACCGTGGCGAAAACCGCCGGAATTGTCGCCAGGTAAAAGACCCGGTTCCCGCCCGTGCCGAGCTGCGAGTCACACTCGTCGAGCACGGTGCGCAACTTGTCGAACGTCGCCTGTGCGCCGTAGTCACCTGACACCCAACGAAAGCGCGAGACGACCTCGGGCCACTGTTTGCAGGTCGAGTCGCTGGTCGCTTCCAAGACGTGCGACTGGAACCGCTCGTCGCTCCAGTCTGATCTTGCGACCCCGACAACTGTGAAGTTGTGCGGGAGCGCGTCATGCGAACAGAGCCCGGCCAGCGCCGGCATGAGCTTGCGGGCGGCCAGGTCCCCCGAAGCGCCGAAGACGACAAGCACCAGATCCGGGGGTCGCTCCACGCTTTCGAGTTCGTGGGCGATGTGCTCGATCACCCCGGTGGAGTCGATAGTGGTGATATCGCCGAGTTCCGAGGGATCTCTCGGGTCCTGGTCTTCCGTCGCCATCTCGATCAGTCCTTTCCGATAGCGAGGGCTTTTGAGCTGAGCGCCTGCATCAACTCTTCGAAAGACTTGCTGAAGCTCGCAACGGCCTCGTCCTCGAGGGTTTTGGCCACGTCGGCCAGATCGACCCCCAGTTCGCTCAATAACTCGAGCGATCTGCGAGGGCCATCCGCGTCTGCGTCCACGGTCCTGGCAACCGTGCCGTGATCCAAGAAGGCTTCGATCGTGGAGTCCGGCATTGTGTTGACCGTTTCGGGACCAATGAGCGAATCGACGTAGATCAGATCCGGGTAGCCCGGGTTTTTGGTCGACGTCGACGCCCACAACAGGCGTTGCGGGCGGGCACCTGCCGCAGCCAGTCGCCCCCAACGCTCTCCGGTGAAGTATCGGGTGAACAAGCGGTAAGCCTCACGTGCCTGGGCCACCGCCGTCGTGCCGAGCCGTGAGCGCAGCTTCGCCGCAAGCTCAGGGTCGCCGAGCTCAGTTCCGGAGAGTTCACGGTCGGCATGTTCTGCTTCAGTTGCCATGGTCTCCAACCGTCTGTCCACTTCAGTGTCGACCCGGCTGACGAAGAACGACGCCACGCTTGCGACTCCCGACAGATCGGATTTGCCAGAAG
>JBAPRR010000209.1:0-8077 GCA_049281195.1 Acidimicrobiales bacterium
TCCGGACGACGAGATCATCGATGGAGCGACCGCCATCCTCGAGCGGACCGGGAACGAAGCATCGATAACGTTGCGTGCCGTCTGCCGCGAGATCGGGGTCACCCCGCCGTCTATAAGCCGCTTCTTCAAAGATCCGGCCGAGGTGATCGACCTCGTAGTGTCTCGAGAACTCGGTCAAATGCGCGACAGCATGGCTGCCGCTTCGGAAACCAACAGCGGAGACCCGGTAGCTCAGCTGTTCGCCGTCATCCGAGCCGTGTACGACCTGGGACGCGCTCACCCCAATCGCTACCGAGTCATATTCGAACGCCGTTTCCTGCCCCTCTGGGACGAGCAGGGGCTGGTAATGACAGAGACGGCCCCTCTCATAGCTGAAAGTTTCGGCCTAGTCGTCAGCGCCCTCACAGAATGTGTCGCGCTCGGAGCGTCGACGAGCACGGATGCGTTCGCCGACTGCGTCGCCGTTTGGTGCGGAGTGCACGGCCTCGTCGCGTTACCTCCAACCATCACGACGTTTCCGGGGCCCGACCTCGATATCCTTCTCGACACGATGGTGATCCGGCTGACTCGCCTCAACCCTGATGCCATCGGAACGGCTCGTAAGCGATCGACCCGAGCAACTGGACGCCCTAGCCATTCGCGGTCGGAAGGTTGAAAACGGGTCGGCAGTGTGGAAAAAGCGCGTCACTGATTTAACGAACTGCTTCTCCACCCAATGTTCGTTGTCGAACCGTTCCTTGCCGACCACGAGGGAGATGTTCTTGCCTATAGGTTGAGAGCAAATGCATACGCCTCGTCGTGCCCCATAGCCTGCCCAGTCTCGTACCAATGGTCAAATGACGCTCCAAGAGTCTGGCGCAGTTCCACAAGGTCGGCATCGCGTATCCGCTGATCGTCTGGCTCCCAGTCGCCGCCATATGCATCGAGGGACGCCTGGGCGATGCCATGAAGCGTGGCTCCTTTTGCCGGGTCACCGTTGCGGGTAGCGCAGCAGGCAAGCCCAAGTTCAGCATAGAAACGCATCCGGACCTGACCCGAACGCCGCGCACTACGCAGATAGCGGACAAAATTATTCGCCGCGCCGCTCGTATTTCCCTCCCGGAGGAGAAGAAACCCGAGACTGCCGAGCACATTGTCAGCATCCGCGTTAGTTACGCCTTTCGAGGCGGCGACCAATGCGGATTCGAGATGTATCCGCGCTTGGTCAAGTTGTCCGAGATTGATCAAGAGAAGTCCCAAATTGTTGTGCGAGGCAAGAAGCCCGCTCCAGTTCCCCGATCGCTCGGCGAGCGTGATGGATTCCGCGTAGAGACGCTCCGCCAATGGAGGATCACTTTCTCCGACCGCCCTCGCAAGACTATCCAGAGACGAACGTAGCAACACCGGATCCCCACATTCGCGCCCGAAGGCAATGGCCTCATTGGCAAGCGAGACGGCTTCGTCGATGTCCCCGAGCCACAGACTTGTATAAGAGCGAAAGCTGAGTGCGTCAGCAATCAGCTTCGGGTCACCGCACCTGCGGGCGAGCTTGAGCGCATCATCTGCTGATTGCGCAGAGGCTGGGAGATCGATACTTCTGAGTAGATCTGCCCGACACAAAACGGCTGCCGCCGAGAGGGAGTCCGGAATTTCTGAACCGGGTTGCTCAAGGATGCGATCGAGCAGTGGAATCTCGCCCCTTGTTGCACCGCCACAGTGCCAAAAGTGGCGGAGCGCGACAGCAAGGCGAAGCGCGGGCTCGCTTTGGTTGGCTCCCTCCGAGAGATTCGTCAATGCACCAAATAGGTTGGGATATTCTGTCTCGAGACGGACGAACAGAACCCCCTGGTCCGGTCCGGTCAATTGTGGCGCTGCGCTTTCGGCAAACGACAGGTAAAAATGCGCGTGGTCGTTGAAGAGCCGGAGGGTCTCGTCTTCGTCAACGTCCGCCAACCGTTCAGCGGCGTATTGTCGGATGGTCTCTAGCAACCTGTAACGGATCGCCAGGCTCGACGCGTCAGCCACCACCAGAGACCTATCGACCAATCCACCTAAGAGAACGGTCACGTCGAACTCTTCGAGAGCGCCAAAGCCGCAGACGTTCTCAGCCGCGTCGAGCTCGAATCCCCCAGAGAAGACCGAGAGCCGCCTGAGTAGGACACGTTCGGGTTCGGTCAGCATGTCGTAAGACCAGTCGACGACTCCACGCAGGGTTTGATGACGAGGTAGAGCCGATCGACTACCGCCGGTGAGCAACTGGAAGCGTCTATCAAGACGGTTGTTCAGGTCTGCCAGTGACAGTGATCGGAGACGAGCAACCGCCAGTTCGATTGCAAGCGGCATGCCGTCGAGTCGGCGACACACGGACGAGATGAGTGGCGCGTTTTCCTCATTCAAGGAGAACCCGGGTATCTGGGAGCGGGCGCGGTCCAAGAACAGTGCCACTGCCCCTGATGAAGCGACCTCAGCCAGCTCTTCTGGGGAATCGGGAGGTAACGACAGGGTCGCGACCGGCCAGACGGTCTCACCGTCGATTCCGAGAGGCTCGCGGCTGGTAGCGATCAGATGCACCTGTGGGCAGCGCCTGACGATTGCATCGGCCAGCTTGGCGCAGGAGGTAATCACGTGCTCGCAGTTGTCCAGGAGAATCAGGAGACGAAGATCGGCAAGGGCCGAAAGCAAGCTGTCCTGTATGCCGTGTCCGGGTAGCTCCTTGATGCCGAGCGTGCGGCTCACCGCAGACGCCACCAAGTCGGGGTCGGAGATGTCTGCCAACTCGACGAACCACACGCCTTCTCCCGAGCCGTCGAGAAGCTCTGCAGCCACCTGTAGCGCGAGGCGTGTCTTCCCAGATCCCCCTGCCCCCGTCAAGGTGACGAGACGCGAGGTTTCCACCAAAGCGCTGACATCCGACACTTCTTTCTCGCGACCTACGAAGCTCGAAGGCTGCGCCGGCAGGTTGTTCTCCAACTCGGGGTTGTCCAACGACCGTATGGGGGGAAACTCGTCTTCGAGACCCTTTATGTCGAGCTGGAAGATCTGCTCCGGCCGCCCGAGGTCTTTAAGACGGTGGCCGCCCAGATCCCGAAGTGATGTGCCTTCGGGAAGAACTCCTCGAAGCAGGGCAGCGCCGGACTGCGATAGCAATACCTGGCCGCCGTGCGCGGCGGCAGCCACTCGAGCCGCTTTGTTGATATCCAACCCCGCAAGCCCGCTCGCCATGCTTTGTGCTTCACCGGCGTGAATGCCCATGCGCACTCGAACGCGCTCGCGCCATTCATCTGAAGCGAGCGAGCGCTGTATTTCGATCGCGGTAGCGGCGCAAGCTCCGGGTGAGGGAAACACCGCGAACAGCCCGTCTCTTTGGGTATCGACTTCGGTGCCTTCGTGTGCTCTTAGCGCGGACCGGATCAGGTGACTGTGGTTGGCCGAGACCTGAGCGAAGGATTCCTCCCCCAGGCGTCTGCGCTGAGCTGTTGAGCCTTCCATCTCGCTGAACATGAGGGCGACCGTTCCGGACAGAAGCTTTCCGGTACCGAACGCTGGGGATTGCCCGACACTCGGTTTCGGCTCGGATGCGTGGTTCGGCATCGCTGACTCGATCTTGTCTGACAGGATACGAACGTCGATCGACCAACGATGGTCGGACAGCTCAAACGCTTGACGCCTCAGGAGGCCCCGGAGAGATTCCGGTAATTCGTGGACTTCTGGTAACTGGGCCCCCCCCACTAGCACCGGGATTACCCTCCGCGTTCCCAACTCAAGGGCTCGCTCAATTTCGAACCGAACGAAATCGTTGGGATTCTCGATTCGGCGCCCCCCGTTACGGTCGGCAGCGCTCAACCAAGCCCGACCAATGACGACCAAGATCGCGTCACATTTGGTCAAGGTCTTCTCGAGAGCCTCCGCGAACTCGACCCCCGGCTCGATCGACTCGATGTCGATGAAGACGTTGTCTTTTCCAAACCGCCCAACGAGGTAATCGTGAAGACGTCCAGCGTACGCAGCGGTGTCGTCTCGCCGGTAGCTCAGAAAAATGTGAGGAACTGCCCTCGGCTCCCCTTCAACAGCCATTTCACCTCACTCGGAGTGGTTCCGCACGCACGAGAATACCGCTCATCCGTCGCCCCGGCTCTGGTGTTCGTCGAGGCATGTGCGCCCGGGCGCGTTTTCCGCAGGCGTAGAACGTTTGGTCATCGTGGAGGTAGTTGGCGACGGACACAACGAGGTGGAATCAATCAGCGATTTCTCTACGGGTGATGGAGACAGTCCGGAGCGGAGGTAGCGCTTCCGTGTGCGTCAATAGAGTGTGACCTCGCGACTGGTCAGGCTCCTCGTCGACGGCAGTTCGGCAAAGTACCTCGCGGCCTTGCTCAGCCAAAACTCACTTCTCCGAAGATGAAACAGCGCGTTGCATCGAGACTTGCCGTCCAGCCTTCTTGGCTAAGAAGTGACTGCAACTCGTTGGGCTCGTAGAAGACTTCGACAACCTGGTACTTGCTTCCGTCGTGCAAGCGGCGCAGCTCGAGATCAGGGCCGCAACGGACGACGTAAGGGTCCTTGGTCTCCCAAGTTGGATGCGGATCGTTGCGGTTGTCGATGAGGAACACACGACCCTCCGGTGCGAGACAGGACCGCACCAAAGACCAAAAGGCCGAAAATCGTGACCGAGGCACGTGAGAGAGCCAGAAGGAAAAGAACACAACGTCGTACGGTCTCGGCGGCTGCCACTTGAACAGATCGACAACGAGGTATTCCACGTCGGTTCGCCCTACACGGTGGCGGTTAAAGTCGAGCACCTCGGGTGAGGAATCAATGACAGTCAGGTCACCAGCAGTAAGGGCAAGGCGCTCCGTCCACCATCCTGTGCCCCCAGCGATTTCCAAGACATCACCCCTAACGCCGAAGGCCTCAAGCGCATCTGCGACCTGCGCGACTTGTCCATCCCACTCCTCAGCGAGGACCGAACCTCGGTCGTAGCGGCCGCGCCGCTGCCACCATTCGTCGTACTCAGGTGCTCGGGCTCGGTAATACGCTCGTTGCTCGGCGAGGAGATCATCGTCGTTCACCGGCAAAGTCTCTCGTATCTTTAGGTAGCAGGTCTCGGGTCCCTACGAACGGTTCCAAGATGACTTCCCTTTCAGGCGCTATGTCTTGCAGGACCTCGTAGAGCAAACTACCGGCGCGGCTTTGACGGTCTTCGTGCAGCTTCCCGATGTGTTCACACTCGGACTGCCGATGACGGGTTCCGATGAGGTCAAGCGTCCACAGCGTAGAGCTGCCAGGATCCCGGCACGCCCTTTAGCTGGTGTTCGCCTCTGTCGACGAACCGTATGCCAGATCCTGCAACGAGGTCGACCACAGTTCGGGACACCAGCACCTCAGAGCGATCTGCCAAGGCACCGACGCGTGCGCCGATATGGACGGCTATACCTCGGAGGTCATCCCCGACGGTGACGATCTCGCCGGTGTGGAGTCCAGCCCGAATGTCGATCCCGAAGCTTTGAAGCTTGTCGCGAATCGCTAGTCCACATTGGATAGCTCGAGCCGGGCCGTCGAAACGAGCGAGAAACCCGTCGCCTGCTGTGTCTACCTCCACCCCTCGGAATCGCTCCAACTCCCTGCGAACGGCCTCGTTGTGCATTGTCAGAAGCTCGCTCCATCGCTCGTCACCCAGCTCAGCGGCCCTGGCGGTCGACCCAACGATGTCAGTGAAGAGAACCGTCGCCAGAACGCGGTCTAGCAAGGGACCTGGCCGTACGCCCGTCACAAACTCCTGCGTCTCGTCGAGGATCTCCTCAGCTCGTCCCGCGAACAGAAAGTTGTCATCTCCGGACAGCTCGACGAGCTTGGCACCGGGGATCTGACTTGCTAGGTAGCGGCTGTGCTCTGGTCGGACATGCCGGTCGTCTCGTCGGCTGATCAAGAGGGTCGGTGCTTGAATAGCGGAGAGAACGTCGGTCACGTCGCTCTCCATGAAGGCAAGGGGAATAGCCACGCGGTCAGGAGTAGCTGATAGGCGTTCTGAACGCGCCCAAAGCCTTCGCTGCTCATCGCTTCGGACCATGCTCGGTGCAAGAGTTTCCGTAACCGCTCCGGTTCCCCAAGCCTTCTGGATCATCTCGACATAGGCGGGCAGTCGATTGGGGGGCATCCCCCAATCGCACTCGCTGTTGCGAAGGAATCGGGCGTAGGCATTGACCAGAACCAGGCCGGAGACGCGCTGGGGATACGTGGCCGCGAAAAGCATTACTGCCGGGGTGCATTCGCCCCAGGAGAGAACGGCTGCCCTCTCGGAGTTGGCCGCGTCCATAACTGCCCCGAGATCGTCCATCCACGTCTGAACGGCAGGGACGCTCTTCGCGTCAACCCCGGCTGAACTGCCGAAGCCGCGCGGATCGAAGGTGATGACCCGAGCAAAGGAGGCCAGCCTGTTAAGTCCAGAAACGATGGCGGGCTCCTCCCACATCAGATCGACGGCAAATCCTCCAACCATCGGGAGGAGGAGGTCTAAGGGGCCGTCCCCCAAGATCTGATACGCCAGGTACTCGCCCTCCAGAGTCCGGGCGTACTCCGTTGCCGGTATGTCCATCATTCACGTCTATTTTGCCCGGAGCAGGGACTTGGCGCCTCGATTCGACACAAGGCCGAGGCGAATTCGTCTCGGGTATTAGTCCAGGCGATGTTCGTGCGCTGATAACGATCATGAAAACCTCGACCCTGGCTAGGCGTCAAACGACGCCCACCCATCGCGACAACCCCATCCCAAAAAGCTCCGGCGCCGATTCCAAGTTCGAAACGGCCACCGCTGAGTACGTCTAATGACGCTGTTGCTCGCGCAAGCATCGCAGGAGGGCGAAGGGACAAGTTAAGGACCTTCCCACAGAGGTGGATGTGATCCGTCCGTGCCGCTACGAATGACAAAACCGTCCACGCATCCAGAAAACTGGATTGATACGGGTGGTCCCGAAACGTCACCAGGTCGAGTCCCGCTCAATCGGCGCTGACGGCAAGGTCGATCACCTGTCGAAACGACTGCGCTCGGCGTGACGAACGTCCCGAACAAGAGCTTGTGTCCATAGTCACTCACGCGGGTGTCCTTTCATCGACTCTGGTGCAGACTCGAGGACTCCATCACCGCGCGCGGGGGTGCCAACCCACGATGACATCTTTCTTGCCGTGATTGGACTCTGATTTACTCGGCAGATGAAGTTCGATTCCATCGGTCATGGCTTCGCGGCGTGTGCCGGCGCGGCCAGTTCTTCCGTTCGCATGTCCCACCAGTCCGGCGGCACGATGCGAAGTGCAATTGCCCAGGTTTCATCTTCGAGTCGAATCGCGATCCGAGTCATCGATAGAAGGTTGTCGACGAACCAGTCGTCGCGGTGGCTGCCCCCGGGCGACCGAAACCGGCTCCCCCTTCGTCTGCCATAGGCCAGGAAGTGCCACAATCCGTGGATACGTCCGATCATCTCGAGGTGACGATCGAAAGTTGGAGAAACTGGAGGAGCCCGTCAGGCCGGCGCCCCATCGACTGATGAGCTCGCGGGACGCAACAAGGGTTTGTTCCAGCGATTCCTGGAGTTCATGTCGCCGGTGCGGATCTGTCAGGATCGCCTCAATTTTGCGCTTCAATACGGGCGCCAGTTCTGGCGAATCAAGAATGTGGGTGAATCGAGTGGGGTCAGCGATATCGTCGCTGTCTCTACTTCCTTCGTACATGACACCAAGCAGCAAACCCCACGCTCCGCTAGCGGCCTCAGCCAACTCAAGAAGCGCATACTGGGCAAGCAATCTCCATCTGCCTTCGGACCGCCGGTTGAGGATGACGTCAATCACCGTGACTGAAACCAAGACGACCGAAAGAGAGGCCAGGATCGTCGTTGTCACAGGATGGTCAAGCCAGAACTTACTTGCGTAAAAGTCCGAGGAAATGAGTACGACTATCAATGCAACTGCTGCTAGAGCAGCAATAGGCGGCCGTCGCGATGCCTTCGGCGGCCCGTTGTGCCCGCGGTCCCCACTCCTAACCTTCAAGGACCTGTCGAATCACACGGACGACCATCTCTCGCCGGTCGCGTCGGTCGGTTGGGAACAG
>JBAPRR010000210.1:0-9734 GCA_049281195.1 Acidimicrobiales bacterium
CCCAGCGGGTGAGCTCGTCGGAAAGATCCTCGGCCAGATGGGAGCCGAGGTGGTCAAGATCGAACCACTCGGAGGTTCGCCGACTCGTCACGTGGGGCCGTACAAAAATGGCGAACCCGACATCGAACACAGTTTGTCGTTCTGGTTCTACAACGCCGGAAAGCACAGTGCAGAGCTTGATTACGACGCCGTCGGCTTTGCAGACAGACTGGCTGACTTGACCGCTCAGGCCGATGTTGTGGTTTCCACCCTGCCCTTCCAGCGGTGCCAGGAACTCGGTGTGAGCTACGACACCTTGCTCGAGCACAATCCGCGCCTTTGTATCGTTTCGATCACACCGTTCGGCTTGTCGGGCCCATGGCGCGACTGGGTCTCGTCTGATCTGGTTTCGATGTCCCTAGGGGGCGCGCTGCACAGTTGCGGCTATGACGATCACTCCATCCCCCCGATCCGGCCGGGCGGCGATCAGTCGTTCCACAGCGCCGCGAGCTTCGCACTCATTTCACTGGGAATTGGGCTCATCGAGAGGGAGGCCTCAGGACTTGGCCAGATCTTCGACCTGTCGATCCACGATTCGGTCGCGGTCCTGCCGGAGCTGGCTAACCCGTTCTGGTTCTATCCGAAGGCGGTGATCCATCGTCAAACTTGCCGTCACGCCCAGCCGAGCCCGACATCGCCGACGGCCTTTTTATGTTCCGACGGGCGATACGTTTACTTCCTGCTGCGCAACGCGGACAATCGCCAGTGGCGTAAGTGCGTTGAGCTTCTGACCCGGTACAACCTCCAGGTTGATTTGGGAGAGCCTGTCTGGGACGAGTTCGAGTACCGCCGGGACAACTACTGGCATATCCAAGAGGTGCTCGAGGTTTTCTTCTTGTTGAACGATTCGAATCAGATCTACCGCGAGGCACAGCAGATGGGCCTGCCGATGGGTCGAGTCAACGCCCCGGAAGATCTCCTCGTCGACCCCCACCTCCTCGAGCGCGAATTTTTCGACACGATCGAGGATCTCGACGGCGACCCGGCCGTGTACCCGGGGCCGCCGTACAGGGTCACCGGCGTCGAACCCCGGCCGACCACGCGCGCTCCCCGGCTCGATGAACACAATGCCGAGGTGCTCGAACTGACTCTCCGCGATCCGCTCATCGGGAGTGATGCGTGAGTTTGGCGTCTGTCGTTGACTTGAAATCCGAAGTCTGTGACCCAGACGACCTGGGTATCGACGCGACAGGTCTCGACGATCTCGCAGAACTGGCCGGGAGATATGTCGACGAAGGGACGCTTCCCTCGTGCCAGCTTTCTGTTGCCAGGTACGGCCGCCTGGCAATGTCAGCCGCCTTCGGCACCGCGGGTATAACGACTCGCTATCCCACTTTCTCGGCGACGAAACCGATCACCAACTCCGCCGTGTGGATGCTCGTGGGAGAAGGTCGGATCTCACCAGAGACGGTCGTGGCTGAGGTCGTACCAGCCTTCGGAACCAACGGTAAAGACGTAATAACTCTCGAGCAGGTCGTCTGTCAGACGGCTGGATTCCCCCACGCGCCACTCGACTTTGTCACCGCCCGCGATCGGGCCGCCCGTCTCGACAAGTTCGCCAAGTGGCGTCTCAACTTCGAACCCGGTACCGCTTCTGAGTACCACCCCACTTCAGCCCACTGGGTCTTGGCGGAGGTGATCGAGAGCATATCGGGCACCGACTTCCGCACCTTCGTCAAACAGCGCGTCGTCGATCCGCTCGGCTTGCCAACCCTCTCGCTCGGTGTCCCTCTGGCCGAACAATGTGACATTGCCGACTTGATTGAGGTAGGTCGCGGATCGAACGAGTCTTTCGGATCCGGTGAGGTGAGCATCGAGCACATGCTCAATTTCAACGATGCCGGAGTTCGGGCGCTCGGCGTTCCCGCGGCAGGGGCGATGGCGACTTCTGCCGACATGGCTCTGCTCTATCAGGCGTTCATGCTCGATCCGTACCACTTGTGGCGCCCCGACATCCTCGCCGATGTCACCACGAATGTGCGCAACACCATGTGGGACCGACTTCTCGATGCTCCGGCGAACCTGACCTTCGGGCTGGTTGTCAACGGCCAGGTCGGAGCGCGGCGCGGCTTTGGCGAAAGAGCCTCTGCAGCCGCTTTCGGGTGGGGCGGAGCGGGAGGCCAGATGGCTTGGGCCGACCCGCGGACGGGGATCTCCTTCTGTTTTTTGACCAACGGACTCGATGCGGATCTGGAGCGCGGGAGGGGGAGGGTAAGCGACCTCTCTACGATCGCAGCCGCCTTGGCGGACGTGGGCGTTGCGAAGGATCGACGGAATAGTGACTCCCGGAAAGGGGATGTTGAAGATGGCAACTAGTCGCGGCCTGCTACCGAAGGCAAGTCGAGAAGAGCTGGACGAGCGTCAGCAACGGAGACTGGAGCGTTGGTACGACACGGGGTACAAGGACGACAACCTGTTCCTGACCCTGGCGCGCTCGCCCGAACTGATGGATGCCGTCTTCAAGTTCATCGGCTTTCTGTACGGCGGCTCATCTGTCGAGCCTGATCTGTTCGAACTCGTGCGCATCAAGCTCGCCTGGTCGAACCAGTGCACTCACTGCAGCTTGGTGCGATCCGAAAGCGTCGTGTGCAAGTGGGACGACGTCGACGCGATGGTCATGAAGCTGGTCGACTACGAAAACTCGGATCTTCCCGATCGTACGAAGGCGGCACTTCGTCTCGCCGACAGGATGACCCAGCCGGAGGCGAGACTCGAACAGAGCGACTATGACGATGTCCGCCGGTATTTCAGCGACCAGGAAATCCTCGATCTTGGAATGTCGATCGCCTTCTCGACGGGCTTCTCCCGATTTATTGAGGGTTTTGGCATCGTGCCCGATGAATACAAGGAAGGCGCGGCCAAACCGTGGGAGATGTACGCGCCCTCTGAGAGTTGATGGGCCTCGCGGTTTACCTCGACGAACAGGTTGGTGCTGACGGGTGACGGATTCTCAGATGCGACCGGGGGCCAACTGGTCGCCGGCTCATGAGTACGAGGACATCTGCTACGAGCTGGGTCCTGTCCGGGTCGGTGAGGGCAAGGTCAATATCGCTAAGGTGTCGATAAACAGACCCCAGGTACTCAATGCTTTCCGTCCTACGACGGAAGTCGAGCTTGCAGACGCCTTCACCAGGGCGCGAGACGACACGACCGTCGGGGCAATCATCCTCACGGGCAAAGGAGACCGCGCATTTTGCGTCGGCGGCGATCAGTCGGTTCGGACCGACGACGGTTACGCCGACGAATCGTCGGGCGGAACCGGACGTTTTCGGATGACCGACTTCCATGTGCAGCTTCGACGGACTCCAAAGCCCGTCGTGGCGATGGTCGCGGGATACGCCGTCGGCGGAGGGCAAGTGCTGCAGGCGATCGCAGACATCTCGATCGCGGCCGACAACGCAGTCTTCGGTCAGGTCGGACCAAAGGTGGGCTCTTTCGACGGCGGCTACGGGGTCTCGATGCTGTCGCGGTTGATCGGCCCTAAGAAGGCGAAAGAGATGTGGTTCCTCTGCCGGCGCTACAACGCAACCGAAGCCCTTTCGATGGGTCTCGTCAACGCTGTGTACCCACTACAGGAGCTCGAGGAGCAGACGGTCTCGTGGTGCTCGGACATGTTCGACCTGTCTCCTTACGCGCTGCGACTTCTGAAGTCGTGTTTCAACGCCGACGAGGACGGCATGGCCGGCGTCCAACAACTCGCTCACGACACGGCTCAGCTCTTCTACGGCTCGGAGGAGGCCAAGTACGGACGTGATGAGTTCGAGGCGAAGCGGAAGCCCGATTACTCGAGGTTCCCACACCGGCCGTGAGTGAACCCTCCGGCAGATTCGAGGCCGGCAAATGAAGACGGTGCCGTCTTTCGAGCCGATCATGTCCTCCCGATCGGATTGGACCCTGGCAGCGGTAATCAGGACTCGCGCCGTCACCGACGCTGACTCGGTTTTCTTGAGAGTGCCTGATGACGGGGTTCATCTGACCTTTTCAGATACGTATGACAAGGCTCGCCGTCTGGCCCACGGGTTCATGTCCCTCGGTGCGCAGCCCGGGGATCGGGTTGCCATCATGGCTGCTAATTCCGCCGACTACGTCCTCGCATGGTTCGCGGCTTCGCTCGCAGGTCTGGTTGAGGTTCCGATCAACACCGCCTACAGCGGACGATTTCTCGAACATCAGTTGCGCAAGGTACAGCCGCGTTTGGCGGTGATCGATCCCACCTACGCCGAAGTGATCACGGCATGTGAACCTGATGCGCGCTCCTCGATAGAGCACATCAGAGTGATCGCTGGAGAGGGTGCGCAGGGGGCGTGCAAGCTGGTGAACAAGGCCGGCATCCCAGCGCGCTTGCTCAACTACGAGGACGAACTGCTGGCTGAAGAAGATATCGTCGTCGGCAAGCCTCGGGATGTCGGCGCGATCTTCTTCACTTCGGGCACGACCGGCCTCAGCAAAGGCGTCATGATGCCCAACGCCCAGACTCACATGTTCGCCGAATTGTGGAGAGCCTTTCCTCGTCTGTCGAAAAGCGACGTATGCGCCACGTCGCTTCCGCTGTTTCATGCAAACGCCCAATTCATGACCGTCTACCCAGCGTTGCTCGCGGGCTGCACGGTGGTACTCGACCGTCGCTTCTCGGCTTCGCGCTGGGCGGACAAGATGAGGGAATACGGCGCCACCGTGACCAACTTCCTGGGGGTGATGATGGAGTTCGTCTGGAAGCAGCCCGCCCAGCCGAGCGACTCTGACAACAGTCTTCGGTGCATAGTCGCCGCCCCGACGCCACATGGCATCGAGGCCGCCTTCTGTCGCCGCTTCGGGGTAGAGGCGGTAGTAGAGGGCTTCGGGTCCACGGAGACGTGTTCTCCGATCGCGAGTCCGTATGGTGAGCCGCGCCCGGCAGGCAGTTGTGGCCTGCTGATCGATCAATTTTTTGAGGTTCAACTGGCAGACACCGAATCCGGCGAGGAGGTCGGGATCGACAGGGTCGGGGAACTCTGTGTCCGACCCAAATTTCCGTGGACATGCTCGCTCGGGTATTACGGCGACGAGGCCAAAACGCTCGATGTCTTCTCCAACCTCTGGTGGCACAGCGGCGACGCGATGCGTCGCGACTCCGGCGGTTGGTTCTATTTCGAGGGTCGCATGAACGATGCCATCCGCCGCAAGGGCGAGAATATCTCCGCCTTCGAGGTGGAACAGCCTATTTCAGAGCACCCTGCCGTCCACGAGTGCGCTGTCGTCGGCGTGCCGGCCGGTGCAGAAGCAGGCGAGGATGAGGTCATGGTCTTTGTGGTGGCTCGAACCGGGGCCACGCTGACGCCTGAAGAAATCTGGGCATGGTGTGCTGAGCGGATGCCGGCGTTCGCTGTTCCCCGTTACGTACGGCTAATTGAGCAACTGCCGAAGACTTCGACTGAAAAGGTGCAGAAGGCGGCGCTACGCGAGTTTGGGGTTGATGCCGTCACGGCAGACAGATTCGGAACGTGAGGCGACTCGCGGCGCTTTGGCCCGAGGCTGGCGGATCCCAACCTGCTACGGTCGATCTCACTTAAGGTGCTACCAACATGCGGAGCGATCGGTCCATTGGTTGATCCCAAGCTTGATGTACTTCCAGAGAATGTCGCGCGCGACAAGCTCAAGAAAGAGGTCGTTGAGGCTGCACGACGAGTATTCATGAAACACGGAAAGAACGGCGCACGTACGAGCCGGATTGCCGAGGAAGCGCAGATCAAGGAATCGACACTTTGGACTTTGTTCTCCTCCAAGGAAGAGATCTTCAGCGCGGCCGTCTTCGATGAGCTCGAACGCCATCTAACAGCGACATTCGAGCGGTACGCAGCTGTCGCGAGTAGCGAGAATCCTGACTGGTACGCCGCCTTGCTCGAAGCCGAGGTCGCGGGGCTGGAGATGATGCAGGAATGGGTTGTGCTCCTCGGTGTAGCAATCTTTTCCGAGCCGGACCTCGGCAAAGTCTATTACCAGACCCGCCTCGTGCCTTTGTTCGAGCAGCTGAATCGCAACCTAAATACAGTTCTGCCGAAGCCACGTGGCGATCGTGAGGCCTGGTATGACCTACTTATCTCGTGGGGAATGCTCTTCGGCATCGGGGTGACGAGCCGAGTCGCTCACGAATCAGAGCAGGACCGCGTCGAGATCGCCGAAAGCCTCGCGCGCCAGCGCTATCGCTTCCGCTTCTCTCCCAAGTCCTGACTTTGTCGTATCGGCCGATCGGGAGAGCTTGTCTTGGTGTCGCGATCGGCCGGTTTCCGGGGAGGCTCAAGTGGAATCCAACCTCCTTCAAGAAAAGGACGCATCGCGGAGCACGGTAGTCAGGAGTCTGTGCACCGACAACTCGTTGCTCAGCCGCGGCCAATCTCCGCGGGCTGAAGACGCTCGTTCTCGTCTCCTAGCTCCTCGCCTGTCCATGCCGCGGCGCCGGATGCGAGATGCAGGCCGGTCGAGGCAAGTATTTCCTCTACTCCGTGGCGAGCTGACTCGATCCCCGAGCCATCAATGACGTTACGAAGGAAAAGATAGCCATCTCGATCGAACGACTCGTCGAGAGCTCCTGGGTCGGCAGAAACTGGTGGAGCAGTTCAGAATGCCTTGTTTGTTTTTATGTCCAATATTCCCGTGAGCCTGAGGTGAGAGCGCTCCAGGCTTCTTCTATCCCCGGCTCGATCCCCGCTGGACCCATTGGCCCCATGCCCGGGCTTTTACTTACCGGGCGCCGTACGGAGTTTGAACTGTGCTCCGGTTGGTTCGGTTACAGATGCGATGCGGCCGTAGGGCGTGTCCTCCGGTCCTGCCGACACCGATCCACCGAGCTGGACCAGCCGTGCCGCCGTGGCGTCGATGTCGTCGACCTCCCAGTAGACGAACCAGGAAGGACCTGTGCCTTCAGGTAGGAACGACTTCGCATCCATGATCCCGGCCAGCTCTCCGTCGCCTGAGGGGTTGCGCATCACGGTGTACCGGAACTCGTCGGTATCTCCGACGGAGGTGGTCTCCCACCGAAAGACGTCGGTGTAGAACTGGACGGCCTTCGCGTGATCACGGGTGTGCAGCTCGAACCAGCTGGGCGTCCCGTGCTCGTCGAGAACGGTGAACCCGGGAAAGGTTCCCGGCTGCCACGCCCCGACGCGAGCCCCTGTGGGATCGAGGAGCACCGCCTGGGATCCCAGGTCGGCCACGGCCGTGAGCGGAAGGACGACCTGCGCACCTTCGGATTCGGCCGACGCCAGCATCTTTTCGATGTCGTCGGTGGTGAGGTAGACCGTCCAACGGTTGGAAGGAGCCGGTGCACCCTGCATCGGACCCATGCATCCCGCGACGGGTACGCCGTCACGCGTGAACATGAAGTAGCCGCCGAACTCGGGGTTCGGCTCCTGGGCCTCCCACCCGAAGAGTTCGCTGTAGAAGGACCTGGTGCCGTCGACATCCGAGGTCCAAAGGTCGGTCCATCAAGGTGCTCCTATCGGCGCACTGTCACGGTTGGTCATGGTTGCTGCCCCTTTCGTCAAGAGCTCGGACGGGTTTCAAGTACTCGAATCATCGCCTGATGGTCATGTGCATCAATGGCTAGGGACCGCCACCGGGCTTTCGTGCGACGTCCCCGCGGTCCCCGGTGCCTGCGGTTGAAAGGCAATGAAGTCCTTGCCGCGGATGAGGCTCACTGCGCACAGCGATCCGACCAGTGCCAGTATCCCGCTCACGATGAAGAGGTCGTTCATCGCGGATGTGAAAGCCGTCTCGACGGCCAGCACGAGCGGACCACGTGCTCCGGGGGGCGTAGTCGCGATCAGCTGGCTGACCGTTCCCTGCTTGACGGCTGCGGCAACCTCAGCCCCGCGTCCGGCCAGGCTCGGTACTGACGCCAGAGAGCGCGTCAGGCTGCTGTGCAACGCGGAGGTGAATATCGATCCGTACGCCGCGATGCCGACTGCTATCCCGATCTGGCGAAATGTCGTGTTGACTCCCGAAGCCATGCCCGATCGCTGCGGTGGCACCACTCCGACCGCGGTCGAGGCGAGGGGAGGGTTGACCATCCCGCTTCCGATGCCGCCGATGATGAACCCCGGAATGAGGTGGGTCCACGAAGTGCTCGGGTGCACGCCGTACATGAGCAGGAGGCTGACTCCGACCAGGAACAGGCCTGGACCGATCAGGAACCTGACGGGCATGGAACTGCTGAGGCGACCGGCGACCGTCGCCGCGACCAGCATCGAGCCGCTGATCAGGATGATGCGCGCTCCCGCTTGCAGCGCCGAATAGCGGAGGTCGTACTGCAGGTAGAGCACGATGTACACGAGAAGAGCGAAGAGCGAGCCGTTCATGCAGAACGCGGCGATCGATCCTCCTAAGAACGTCGGCGTCCTGAACAGGGAGAGGTCGAACATGGGGACCTCGACGTGGCTTTCGATCGCTACGAAGGCCGCGAGAAGCACCCCTCCGGCTCCCAGACAGGTGATGACGATTCCGTCGCCCCAAGACGACTCGCTGGCGCGGATCAGCCCGTAGACCAGGGCCACCAGGCCAAGGGTCAGAGATGCGAAACCTGGCCAGTCCGGCCTTCTCGCGCTCGGAGTGCGTGACTCGTCGACCTTGAAGATGGTGATCGCTATGGCCGCGGCGCCGACAGGGATGTTCACGAGGAAGATCCCCCGCCAGTTGATCCCGTTGGTGATCACGCCACCGAGGATCGGTCCGAGTGCCGTGGCCACTCCGGTGATGGCACCCCACACTCCGAATGCGATCCCGCGCTCCCGGCCCTGGAAGGACTGCGCGAGGAGGGCCAGGGAGGTGGCAAAGAGGGTGGCGCCGCCGATTCCCTGGGCGGCCCTCGACAGGATCAGCATCAGGGGCGATTGCGCTACTCCGCAAAGCAACGACCCGAGGGTGAATATCGCCAGACCGATCAGGAACAGCCGCTTTCGACCGAAGCGGTCTGCGAGCGACCCGGACGTGAGCAGGAGCGACGCCAGCGTCAACGCGTACGCGTCGACCACCCACTGCACGTCGGCGAACGTGGTGTGCAGGCCGCCTTGGATTTCGGGCAGCGCAACGGTCACGATCGTGACATCGAGCAAGAGCATGAAAGTCGCCGCACATACCACGACGAGGGTCCACCACTTACGGTCCATGGCCATCCGTCTCGCTTCGCTCGGTCTATCCGTTGTGCGTCTGTCGGTGTTCGGTTGCTTTGAGTTGCTTTTCGGTTGCTGCCGATCGGTGGTTCAGAAGTTCCCGTACGCCCGCTTGACCTCGAAGTCGTAGATCAGGCGCTTCTCGCAGGCTATGTGTCGGGTGTACTCATCCATGCTGTAGAGGCGATCCCCACCGATCCGGTCGTCGTGGCCCATGACCATTCCTTCCGGTGCCAGTCCCTTGTGCCGCTCGTTCATGAGCTTGACGTGTAGTTGCGGAGAGTCCACCCCGTCGAGGAGGTTCACCTCGGTCTCGAGCCCGACCCAATCGGGGTGTGGGCCGAACACGAAGAGCGAACATCGCCGGTCACAGCGGAGATTTCGCGTCCGGACGAGGTCTTCTGCGCCCGAGCTCCAGAGCCTGCCGTCGACCACGGCGAGCTCGATCCGGGCCATGTGAGACGAGCCGTCACCTCGGAGCGTGATCATCGCGGCATCGGGGTGTCTCTCCACGAACTGGGCGATACGAGAGTCCACTCGGTCACCCTATTG
>JBAPRR010000211.1:0-13023 GCA_049281195.1 Acidimicrobiales bacterium
GGTTCAACCAGCTCCTCAAGTAAGCGGGGTCCGCAACAGACCGCGCAGTCTCGGTGACTCCGAGCGGGGAGAAAGTGTCGAGCATCACCGCTGTCTCGTTAGTGCGGGTCTCGTCCACCGACGCTTCGTAACTCCCCGGTTGGGGACCGTGGACGAACCCGGCGGGATGCAGTGTCACGGACTTGTGGCCGATGCCGGCCCCCTTGCGGCTGGTGAAGTTCCCGTCCACGTAGAACAGGACTTCGTCCGAGTCGGTGTTGGAATGGTTGTAAGGGATCTTCACCGCGTTTTCCCCGAAGTCCAAGAGTCGGGGCACGAAGCTGCACACCACGAAGCCCGGTCCCGCGAACGTCTGGTGCACCGGCGGAGGCTGGTGGACGCGTCCCACTATGGGCTCGAAGTCGTGGATGCTGAAGGCGTAGGGATAGACGCAACCGTCCCAGGCAACGACGTCGAACGGATGATGTTCATAGCGGTGGCGGGCCCATCCAGATTTATGTCTGATGATGACATCGACTTCGTTTCCGTCACTGACTTCGGACTGTTCGGGGCCGCGAAGATCCCTCTCCGAGTACGGTGCCCCTTCCTTCAGCTGGCCGCTCGGGGTGAGGTAACGAGCGGGGATCCCGACGTGCCCATTGGCCTCGAACACCAGCAACTCCAACGTGGAGCCGTCATCGACGCTCCAGCGATGCGTGGTCGACATGGGGATGACGACGTAGTCGCCGGGACTCACTCTCAGGCGTCCGAAGACCGAATCGAGTGTCGCGTTCCCCGCGTAGACGAAGGCGAGCTCGTCGCCGGCGGCGTTTCGGTACAGGCCGCTCGAGCCCGACGACTGCGCCCAACAGAGCGAGACGTCGGAGTTACCGGCTAAAACGTGGCGCCCGGTTACCGGATCTGACGACGCGGCCAACGACCCCAGCCGGAAGTGAAACGGCATCAGTGCGGCGTTGGGCTCCGCCACAGCGCGGGTGACCTCCGCAGGTTCAGCTTCTATCAACGCGCTGGGCGAGTGCAGGTGGTACAGGAGTGAGGACGCCCCTGCAAAGCCTGCTTGGCCCATCAACTCCTCTGACAGTCGCCCGGACGGCCCTTCGAACACCGCGTGACGCTTCTTCTGCAACTTGCCTGTCTGCATGTACGGAGGCATCGCCTCCTCCTCAATCTCCGGGGGAGGCGCCGGTGACGACTCCCATGACCGTTCCGAGCTCTAAGGCGTTGCCGGCGCTGCCACCGCACCACGCGCCGATGCTCACCTCGTCACCATCTTCGAGCCACACCCGAACCGAACCGTCGTCGAGACGCACCGGTTTGGTGCCGCCCCACGCCAGCTCCATCATGCTTCCGAAAGTCCCCGGGTCCTCGCCCGACAGGGTGCCCGACGCCAGCAGGTCGCCGGTTCGAAGCGTCGCCCCGTTGGATGTGAGGTGGGTGACGAACTGTTCGAGCGACCAGCGAGCGACGCGAGCTTCCGGTCGGCTCAGCACCGTCGAGTTGATCGAAAGCTCGAAATGGATGTCGAGAGCGCGTGGCTGTTTCGATACCAGGTTGTAGGGGACTTCCGTTCCCTGCTCCGGACCATCGGTGCGGTACTCGTCGAGTGCGGACAGCGGTACAACCCATGTCGAGATCGATGTGGCGAACGACTTACCAAGAAATGGTCCGAGCGGTTGATACTCGAACGCCTGTATGTCTCTCGCCGACCAGTCGTTCACGACCACGACGCCGAAGATGTGCTCCCGGGCGTCGTCCACCGGAACCGGCTCCCCGTAAATGCTCGGAGTTCCGACCACGAAGCCGAGCTCGACTTCGAGGTCGAGGCGCGATGACGGCTCGCGTCGTGGGCCGTTTTGTTCACTCGCAGGGTCCGGTCCACTGACCACACCGATCGGCCGGCGGATCGGGGTGCCGCTCGCTACCACAGTCCCGGCGCGGCCGTGGTACCCGATCGGGATGTGTCGCCACGCCGGCGGCAGCGGATCGGTACCCGGTCGCAGGATTTTTCCCATGTTCGAGACGTGTGACTCCGATGCGTAGAAGTCGCAGTAATCGGCCACCTCGAACGGCAGCAACGTCGTTACATCGCGGCCTGCATCGCGGCCTGGATCAGCTGCCTCGACACCGGCTGTCCTTGTCCCGTCCCTCACAACGGCCTGTGGCGGGAACCCCGCGTGTGACAGCTCGACCACACGATCGTCCACCTCGCGCCACACGTCCGCACCGAGGGCCATGAACCGGTTGAGGCTCGGCGCGGCGAAAACGTCCTCGGTAAGGCCGGCCGATGCGATGACACCGTCTGCCTGAAGCCCTCGGAGATCAACTATCTGACCACCGATCCGAGCCGCCACGCACGGCTCTCCCGGTGCTACTTCGATGACACCGTAAGCGCGTAGTGCTTCCTTCACGTCCTACAGGTTGCCGCGTTTCGCCTGCTCGCGTTCGATGGCCTCGAACAGCGCCTTGAAGTTCCCGTCGCCGAATCCGGTGGCGCCTTCGCGCTGGATGACCTCACAGAAGAGAGTCGGACGATCAGAAAGAGTCTCCGTGAACACCTGGAGCAGGTAGCCGCCGCCATCCACGTCGACCAGGATTCCGAGGCGCTCGAGATCGGCCCACGGAATGTCGAGATTGCCCACCCGGTCCTTGGCGTCTTCGTAGTAGGTGGACGGAGGGACCAGAAAGCGCACGCCGCGCCGGCGCAGCTCGTCGACGGAATGCACGATGTCACGCGTGCTCATGGCGATGTGCTGCACGCCGGGGGACCCGTATGACTCCAGGTACTCCTGAATCTGGCTCTTGCGCTTTCCCGCTGCCGGCTCGTTGATCGGCATGCACACCGAGCCGCCGTTCCACACCACGGTCGACCGCAGCGCGGAGAACTCGGTCGAGATCTGATCTGCGTCGAAGTGCCTCATCTGGGTGAACCCGAGTACGCGCTCGTACCACTCCACCCATTCGTCGAGCTTGCCGTCCTCCACGTTTCCGACGACGTGGTCGGTCACGTTCAGGTCGGCCGGGCGGCCCAGGCCGAAGCGCGGGATTCCCTCTGTGGTGAATTTCGGTCCGAACACTCCCTCGTAGCCGGAACGGTCGACGAAGGTGTGCTCCGTCTCGCCGTACGTGGCGATGGTGGCGGTTCTGATGACTCCGGTCTCGTCCTCTTTCGAAGCCGGCTCCGCCACACCCACCGCGCCACGCAACACGGCGGTGTCGAAGACCTTGTCCACTTCCTCGGTGCTGAATGCCACGGTTCTCACGCCATCGCCGTGACGGAGCACGTGCTGGGTGATCGGAGAGCTCGGGGACAGCCCCGCGGTGACCACAAAGGTGATCCCGCCCTGCTCGAGGACGTAAGAGACCCGGTCTGAGAGCCCGGTTTCAGGTCCGGCATAGGCCGTGCATTCGAAGCCGAAGCCGGATTCCAGGCTCTGGGTAACGGCCCTGGCATTCCCCACCCACATCTCGATGTGATCGAACCCGGTGAGGAGGCTCGCAGGCTCAGGAGCCTTCTTCTCCGACTGGGCGGTGGCGCCATCTGGGGCGTCGGAAATGCGGGTCAGCTCTCGCTCGGTTGTCACCATGTCGTCTATCGAACGACGAATAGCCGTTTGAGTCAACTGACCCGAAATGTTGTGAGCAATCGGTATAGTGAATAGCAGATCTATGCCACCAAATGCTCAGATACAGAGGGCTCCGGTCCAGCTCGACGAGATGGATAGACGTCTCCTGATCGCCCTGGCCGGCTCTCCCCGGGCCGGTCCGGTAGAGCTCGCCCGGCAACTCGGGGTGGCCCGCAACACGGTCCAGGCACGGTTGGACAAGCTGGCGTCGCAGGGGGTTGTCACAGGCTTCGGTCCCGACGTCGATCTGGCCAGGGTGGGATACGTCGTGTCGGCGTTCATAACCCTGCAGATCGCTCAGGGCCGAGGCTGGGACGTGACCGAGCATCTTGGTTCGATTCCCCAGGTAGTGGAGGTTCACAGAACGACAGGAGCCGGGGACCTGTTCTGCAAGGTCGTGGCGACTTCGAACGCTCATCTTTCCGAGGTCCTCGATCGCATTCTCGAGGTCCCGGGCATCAACCGGACCACCACCGCTTTGGTGCTCGACACGCCCATGCACGCCCGGGTGATGCCTGCGATCGACGCACTGCTGCTTCATGGTTCGCAGTAGTTCGCCTGGCGAATACGCTCATTAGGTTCTGCCGGCTCTGCCTCGGGCAGCCCAGACCAAGTTCCAGTAAGTCTCCAATGCAGGTAATCGGATGCTTTCAGTCTCAGATCTCAATATCGACATCGGTTCGCGAGCCCTCGTCCACGACGGGCGGTTCATCATTGGCGCGGGCGAAAAGGTCGGACTGGTAGGTCGCAATGGAACGGGCAAGTCGTCTCTCATCTCTGTTCTGGTCGAAACGGCAGGGCCACACCTTCGGGTCACCGGCGACGTCCAAGCGACCGGGTCGGTGGGCTTCCTGCCCCAGATGCCGGTCCCCGGAGGGTTGGGGGTCGAACCCACGGGCTTCTCCCACGTACTTTCCGCGCGGGGGCTGGACGTTCTCGACGACGAGCTGGTGATCGTGCGCCAGAAGATGGAGGCCGACCCGACCACCGAGATCATCGAGCGGTTCTCAGAAGTCGAAGACGAGTACCGGCGCAAAGGTGGATATGAAGCCGAGGCTGTGATGTCGCGTCTCGCCGCGGGCCTCGGACTCGACGAGGGCCTGTTGCTCGAGGACCTCGAAGGGCTGTCCGGAGGCCAGCGCCGCCGGGTCGATCTGATCCGCGTGCTGTTCGCCGAGCCCGACCTCCTCGTGCTCGACGAGCCGACCAACCACCTCGACCGTGCGGCGAAGATCTGGCTGATGGAGGAGCTCCAGCGCTTCCCGGGTTCCATTCTTTTGATCAGCCACGACATTCGTCTTCTCGACCGCTCGATCACGAAGGTCCTGAACCTCGCCGACAGCCGGCTGACGGAGTACCCCGGTACCTACACCGACTTTCGGAAGAACCTGGCGTTGCACCAGGCTCAGACAGCCCGCGCGTCGGAGCTCGAAGGACGGCAGATCAGCCGGTTGAAGGCCCGTGCAGACTCGATGCGAGGAAGTTCGGAGAAGCGGGCCAAGACGGCCAAGGCTCTCGACACCCGTGTTGCCCGTCTCGAAGGCAATAGAACCGTCGTGGCCAAGAAGGAGCGCACGTCGCACTTCAAGCTTCCAGCGCCCCAGCGATCGGCGTCCCTGCCGATGGAGGTCCGCGGACTCGGCGTGCGCTACGACGGTCCGGACATCTTGAAGAACGTGTCGATGGTCGTGGGACGTGGCGATCGGGTGGTGGTGGTTGGTCGAAACGGCGCCGGCAAGTCGTCGCTTCTGAGGTGCCTCGCTGGAGTCCAGGAACCGACGCGTGGATCGATAACGGTCGGGGTGAACGTGACTCTCGGTTACTTCGCCCAGGAGCACGAGCAACTGGATCCCGAGATCACGGTTTTCGAGCACATCGACGATTCGATCCTGAAGACGGATCCGGAGCGGCGCGCTCTGCTCGGTGCGTTCGGCATCGCCGGAGAAACGGCGTATCAGAACCCTCCGACGCTGTCGGGAGGTGAGCGCGCCCGTCTCGCTCTGGCCATGCTCGCAGCGGGTCACGCGAACGTGTTGATCCTCGACGAGCCCACCAACAACCTGGACCCGGGGAGCGTCGACGCGGTGGGCAGGATGCTCCGTCACTGGCCCGGGACCTTGATCGTCGTCAGCCACGACCGGCGGTTCCTCGAAGTGCTCGAACCGACACACGGCTTGATCCTCCCGTCCGAGCGGTTCGATCTGTGGCGCGACGAGAACCTGGGCGAGGCAGAGTTGCGCTGATGGTTGAAAAGGAGAACCCACTCCACAACCCGCGCTATCCACGTTCCAACGAGTACGACCCCGAATGGGTTTTCGAAAACCAGATGGGACCGAACGCGCTCTGGCTGATGGAGGCGTTGACCGAGGGTCTCCTGTCAGTGAACGACCAACTCCTGACTGCTGGCACGAAGGTCCTGGACCTCGGGGCCGGAAAGGCCATGACTTCGATATTCCTCGCCAAGGAGTTCGGCGTCCAGGTCTGGGCCACCGATCTTTGGATCGGAGCCACCGAAAACCAGGAGCGGATTCGTGCCGCCGGCGTCGAGGATCTTGTCTACCCCATCCATGCAGAAGCTCACTCGCTCCCGTTCGCAAACCAGTTCTTTGATCTGATCGTGAGCGCGGATGCGTACCAGTACTTCGGCACCGACGATCTCTATCTCGGCTACATCACCCGTTTCCTGCGTCACGGGGGACGTATCGCAGCGGTGATGCCGGCGGTGTTCGAAGAGCTCGGCACCGCGGTGCCTGAGAGGCTCGCGCCCTATTGGGATTGGGAATTCTGCTGCTTCCACGGTCCGCAATGGTGGAGGACACACTGGAAGAAAACGCAGAAGGTGACGGTCGAGCGCGCCGACGCGCTTGACGAGGGATGGAAGGACTGGCTCGACTTCACCGAGGCATGCCTGCCACGCGTCTCGGGTTGGCGCAAGGAGGCGGCATCGAACGAAGTCGCCATGCTCCGGATCGATCAAGGTGAGTTGCTCGGGTTCACCAGGATCATCGGCAGGAAGCCCGAATGACGATTCACCATCTTCCTGGCAGGACGCCGAGTCCGGTGCATCGTCGGTGGACGACGTTCGGGCACCTTGTCTGGGCCGCGGCTGTGGACTTAACACGTCCCGGACATACGTCCAAGTTGCTCCCGACCACAAAGAAGGAAGCCGGGATCCCGTAATCTGCCAACACCTTCAGTATCCCGTCGGTGTATTCAGAGGGTCCATCGTCCTCAGTACCACTATGGCCGTGGTTTGCTCCTGATTTGGTCTCCCATTTCGCGCGGCACGTGCCTGCAGTCTGTGTCAGCAGATCACTGCCGGCGTCGTGGCGACCCCGAACATGTTGTTCATTGAGCAAGTCGACGAGTCGGGTCGGTCCGCACAGGTCAGGACCGTGGGTACTTCGAATTCAGCTTGTGCCGACCGCCAGAGTCCTCGGCCGAACGCCGGCTCTGGAATGCTTGTCGAGTGATGGACGAACAGCGGCCCGTGGAGTCGGACGGACCTGTGGAGTCGGACGGACCTGTGGAGTCGGGCGGCATCGTGGCCGGATTCTTCTCTTTCACAGAGATCACCGATCCGAGCGCCCACCGGGCTTACAACGAATGGCACCAACTCGACCACATGCCCGCACAGATGCCGCTTTCGGGCATTGCTCACGGGCAACGATGGGTGCTGACGCCGCGGTGTGCGCACGCAGGCGAAGCAGATGACGAGCTGGCTGCCGCCCACTACATGACGATTTATCTGATGAAGCCGCCCCTCGATCAGACGATCCGGGACTTCTTCGATCTGGCGAACGATCTGCGCGATAAGGACCGCTTCTTCGAACACCGTCGGGCGGTCGCGTCTGGCGCAGTTCCCGTGGTGTGCGCCACGGCGTCTGAGAGGGTGCGGGTCTCGCCTGCAGCGATCCCCTTCCGTCCGAATCGTGGTGTCTACGTGTCTCTTTGGGATCCAGGCGCCCCTGACCGCGAAGACATCTCCACTCTGATCGACGAATTGCTCCAACTGCCCGGGGTCGCCGGGGTGTGGTCGTTCAGGGCGCGAGATGGCGTAGACGGCGATGCTCGAATCGCAAAGTCCGTGTGGCTCCGGGCGAACGTAGATGTCTGTTATCTGGACGAGGATCCGGTCGGCGTCTCTGCGGCCATTGCTTCCCTGACGCGACCGAAGTGGGAGGCTGCCGGTGTAAAACCGAGGTTCGCCGGCCCGCTGGAGGCGATCGTCCCGTGGTCGTGGGACTGGTTCGAGCGAGAGTGAGGAACGTGGATCCTCTTGAGTTGGATGCCATGCGCACGATCAAGATCCTGCAGGATCGTGTCGCCATATCGGATCTGGTCAATTCCTACGCGCAGGCGGTCGACCGCCGCGATACGCAAGCCGCAGCCGAGCTGTTCGTGTCCGATGGCGAGCTGGTCGTCGGAGCGACTCCTGATGGCCGGCCACCTTCATCGCGCCGGGGGCGGGACTCGATCAACCAGGCGTTGACGTGGATCGCCCAATACCGTTCCACATTCCACGAGATAACGAGTCACTCTGTCGAGATCCGCGGAGATACGGCCAGCGCCCAAACCGGGTGTGAGGCCCACCACGTGAGGGGTTCAGATGAAACCGAGACAGATTGGATCTGGTTCATCAACTACTTCGACGATTTCGTGCGCGAGCCCGAGGGATGGAAGTTCTCCAAGCGCCAACTTCGGATCGAGTTCGTGAAGGAGCACCCACTCAAACAGACGTAGTCGGTTTCAAACCGATTCGATCTGCCAGAGCCGACAACTCGTCGAGAGCCTGCTCGAGCTCTCCTGTTGTGGAGGCGGCGACAAGGCGGTCTATCCCGATGTCTGCTGCTTCTTCAATGCTTTCGTTCGTCGTGATGCTGACCGCGGTGGACAGGGTCAGCTCGATTGCATCTGGATCTCTTCCCGCGGCCTCAGCCTGTCGTCGGAGCGATTCGAGACCCTGAGCGAGATCCTCTCCTTTGAGACCAAGAGGCTGCCACCCGTCCCCCCGCAACGCCGCCCTTCTTATCGATGCCTCTGTGTGACCGCCCACATGGATCGGGATTCCGCCAGGTTGCGCGGGCTTCGGAAAGCAATGGGCGTTCGCGAAACGGAAGAACTCTCCGTCGAACGTTGCTCCCTCGTCTCCCGAGTCAGCCCATAAAAGCCTCATGACGTCGATGGACTCATCCGTGCGCTTTCCCCTGGTCTCGAAGTCGGTGCCGCAGGCCTCCAGCTCTTCGCGCATCCATCCCACGCCGATACCGATCCGAAGCCGTCCGCCCGATAGGGCATCCACCGAAGCGACACGTTTTGCCAGCGTCACCGCGTTGTGGGCGGGAACGACCAGCACACCTGTAGACAATCCGAGTGTTGAAGTGCAGCCGGCGACGAAAGAGAGAAGATCGATCGGGTCTGGCACCGGACAGTCGAGACCGAGGGGCATCCTGCCGGATCGCCCGTACGGATACACGCTCGAGTAACCCCCGATGACGAGAGGGTGCTCGGGGACACAGAGGCTCTCGAACCCGAGGGCCTCCACATGCATGACGAAGGGTCGCATCCATTCGGGATCTGCGCACACTCCGGCGCCTACGGGAGGGATCACCCCGATACGTACAGGCGGCACAATCTTTCCTCCCTGAAAACCTGGCTTGGGAAACTGGCCCTTTCGGACTCGCGACTCACCCTAGGCTTCGGCCGGTGGACCGAACACAAATCGAGGATCTGGATCTGACGTCCGCAGAGTTGAGGGTGCTCGGGTGTCTGGTCGAAAAGGAACTGACCACTCCCGATCAGTATCCGCTCACTTTGAACTCACTCGTGCTCGCGTGCAACCAACGCTCGAATCGTGAGCCCGTACTCAACCTGACGGAGGCGACTGTCACAGCCGCGGTCACCAGCGCCAAGACAAAGGGCCTGGTTCGTTTCGTCCATCCTTCTCACGGGCGGTCCGCCATCCGTTACGGGCATGTTCTCGGCGACGCGCTCGGGGTGAGTCAGCGTCAGCTTGCGTTGATCACCGTGATGATCCTGAGGGGTCCTCAAACCCCGGGAGAGCTTCGGACACGGACCGATCGTATGGCTGAGTTCTCTGACCTTCAGGATCTCGAGCGCGAGCTCGAACGCCTCTGCGGACCGGAGCATCTTCTGGTCGAGCGCATGTCCAGGCGTGCCGGACAGAGTCAGGACAGATACCGGCATCTTCTCGGTGGTGCGAGTCCTGAGCCCAACTTCGAACCGTCTTATCCGACCCGCGAGATTTCTCACTTCGAGCCGCGTCAAGCCCCGACTGCCGGTGGAGCGGGCCCGAACCTGACGGAACTCCTGGACGAGGTTGCTGCTCTTCGCCGCGAGCTGGCCGAGCTCAAAGAGGGATTGGTCGAACTCCGTCGACAGCTAGGAGAATGACGGCCGTTCGAGGACGAGGATCACCTCGGGATCCGGTTCACCTGGGACCTCGACCTCACCTACTGCGGCGAATCCCGCCTTCTCGAACATGCGCCGTGATCGGATGTTCCTGATACTCGGCCCTGCCATGTATCTGGCGGCTCCTGCAAAGGTCGGCCAGCCAATCTGCTCGACGAACAATTTGACGACCTCGGTGCCGAGTCCACGGCCTATGAGGTCAGGGTCCCCGATGAGGATGTCGAGTCCGGCAGCATCTTCGACGCCCACCACATCTTGGTACTCCGGATTGTCCTTGAGCAGGTACGTCTCGATCATTCCTACGTGACGGCTTGCGACAGTGATCACAAAGTGCCGGGTCGGATCGGTCCGGTCGATGCACGGCCCGTACCGGTCGTCCACGGCGGTGATGTCCTGCGGCGGTTCTCCCCACCATTCACTCACGTGAGGGGTCGAGAGCCAAGCGAGTAGCTCGGGAAAGTCCCCGCGATCAAGGTCACGAAAACCGATGTCTTCCCCGAGGGGTCCGGGCACGATGGGATTCTTGCCCGTCCGGCGACGAATCGTTCGTCGCGAGCCGTTAGGGTCGACGTGATGTCAAACGACGAATCAGGTACTGAATCGTCCGGGTCCACGAAGGAGTCCACCGACTCCGACGAGGTCGACGAGTGGGGAGAGGAGTCGTTCCCCGCCAGCGATCCGCCGGGGGGTTGGTCCGGGCCTCCTGAAGAAGACTGAGCGGTTCTACTCCGGGAGAAAATGACTCGGTGCATCGAGAGTGGCGACGCGGTCTTTTCATTCGCCTTCACGGAACGAGTGTCCGCAATTGCGGCCTGCTCGCGCCACCCTACGGTGCTATGCATTTATAAATGGGGATAGATCGTAGGAGCTTCTTGATTGGCGCGGGTGGCGGAGCGGTTCTTGGGGGAGCCGCACTTCTCGGCGGATGCACCACCAGTTCCAAGCTCACCGGCAACGGTAAAGGCAATTCGGAGCGCACTTATACGACGCCACCCGATGCCGGGGTGGGCAAGGGAACTCCGGTCAAGGGTGGTCAGCTGACCATCGGGACAGGCTCGGAGGTAAACGGATTTGATCCTGCGTCCGACGACTGGGACACCACGGGCATCACATATGCCAATTGCGTGTACGACGCCCTTGCGGCCCTCGCACCCGATGGATCGGTCTACGGGTACCTTGCCGAGTCCATCACTCCGAACCCCGACTACGACGTTTGGACGATTCAGCTGCGACCGAACATCGTCTTTCACAACGGCACAGCGCTCGATGCCTCCGCCGTCAAGGCGAACCTCGAAGCCTTCGTAGCCTCCGAACTAACTGGAGCAGCATTCAATAACGTCAACACCATCAGCGTGACCAGTCCGCTAACAGTCAGCGTGACCACCAAGACCCCGTGGGTGGCCTTTCCTTACTACCTGACGTCCCAGGTGGGATTCATGGCCGAGCCCAGCACCCTCGCGAGCACGGCCACCAATAATCCGATCGGGACCGGTCCATTCGTCTTCCAGAGCTGGGAACCGAACACCCACTTCATCTGCACGAAGAATCCGAACTACTGGCGCAAGGGCATTCCTTATCTGGACACCCTCCAATTCACGCCGATTGTCGACCCCGGCGCGCGTGAAGACGCGATCAGGTCCGGCTCGGTCAATCTGATGCAGACCAACTTCACTCAGAACCTGGTTGATCTGTGGGATCAGCCCGGCTTCACCCTCGTGAACGACCTCGGTTCCAAGTTCGAGCCGACAATGGACTGCATCATGCTGAACTGCGCAGTCGCGCCGACGAATGACATACGGGTAAGACAGGCGCTTGCATACGCCGCGAATCCCGAAGTAATTGTGCAAGAAGTTTGGAACGGCATCCCACCCGTGGCCACTGGTCCGTTCCTTACGAACTCTCCCTACTACGCGCCAACCGGGTTCCCGAAGTTCAACCTGAAGAAAGCTCAGCAACTGGTGAAGGAGGTCGAAGCCGACACTGGGCCAATCTCGTTCAACTTCGACACGCTTCCGTCGAATCAGTACGTCAGGATCAATGAGCTCGTGCAGTCGATGTGGCTGAAGGCAGGCATCCAATGCACGATTCAGGAGATTCAAGAGGCCACGCTGATCCAGAACGCGATCACCGGCAGATACCAGGCGACCGCGTGGCAGCAGTTCAACACACCCGATCCGGATGGGAACTACGTGTGGTGGAGTTCGAAGAGCGTGCAGCCCATCGGAGGCCTTTCGCTCAACATGGCTCGGAACTCTGACCCCGCTCTTCAAGCGGCGCTTCAGACCGGCCGCGCGAGCACCGATCCTCAGACGCGGATCGAGGCCTACCAGACAGTGGGTCGGCGACTCGCAGCCGATCTTCCGTACCTGTGGTCAAACCCGGCGGTATGGACGATCGCAGCGCAGAGTCATGTGCAGAACTTCAACGGAGGCACGTTCCCGAATGGGTCGAGAAAGCTCGGAATGATCTCCGGCGTTATTGCCCCAGGCGAAATCTGGTTGAGCTGAGTCTTCGAATTTCCGTACCCTCCCGAGATCTCGGGTTTGTTTCGCTTTCATGGTTTTGAGTGAGGTCACGCCGTCGGTGTTCGTGTCTACGAGCCGCCGATATATGACCACCAGCACTGTCGTCGTCTCAGACCATGGAAGAGCGTTGCTTGTCGACCCCGCGTGGGACCCTGATGAACTCGACGCCCTTGCCGACGAATTGAAAGCGAGAGGCATCGTTGTCGAAGCGGGAGTTGCGACACATTTCCACTACGACCATCTTCTCTGGCATCCCGAGTTCGGCGACGCTCCGCGGTGGGCATCTGCGACGACCGTCGAGATCGTGACGGAACGCCGAAGTGAACTGCTCTCCATGCTCGGTTCAGACTGGCCCGCAGAGTTGGCAGAACTGTTCGGCAGCGTCGAACCGTTACCGAGCCTTGATGCGATTGGGTGGTCCGGTCCGACTGCGACTCCGATAC
>JBAPRR010000212.1:0-20452 GCA_049281195.1 Acidimicrobiales bacterium
CAGAAGTGCCGGTCACATAGGCGAAGGACTCCGGCAGGGTCACGGTAACTGTCGGGCTCGACTCGGAGTTGCTAACCGTCAGGTTGACGTTATAGGTGACAGTTCCGCCGCCGCTCTCGTCAGATGCCAGAGGGAGGCTGGGAAGATCGACCGCCTGCCATTGATATGAGGCAGGCGGGACCGTGGACAATATGAGGTCGCCGAGATCGATCGTCGGGTATCCCGGCGTATCGGTTGTGTCCCCGTTCAACAGTTGGCCGAGCGTCGTCCCGTTGTACGCGCTGAGGTCGGCGAGCGTGGCACCGGGAAGGATCACCCCCGCGGTGTAGGCGTCTCCGAGGGTTCCGCTTGCACAGTCTGGATAGGTGCTGCAGTCGACGACTGCCGACAGGTCGCCGATAGAGCTCAAAGGTATCGAGCTGAGCGGTATCGAGCTGAGCGGTATCGAGCTGAGCGGTATCGAGCTAAGCGGGTTGCTACCGAGGTCGATCGAACTGAGAGGGATCGAGCTCAGAGGCGAGGATGCGAGGTCGATCGAGCTCAACGGGATCGAGCTCAGAGGGATCGAGCTCAAAGGCACGCCGGCAAGGGCAAGAGCCAGCAGCGTCACGTCGGTAGTGGAGTCCGACGAGCCGATTCCGAAATCGGAACAACTGAAGCCGATGCTCGGGTTTCCGAGCTCGGCGCACCACGCTTGGAGCGCGTCGTAGCCGGTTTCGGTGCCTCCGAGCCCTATGGAGCTGAGTGGGGTGGAGCCGAGATCGATCGAGCTCAGAGGGATCGAGCTGAGCGGCGAGGAGGATAGGTCGAGATCCCCGACGTCGACCGTGTCCAGGTTGGCGGCAGACGTTGCGTTGTCCAATACGTTTGCCAGGGTTACCGCTTCGAGCGGGACATTCTCATATGGCGTCCCGTTTAAGACTCCTTCCCATCCTGTGCAGGCGGTAGCCGGGGACGGACCGCAGCCGGCCGGATAGGTGATCGACAGATCTGACAGCAGCGTGCTTTCCAGGGCCTGTTCCGCCGCCTGGATCCCCGAGGGGAGGCTCCCGCCGCCCGGTGCGGCAATCGAGCTCAGAGGTATGGAGCTGAGCGGGATCGAGCTGAGCGGCGAAGAATCAAGACCGATGGAACTGAGGGGGATGGAACTAAGAGGCGCAGACGCGGCGTCTCCAGAACCCGAGTTGGTGGAACCGGTGACGCTCGACGTCGAGATCGCGGACTCCGGAACCGTTTCCACCCCGTTGACGGTCGGTGAAGAAGTCGTGATCGACGCCGTAACTCCCGAGGAGAGGTTTAGACTCGCGTCCGACCAAAATGCCTCGTTGGGATAGTCGGGGTCCGAGAAATTCGACCTTTGTCCGATCACCGCATAGAGGGGATCGGTACCTACATTTCCCACCTGGTCAACTATCGGAGTGGAGATCCCCGGTCCGCTCAGGGCGACTGTCGCGTTTCCGGTTTCGTCGACCGAAACGGAAACGTCGTATGTGAATCCGGTCGCCGGGCTGGAGAAGATGTCAGTGCTTCCGCTCTCGCCGTAAGCGGCTCCAAGCGTGCTGCTCGCCCAAATTCCGTAGCCGCCGTCCGAGGGATCGAGATCGCCTTCTACAGAGACCGCTTCCGATTGATCGGCGGACACCAGGTATATGAGGAAGGGGCTTCCGTACGAGTTCTGACCTTCAACCGAGGTCTTGAACGTGAAAGGTCCTTGACACGCGGTGACCGATTGGATCCCGACGAAGTGGTTCGGTTCGTCGGCCCCTTCCACTTCCATTCCCGAACCTGGGAAGTCAAGACTGGGCTGGGCGTCAATGTCGGAGAGGTCCGAGGCGACAGCAGATACGAGCGGGGTCTGGGTTTCCCAGTCAGACGACAAGGTGCTGCCTTGGAAGTTGTCCGAGAATCCGGTGCACGTGCTCGCGGGAGCTGGGACCCCATAGACCCAGGTGTCGCTGACGTAGCTGGTTCCGTTGTAGCCACCGAACATGACCAGCTGGCTGCTGTCGGGGTCGTAAGCCATCGCCGCGTTGGCGAGGGCTTCGGGGCTGTTCGGGGGGTTCAGGTTGTCGAACTTGGAACCGTCCCAATCGAACGTGTCGTCGAGCTGGTAGTCCTCGGTCGAGTCACCCCCGTAATAGATGACCTGACCCGTAGCCGCATCGTCGGCCATCGAAGCTCCGTACGAGGCGCCAGGCGTATATTCGGGAGTCAGCTGGTTCCAGGTACTCCCGTTCCACCCCCACGTGTCCGCATAACCGCTCCCACCGAAGACGATTATCTGCTGGGAAACGGGGTCATAGGAAGCTGCGGCGAAAGCTCGTCCGACCGAGGGACTCTGGGCCGGCTCGAGTCCGTTCCACTCTGTTCCGGTCCACTCCCAGGTGTCGTCGGCGTCTCCCTCTCCTTCGTTTCCTGCGTAGAGGATGAACTGGCTCGTCGACGGGTCGTAGACCATCGAGGCTCCATAACGTCCCAGGGGATTTCCGGAGCCGGGTGTGACGTTGCTCCAGTCGGTTCCATCCCACAACCAGGTGTCGTTGTACAAGGTGGATCCGTCGGGGGACTGCCCACCGAAAAGCACCAACTGATCCGTCGCCCCGTCGTACGCCAGGGACTCACCGAACCTTGGAGAAGGACTGTTGGAGGGACTGAGCTCCGTCCAGTTCGTGCCGTTCCAAGACCAGGTTTCTAAGACCTCGTCGCCGGACACCGATCCAACGAGGATCATCTGTCCGGTCGCCTGATCGAATGCCATCGCGGATTCGATCATTGCCGGGGGAGATTGGGCCGGGGTCTCATTGGTCCAGGTCGGTGTACCGCCTTGGGCCTGAGAAGGCGTTGCCTGAATTGCCTGCAGGCTCATTAGCGCGAGCAGTAATGCCAGCGCCACCCCCAACCGGACGACACGTCGTTTCGCACCGGTCCACGGACGCATCTGTCGATGCATCACATGGTGATGCCCACCCGTTCGTCTCATGGGAATTCCCCTCGAACCCTGCGACGCCCCGCCCAAGGCCGTCGATCCACGCCGTCGTCACACCGTAGTCGCAGCCTCTTTAAGGCTGACACCTGAGCGTCCCACGTGCCGCAGAGGCAGTTCATTAGCTAAGGCAACAGATGCTCAGATATGCGGAGAATGCAAATACAGCGTGAACAGAATTAAAACTCGCGGTTAACGAATGCCTTCAAGCTCGCGAATTTTCGTTAGGAGTTCTTCGCGTCGGTCCCGGACTACTTCTCTGATACGACAGAAAAAGCGGCGGCCTCGGAAACTTTTATCGTTCCCGAGGCCGCAGCCTTTGCAGCTGCGTATGTGCCTATGGTCGTTCGCTATGCCCGCCCGGTGATGAGCGGTGTCATCTTCGGCGTTCCGATACCTGTCGCCAAGTCATATCCGGGCGTGGTCGGGAAGAGACCGTTGTTGTTGGTCGTCTGGCCGGCGCCGGTGATGTCGTGGAAGTAGGTTCCCGCCGTGTCGTTGAACAGCTCGTAGATGAGCGGGTTGATGTTTCCGCTCCTGGCACCCTGGTAGCTGTCGCGGTCGGCGATGATCGCAGACCAAAGCGGCGAAGAGAGGCTCGTGCCCCCGATCCCGAACCAGCCGGGAGAAGGCTCGCTGCCGCTGAACGTCGCACAGGTGCTGTAGGGCGTGCTCGAGCTGCCCGTGCAGTACTCGGCGTAAGGCGTGTACTCGTCTGCGTCCGCCGAGATGTCCGGAACCTCTCGGCAAGGGGTGCCGTCTTCTGCGAGTGAGCACTGTGTGGTTCCGTTTCCGGTGGTGCTGTCGGGATTGCTCACTCCCGGACCTGCCTGGTAGTAGGGACGACCCCAGTACTGGCTGTTGCCGCCACCGCCTGCTCCGGAGGCTGCGCACCAGTAAAGACCGGGGTGCTTGCCTTCATTGGCGCTTTCGTTGCACAGGTCGTCAGTGTTCCAGACCGTCTCGGTGCCGCTCGGGTAAGTCGCCGTCGGGCTAGTACCCGGGTTGTAGTTCTCGAGCGAGGTTCCTCCGACGCTCGTGACCCAAGGTTGTGCCGGAGGGTCGAGGACGTTGACGATGGTCGTGCCGTTGGTCCTGATGCACTCGAAGGCACCAGTGTCCCCTTCCGCTCCGAACATGCTCTGGCCCTGAGTCGCCATCTGCTCGAAGATCTCGTTCTCGGCCTGAACGACCCCGACCGGCGCGTCGTTTTCGCACACCGCCCAGCTGGAGCTGACGACGGCCGCCGTGTCCTGCTTGGCGATTGCGTGGTACTCGGCGAGCTCGGTCTGTCCGGTGAAGTCGTTAGGAGCGTTGTACACCTCGAGGCTGCTCATGTCGGGAGATACCGCCAACTGAGTCTCGATGTCCGCGTCTACCTCGATGTCACCGTTGTACCCGTTGTACTTCTTCGGGCAGCGGTCGCCGGTCGGGCATTTCGGGTTGAGCGGACCTCCGAGGACCACAACATTCTTGAGCGGCGGGGTGTAGTTCGATCCGTAGAACTGGCTGGCCCAGTTGTCTATATCCGATGCCTGGTACCAGGACAGCTCGAACACCGCGGTCGTGACACCCCCACCCTCTGACTTCGGGCCGAGGTCGGGTGCGCCGTAAAGCGAGTTCGTCTGCGACGGGGTGAGCCCGCTGCAGCCGGGGCCGCCGCCGTAGCCGTAAGGGAACCCCGTGCCCTTGTTCACGTATGCGAAGAGCTCCTGCTTCGTGACGTAACCGGTCTCACAACTCGAGGCGGAAGAGGCCTTCTTCGCAGATGCGGGCAGGTGCTCAACCTGGTCGTGCAGGCGCACCGTGTCGGTCAGACCCACGACGCCCAGCACTTCGTTGGCGAGATTGCGAGGCATCATCAGTGCCGTGGCGTTCGAGTAGTAGGACACGCCGTGAGAGTCGACAAAGTTGCGCAGCGTCGTCTTGAAAGTGGAATCCATCTTCGTGCTCGAGCCGACCGCGTTCACCAGGAACGGGGAGGAAGACGAGGTGATATGCAGACCACTCGACTTCAGGTATCCCTCCACGGCGGCTGATTGAGCGTGTGTAGGGGCAAACAGGGCGTCGAACTGCCCGGCCTTGAGCCAGTGTCCATAGTCCTTGTTGCCCGGAGTCGAAACTGCCTTCAGAAGGCTCTGCAGGCGTGCGTTGTCGCGCGGGGCGAGAACGACCTCAACCGACATTGCGGCGGTGTGATAGGTGCCGGTGACCTTGTCGGTCGTCGGATTGACGCTTTTCGGCAACGCCACGAACAAAGCAGCAGCCTTAGCGTGAGCCGTAACCGAACTCGGAGTTGACGCAATTGCCGGAGCCGCGAACAGGCTCGAGGCTCCGAGAATGGCCACGCCGACGATTGCCGTCCGGACCGAATGGTGCTTCATGAGCAGCCCTCCCTTGCTCTCATGCGCTTGAGTGGGATCTCAAGCAGCAGTCGGTGCCCCGACCGAAGAAGGCGGATCACCAACGGCGCGATGCAACCTAATACGACGATTGCTCCTCCTGCCCGACTTACGATTCCCCGCCATTCCCGGCCACATCCTTGCTGAATGCATGGATTTGTGTCAAGAAGCGAGGCCGGTTAAAGCGGATTCGGGGAGGCAGAAAGGTCGAGGGACCCGTGTGGGAATTAAACAAATCCCCAGGTTTTGCGCTTGTTACCCCCAGGTGGGATCGAAGATGATGAAAACGCGCAGGTTCGGTTTAGAGAAATCGGAGAGGCGGAAATCCCTGCGTAAAACAAGCCTTGTAAGGCGGGGACGCCTCTAGTTCGGCGTCGACATCGGCGGGTCGCCAGTGTCTGGCGCTTGACGGGTTGCCGCCTCGGTGTGACTGCAGCCCCCCGCAGGAGCATCTGAGGCGGCACCTCGTATTTACGGGTTCAGCTTGCGAGCAGCGTGCGACCCCGGTCCTCCTTGGAGCCTTCCGCCGGGCCGTCATGCGCGCTTTGGGTTCTCGCAAATCGCGAGCCGAGGCGTGTCGCCACTGATGCGAGGGGGAGTGGTGTCACCTCGCCTGCCGCCAACAGTTCCGCTTCACGTGCTCCTCGATGCATGAACCTTCTGGCCCGAACCTCGCGGAGGACTACAGAACCGATGGCGGTTGCCGCCAGGAGGAGGGCAGAGGCGCCAGCGATAACCGCCAGGGATCGGGTGCCCGCGACAGCGGCGGCAATCGATGTTCCAAGCTGCACCGCCGCGGCGATCGGAAGAAGGGCAGTGGAACCGGGAAGGCCCCGGGCGATGGTGGAACGGCGCATCACCAAGACGAGAGCGGTGACGAGCAGGGGCAGAGCAGCATCACGGACGAAGCTGAGCGCCGTACCGGATCCGCTCCCTACCGACAGCCAACCGATCCACAGGTACCCGAGGACGAGGCTGGCGTTGGCTGCAAGCATGAGACCGGGGCATGCGAAGTCTGTTGCTCGGACCTCACCCTTGTAGGGGAGGGGGGCGACCAAGGGAGCGGTCGAGGCCGAACTTCGAAGCTGACTCACAAATGGGCTCCTGATCTGTAGATGACTAACTACTACTAATCCTATGGATTAAGTCATCTTTATGCCCGTCAGGACCGGCGTCAAACGTTTTCGTGAAAAACGCCTTGACCTCGGCTGGAGTTGCGCCAATCCGCGATTGCGGCGCGACATGGAGGCCGTCCGTAATGAATTGCCTCAAGCAACCTTTTTATAGATCAACCTACGGTTGAATTAATCAAGCGGCTCCGGACGAATCAAGCGGCTTCCGCGACGGCAGTGATCGCCGCTTCGCGGTGCTTGTAAGCCCATCCCGGACCGCGCACTACGTATGACAGCCTTTCCTTCCAGTTTCGCGAAGACCTCACGTCGTGGAACATCTCGTCGTGTTCGTGCGCGGCAATGCGAAGCGGATTGAAGGTCTTGATGTTGCGCGTCAGTCCGTAAATGACGCGTTCGCGCTCGGTTTCGAAGGTGCCGAAGAGCTTGTCCCAGATGATGAGGATGCTCCCGTGATTCCGATCGATGTACTGAGGGTTGCTCCCGTGGTGCACTCGATGATGCGAAGGAGTGTTGAGCACGTTCTCGAGCGGACCGAGCTTGTTGATTGCTTCGGTGTGGATCCAGAACTGGTACAGGAGATTTATCCCCCGCGCAGACGAGATCAGTCCGGGTTGAAATCCGGCAAGGCAGAGCACGCCTTGCGGAAAGAACGTCCCCAGCGCGTCGGCCACAGGTTGGCGCAACGCGGTCGACAGGTTGTAACGCTCGCTCGAGTGGTGAACCACATGCACCGCCCACATGTAGCGGCTCTCATGCATGAACCTGTGATTCCAGTAATAGATGAAGTCCCATACTAAGACCGCGGCAGCGAGAGCGGCCGGCCCGGTGCCTACGTCCGAGACTCGACGCTTCTTCCACAGTCGATCCGCTGTGGTAACCGATCCCCACCAAGTGGCGGTTGCAATTCCCCCCGCCAGCACTGCCGCCACCGCCGCGGATCCGGCTACGCCGCGGGCACGTTTACGTCGCTCGGCCCGGTTCTCGCCTCCGATGATGGGGTCTGCTGTTCGGATCGTCTCGTCGTCCGCTCCGGAATCGCCGTCATCGGGGCGCTCTCGCTCGGGTCCTCTCGAGATGAGGTCGGCGATTGTTGCGACCGTTGCTCCTCCCGCGGCGAGCGCGAGAAGAGCCTTGGCGTACTTTCCCTTCCCGGGAGTGACCGGCCGCAGGATCTTCTGCGCAACCAGGGGAGCTACCAGACTTCCGACACCCATAGTCAGGCTGGCGACGGTGTCGTGCCACTCGTAATCGCCAGGGGTAGCACCGCGCTCCGCCGCGTGCCTGCGCAGCCAGGCGTATTCGAGACCGATGCTACCGAAGTAGATGGGGATCGCCGCGACCGTCAGCTCCATACCGGATCATTCTGACCCGGCATGTGAGGTCGTGCCTGAACTGCTCCTTCTTCCGCGCCATCCACTGCCCGCTGCCGGGAGCCGGCCGTGCTCAGTCACCTGTGAACGTGAGTTCCGTCACTTCGTCGACGATCCGGACGCGGGGGTCCTCATGGGGCGGGGTTCGGCCATGGGAGATCCAGATCGGCCGGACCCCTGCGGCGATGGCACCCATCACGTCGCGTTCCCAACTGTCTCCGATCATCAATGCGCTTGAGGAATCCTCGGCGCGATCGAACCCGGCCAGCCGGATCGCATGCCGGAAGACTTCAGGGTCCGGCTTTCCGCGGCCCAGCTCGCCCGAAATGACGATTCCACTGAAGCGATCGGCCAGGCCGGTCTGAACGATCTTGAGCCGTTGTATGTCCGGCGGCCCATTCGTGACGACAACGACCGGAGCGATCTCGACGGCACGGTCGACGAGCTCGGCTGCTCCCTTGGCGACAGGATGACCTGCACGTTGCCCCTCTACGTAGGCCCTCGACATCTCGGGAGCGAGCGCCGGGTCATGGCCGGACTGTTCGAGCACCGCTCGCCAGGCCTGGTCTCTGTACTCGGGCGCGTATTCCTTTAGAGCGGCGATTCGGGGGTGAGCTCCTTCGAACGTCGCCCACAGTCCTTCCCATGAGGCGATGCCGAGCTCGTCGCATACCGGTTGATACGCAGAGGAACGCCAAATGGATCGCGCCGTGGTCACTACGAACTCGTCCCACCCGTCGGGGGCCGCCCCGCAGACAGATGAGGTGGCTCTCAGCTGGGCGTACGCATGCTCTTCTTCGACGATCAAGGTGTCGTCGAGGTCCATCAGGATGACGCTCACCGGCTTCGAATCGGTCATCCGTTCATGTTGTCGCATCGACCCGATGGTGGTTGCGGGCGATCCTCGGCTGTTTCCCAGGCGAATGTGGCTGGAGTCTTGAAAGTGACAGCCGTGATCGGACGCGAAGTGGAAGCTGACGAAAACGTCGCGGACCACCGTGATAGCCGCTGCTGAATGAAGTTACGTCGTATGGGTATTGACAACGCATCAACAACGGATCTCGGGGGCGGGCCCGCGGTACCAACCATACGAGCACATGGAAACCGTCCGGGGACAAAGAGATCAAGGACATGGAAAAGAGAACAGGCAAAGAAAAGAAGGAGAAGGATTTCTATCCGTCGTTCGATACGCGGAACCCTTCCAACGACCGAGACCCCGGACCGGCACGATCCGCCACATCCGGTTCCAAGCCCCTCTCGCCAACGCGGCGCGAGAAGAAAGCCGCCACCAGGTCGGATCCCACTCGCATTCCGGGGCTGAACAAGGAGGCCAACCGTCCTAAATCACGCGCCGTACAGTCCAGCCGGCCGGAGAAGCGGGCAGCGAGCCGAACAGAGAACCGATCGGGGAATCGATCGGCTTCGAACGTAGAGAACCCGCGCGTCCGTGTTCCCGGAATCGAGGTGAACGCGGCGGTCTCCACCCATTGGAAGGTGCGTCCGGCGGAGTCGAGGATCGTGACCGCTGCTGTCGCCGTCGTGCCGTTCCTGCTTGCCATCGCTACGGCGGTGACCATCGAGGTTCTCGTAACAGAACCGCATTCGTCTCTCTTGCAGTTCGCGTGGTGGTTGGGTGTCCTAGCTGTCGCCGGAATCGTCTTCTTGGCGACCAGTCGTCTTGCGAGACGGGCTCTTCCTCTCGCGGTGTTGTTGAAGATGGACCTGTCGTTCCCGGCCGCGGCGCCCAATCGTCTTTCTGTGGCCTGGCGTGCAGCCAAGACGCGCGACCTCAAGCGTCATCTGACCCAGGCCCGCTCGCTTCGTCTCGTGCAGGATCCCGTCGTAGCCGTCGAAAGGATCGTGGCCCTGGCTGCGGCACTCAGCGCCCACGACCGCAAGACCCGCGGCCACGCCGAACGTGTGCGTGCACTAACCGATCTGGTGGCATACGAGCTCGGACTTTCGAGCACGGACAGAAACGGACTGCGTTGGGCCGCGATGCTCCACGATGTGGGGAAGATGGCGGTGCATCCCGGCATTCTCAACAAGCAGGGATCCCTGTCTTCTGGAGAGCGGGAGCTGCTGCGGCGTCATCCTGAAGAAGGAGCGAAGCTGACCGCACCCCTTGCCGGCTGGCTGGGCGAGTGGGCGGCTGCCGTCCCCCAACACCACGAGCGCCACGACGGCACCGGATACCCGAACGGCTTGGAAGGCGACTCGATCTCGCTCGGCGGACGGATTGTCGCGGTCGTCGACGCGTATGACGCAATGACGGTGTCGAGATCGCACAATTCCGGGTCCCGTCGTAATGCCAAGGCACTGACGCCCGACGCGGCACGGGCGGAGATCGCACGGTGCTCGGGAAGCCAGTTCGATCCGACAGTGGTTCGAGCGTTTCTGGCCATACCTCCGATGCGCCTTCGGAGCCTGGTCCCGCTGGCGTGGGTGGGATCACTCCCGTTCGGCATCACCGGGCCGGATCTGACGGCGATCGCAAAGAGTGCGGCGGTCATCCTCGCCGTGTTCGCGATCGCGGGACTGTCGTCGTGGCGACCGTGGTCGCCACAAAACGGCGTGGTGGCACAGGCCCAACCTTCGGTGGACCGCACGAGCGGGGGACAGGGGATCAGTGGTCTGAGCACCCAGTCGGGATCGACTTCGGGTGACGAAACAACATCGGCATCTGCAAGGTCGTCGACGAAAGGTACGAACGGGTCCTCGGACAATGCGGTGGTAGGGACCTTCTCCACTGCGGTCACGACGCTTCGTGGTGGGGTGGCTCAACTCATCGACGGATCAGATCCCGCGGCGACGTCGACGTCCGGAGCCAACCCAGGATCCACCGGACTTTCGCAGGACTCAGGCAGCCCCGGTGGATCGGGCCCGCCCACGACCGGCACTCCGGGTTCTTCGCCTCCGCCCACCCACAAGGGTTCGCCCCCTACTACCCGCGGTAGTTCCCCACCCACCACCCGGGGCAGCTCGCCGCCCACGACCAAGCCGACGCCCACGACCAAGCCGACGCCTTCGACCACCAGGCCGACATCGCCGCCGACTACGAAGCCGACGCCTTCGACCACCAGGCCTACATCGCCGCCTACGACATCCGGTCACTCTGCTCCGGCGCCGGCCTCCGCTCTCAATGCGTCGTCCAGTTGCACCGACGTGGTGCTCGGACCGACGGTGAACCTCGGATGGAACGACAGCAGCTCGTCGTGGGTTACCGGATACGAGATCCTCAGGAGCACCAACGGCTCCAGCTACTCAGAGATCACATCCGTCGGATCCGGTTCGACGTCTTACACCGACAGCTCCGTGCAGGGTCTCGGAATCACGTATTGGTACGAGGTGGTCGCGATGAGCGCCTACGGCAACACCACCAGTGCGTCGGTATCGGTGGCGACTCCGCTCACCTGCTTGTAGATCCCGAAGCCCGTACCGGAGGCAGTCAGTAGGAGTTCAGCGGCGGGTTGCGAATCCGGCCGCGACGTTCAAGAAGGCTTCCGCCGCATTGAAGACCGTCACTGAAGCGACGTCGCGCTCGGGATCCACCTCGACGATGTCGACGGCGCGCACCGCGGGGTGACTGCCGGCGTCGAAGGCAGCACTGAACAGCTCCCTCGGCGAGATGCCACCGGGACGCGCCCCCGGGCACGCAGGAGCAAAAGAGCGGTCGAGCACGTCGATGTCGAGGTCCACATAGATCGACCGGCACCTTCCGGCGAGCAGGTCGAGCAGGACCGGTACCTCGTGCATCGCACCGGGTCCGCGGATCGTGATGCCGATGTCTTCACACCATTTGCGGTGTGCGGCGATGTTCGAGAAGCCGGCGATACCTACCTGGACGATGTGATCCGGAGGAAGACCGGCATCTATGAGTGCGCGCACCGCGGACCCGTTGGATGGAGCGCCCGGCTCGTACTCGCGGACATCGTGGTGGGCGTCGACGGTGAGAAGTCCCCACGACGCCAGATCGTCCGAGCGGCGGAGAGCCTCGTAGGTGATCCCGTTGTGGCCACCGAGGAGCACCGTAAGTGGAGCGTCGAGAGGCGGGGGAATGAGGTCGTCGCCCAGGTCCTCCACATCCGTCTGTGACAGGTCGACGTTCCTTTCCCCGTGAAAGGCGCTCAGCCGCTCGAGGATCCCGCGGATCGCGTTCGGAGCGAGGTCGTATCGGCCCGGTGTGACCGCCTCGTCTTTGAGCGGCACCCCGGCCACGATCAAGGGGTTGGCGGGCGGTCCGGCGCGTTCTGAGCTGGTTCCGCTCTCCAGCCAAGCCGCCGCCGTCGGCCACTTGTCACTCATCGGACCCTGCGCTCAACGAACAACGATTCCTCCCTTTACGACGTGGCCGATCACGTCCATCCCGGGGTGGTAAGCGATGTCGACCCAATGGTCGCCGTCGATGACGACCATGTCGGCCCGTGCGCCGACAGCCAGATGCCCGATGTCGTGGCGCCGGAGAGCTGCGGCGCCACCGCGCGTAGCTGCGGTCACGGCCTCTTCGACCGACATGGCGTACTCGCTGCACGCCACAGCGATCACGAAGGACATCGAAGTCGTGTAGCTCGTCCCCGGATTGCAGTCGGTGGCGAGGGCCACCGTCGCCCCCGCGTCGACGAGTTTCCGCGCCGGGGCGTAGGAAGAACGGAGGCAGAAGGACGTGGCGGGCAACAAGACCGCAACGACACCGGCGGCTGCGAGGGCGCGGGCGTCTTCATCTGTGGCGTGGACGAGATGGTCGGCCGACGCGCAGCGCAGCTCGGCGGCAAGGGCCGCACCCCCCGTATGTGCCAGCTCCTCGGCGTGGATGCGCGAGACCAGGCCGTGGCGTCTTCCCGCTTCGAGAACCTTGCGTGAGTCTTCGACGGACACTGCCCCTACGTCGCAGAACGAGTCACAGCTTTCAGCGAGAGGAGCGCACGCGGGGAGCATGTCGTTGATCAACATGTCGATGTAGCCCGGCTCGGGATCGAGGTGGGCCCCGAGGAAGGTGGGAACCAGGTCGGCACTGGTGTGTTTGGCGGCCTCGGCTATGGCCTGGAGCGAGCGGCGCTCCGAATCGACGTCAAGTCCGTAACCCGACTTCACCTCGATCGTGGTCGTGCCACCGTCGAGGCATTTGTCGGCTCTTTCTGTGACACCGCGAGTGAGCTCCTCGGTCGTAGCTGCCCGGGTGGCGCGCACGCTGCTCATGATCCCGCCGGCCTGATACGCGCTTCCCTTCAGCCGGGCGTCGAACTCCTGCGATCTGTCACCGGCGAAGACCAGGTGCGTATGCGCGTCGACGAATCCGGGGATGACGGCGCGCCCCCGGGCGTCGAGCTCGGGCGTTGCGGAAAGATCGAGGGGCGCAACTTCGCGTAGCGAGTCCGAACCGAACTGACTTTCTGCCACGAATCCTGCGACCCGGCCCTGACTGACCACTATGCAGGTAGGACCCTCCAACTCACGGCCGAAGACGCGGCCGGCGTTACGAACGAGAAGGTCAGGCATCCAGCATCGGAAGGTGCAGGCCGCGCTCTCGTGCCACCGTTTTGGCCAGGTCGTAGCCCGCGTCGGCGTGGCGCATGACACCGGTTCCGGGGTCGTTCTTCAACATCATGCCGGCCCGTTCGTGGGCGTCGCGGCTCCCGTCGACGACGAGCTGGGCCCCGGCGTGGATGGACTTGCCGATCCCGGTGCCGCCACCGTGGTGAACGGCCACCCACGTGGCACCCGATGCCGTGTTCAAAAGCGCGTTCAGGATGGGCCAGTCCGCTATGGCGTCAGACCCGTCCGCCATCGACTCCGTCTCACGATATGGAGACGCCACCGACCCGGAGTCGAGATGATCGCGTCCGATGACGATCGGCGCCTTGACTTCTCCTTTGGCCACCAGATCGTTGAAGAGCTGACCGGCCCGGTCGCGTTCTCCGTAACCGAGCCAACAGATCCGGGCCGGAAGTCCCTGGAAAGGGACTCTTTCGGCGGCCAGGGGGAGCCAGCGCTGAAGGACGGGATCGTCGGGGAATTCCTTGAGCAGGGCACGGTCGGTGGCGTGGATGTCGGCGGGGTCTCCCGACAGTGCCACCCAGCGGAACGGGCCCTTTCCTTCGCAGAAGATCGGCCTCAGATACGCCGGCACAAAGCCCGGATAACTGAACGCGTCGGCGTATCCGCCGTCACGGGCCTCTCCGCGCAGGTTGTTCCCGTAGTCGAACACCTCCGCGCCGGCCTCGAGGAACCCGACCATGGCTTCACACTGGCGGGCCATCGACTCGCGTGCGCGCCGTACGTACTGCTGTGGGTTGTCCGTTCGGAGCCTCAATGCAGCTTCGAGAGAGAGATCGCTCGGTACATAACCGTGCAGCGGATCGTGCGCAGAAGTTTGGTCTGTGACGATGTCGAGGTGTACCTGACGCTCCAGCATCGCCGGGAAGGCATCGGCGGCGTTCGCCACCAGGGCGATCGACAGCGGGTTTCTGTCCTTGGCCGCGTGGGTGGCAAGAGCGACCGCGGCGTCCACTGAGTCGACCATCTCGTCGACCCAGCCTTGACGGTGCCTGCGGGCGGCACGAGCCGGATCGGCTTCCACGCAGATGGCGACGCCCCCGTTCATCGTGATCGCGAGCGGTTGCGCGCCGCCCATGCCACCTAGGCCCGCGGTGAGGACGATCCGGCCGGCAAGCGTTCCACCGAAGCGTTGATCAGCGATCGCCGAGAACGTCTGGAACGTCCCTTGCAAGATCCCCTGGGTGCCGATGTAGATCCACGAGCCTGCGGTCATCTGCCCGTACATCGTCAGTCCCGCTGCTTCCAGCTTCCAGAACTCGTCCCATGTGGCCCAGTCGGGGACGAGAAGCGAGTTCGCGATTAGCACGCGAGGGGCGAGGGGGTGCGTGTCGAATACCCCGACCGGTTTTCCAGATTGGACGAGCAGAGTTTGATCGCCGCGCAGCTTGGTCAGCTCGTCGACGATCACGTCGAAGGACTTCCAGTCCCTGGCAGCCCGGGCGTCTCCCCCGTACACGACGAGATCGTCAGGACGTTCTGCGACCTCGGGATCGAGGTTGTTCATCAGGCAGCGCAGAGCGCCTTCGGTCTGCCAGCTCTGGCAACGGAGGTTGGTCCCGGTGGGGGAACGGACGGGGCGGGCGCCGGGGGTCATCGAAGCGGTCCCACCACTGCGACTGCCGCGTCCAGAAGTTCCCCGGTTCGCACCATCGATTCCACCGTGGCCAGATCGGGAGCGAGGAAGCGATCACTGTCCATGCGCGGGATCGCATCGCGGATCGCGGCACGGACCGCGCTCGTGGCCGGAGCCGGTTCCATGCCGCGCAGGTCGAGCGCCTCTGCGGCGCAGACCGCTTCGATGGCGATCACCCTGGTCATGTCGGAGACGGCGCAACGCATCTTGCGGCACGCGTTCCATCCCATGGAAACGTGGTCCTCCTGGCCGCCGCTGGTCGAAACCGAGTCGATCGACGACGGAGCTGCGAAGCCGCGCAACCGGTTGAGGATCGCGGCCGCCGTGTAGTGAGCGAGCATGAAGCCCGAGTTCACCCCGGCCTCAGGCGCAAGGAAAGGCGGAAGTCCCTCTGAGCGTGCCGGATCCATCATGCGGTCTATTCGCCGCTCGACGATCCCTCCGAGACTGGCAAGCGCTATTGCGACGAAGTCGGCCGCGTGTGCCAGCGGTTGGCCGTGGAAGTTACCGGTGGAGAGGACTGCGCCGTCTTCTGCGAAGACCACCGGGTTGTCGATAACACTCGACAGCTCGATCTCGATGGTGCGCCTGGCGTTGGCTACCGCATCGCGAGCGGCGCCGTGAACCTGCGGTGCGCACCGCATTGAGTAGGCATCTTGGACGGCGTGATCCGACATGCGGTGGGAGGCCAGCACGGGCGAACCGGCGAGCAGCATTCTCAGGTTGCCGGCGCTCTCGGCCTGGCCGGGATGCGGTCTCAGTTTGTGGATGCGCTCTGCGAAAGGGGCGTCTGTCCCCAAGAGCGCCTCTGTGGTCATCGCGCACGCGATATCCACCGTCTTGAGCAGGATCTCCAGATCGGCCTGGGCCAGGCAGTGGTGGGCGAGCATCCCGTCGGTGCCGTTCAGCAGAGCTAGGCCTTCTTTGGCCTTGAGCGAGATGGGCTCGATTCCGGCCTCCGCCAGACGAGGTCCGGCGTCAGTCGCCTTACCGTCCTCAGTGAGGGCCCAACCACTGCCGGTCAGTACGAGCGCCGAGTGCGCCAGGGGAGCGAGATCGCCGGAAGCCCCGAGGGACCCGATCTCGGGCACCGCGGGGGTGATGCCGGCGTTCAGTAGCTCGACGGTGACCCTCACCAGATCGGGTCTCACACCGCTTCTGCCGGCGGCCAGGGTACGGGCACGCAGGAGCTGCATGGCCCGCGCAACCTCCCGTTCGACCAGGGGCCCCATTCCTGCCGCGTGACTGTTTACGAGCGCCTGCTGAACTCTGACGGCCTGCTCGGGATCGATCCGGTGCATGGCCAGCGCCCCGAAACCCGTGGTGACGCCGTACACGGTCCGACCCTCTCTTACCGCGGACTCGACCACGGCGAGTGACGGGGCCATCGTCTGCGCGACGCTCTCAGCGATCTCGACCGGGGCGCCGTTTCTGGCCACCTCGACCACTTCCGAAATCGTCAGGGCTTCCGGCCTCAGCCGCACAGTGCTAACCGTCACTCGTCTCCAACCGTTTTGTGTCTGATCGTTTTATTGTCTGGTCGTTTTATGTCTGGCCGTTTTGTGCATCTGCCAGGTGACTTCTCTTCCGGTTCGCTCTAACCGGCGGACAGGCTAGCCACGTAGGGCGCGACGTTGGCCATGGGGGCAGGGATACCGGGCCGTGCGTAGAATGCTTCTGTGGCACGCGTGCTGGCGGTCGCCAACCAAAAAGGTGGCGTCGCCAAGACGACCACCACCCATTCCCTGGGTTACGCGCTCAACAGCTTCGGCAGGCGCGTGTTGCTGGTCGACTTGGATCCTCAGGCTTGTTTGACCTTTTCGGTGGGGTTCGATCCAGATTCGCTCGATCGATCGCTTCACGACGTCCTTGTCCGGAAAATGAAGGTCGCCGATGCCCGGCGCCAGGTGGATGGGGTCCAAGGACTCGACATCCTCCCTTCCACGATCGATCTGGCCGGATCCGAGGTGCATCTGCTCACACGAACCGCCCGTGAGCACGTGCTTCAGAGAGCTCTCACCCCGGTGCTCGAGGACTACGACTACGTCCTCATCGACTGCCCGCCGTCGCTCGGCATCTTGACGATCAACGGTTTGACCGCTGCTTCTGAGGTCATCGTTCCTCTCCAATGCGAAGCGCTCAGTCATCGCGGTGTCGGCCAGCTCCTCGAGACCGTCTCCGACGTGAAGATGTTCGCCAACGAGCATCTGACAGTTCTCGGAGTGATCGCCACCATGTATGACGGCAGGACGGTCCACGGAAGATCGGTCCTGGAGGACATGGGTAAGCGCTACGGGCTCGAGGTGCTCGGTCCTCCGGTTCGCAAGTCGATCCGGTTCGCCGAAGCCCCCGAAATGTCGCGTTGCATCTTGCAGCACGCGCCAGGTTCGCAGGGGGCGGAGGCATACAGGGCGATCGCCCGGATCGTTGACGGGAGCGTGGCCGAGGCTGTGGCCCCTGAGGTCGTGGCGGAGGGGACCGTGGCGAGTGGAACTGTGATCGCCGAAGTGCTCGGAACCGAACAAGCAGTCGAAAGCGAAGCAGTCGTCGCAACAGAAGCAGTTGTGGCAACAGAAGCAGTTGGAGATGAAGTGGCAGCACATGAAGCGACGGGCAGTGTTCCGGCGGCCTACAGCATCACGGCACAGCCAACGGAGGACATTGCACACATGGCGGACATGGCGACCGATGCCGCCGTGAACACATGAGCTCGGCGGGCTCGCCCGATCCCCTCGGCCGGCGATCCCTTTTCTGGGCGACCGGAACTGTCGAGGAAGGATCGCGGGTCGAAAACAGACCGCTCGGAAAGCTTGCCTTCTACTCGGAGGCATCTTCGAGCGGTGGGCGCTCGTCGGACAAGCATTCCAGTGACATCGCAGACGGAGCGTCCGAACGCTCTTCGGTCGCCGGCTCCGCCAAGAAGGCGGTTCGTTCCGCGGTCTCAGGAATCGAGGCACTCAGCTACCTCGCGCCCGTGACGGTCGAGTGCTCGAAGTGCAAGACCACGTCGGAAGTCCCGATGCACCAGTTCTTTGCGCTTCATCTTCCGATCTGGCTGTGGCGGCCCGGACGTGGCTACACGAGGCTCATGACTTGTCCATCGTGCCGGCGGCGGGCGTGGCTCAGCGCTTCGTGGCGGCCCTGGTCGAATTGACGCTTCTTCAGCGGACCGTTTCACCGGTCCATTCGGCTCTCATCTCGGCGGCGGGACACGTGTCGAGTGCGGGAGGCCTTCAGGGATGGATTCTGAGGCTCCATGGTCCGGTCGTTTACGCCGTGGTCGGCGGGCTGCTCTTTCTCGAGGTCGGGATAATCATCGGCTTCTTCATTCCCGGCGAGATAGCAACGATCCTCGGCGGTGTGATCGTCAGCCAACATCACGCCGACCTGGTGGTGATGATCATCGTGGTTGCGGCATGCGCCAGCATCGGAAACATGTCCGGGTACCTGGTCGGCAGGACGATCGGGCCGTGGTTGCTTCAACGCAAGTTGCTCAAGGACAATCCAGGGCTGAACCGGACGCGCGAGCTGATACAGCACCGCGGCGGGCCGGCGGTCTTCATCGGACGGTGGATCGTATTCGTGAGAGCCGTTCTGCCCGGGGTGGCCGGAATCAGCCACATGCGTTTTCGAGTCTTCGTGATATTCAGCATCGCCGGCGGAATCGTGTGGGGGACCATGTGGGTCCTCATCGGCTACGCGGCGGGCAGCTCATATACGAAGGTGGAGTCGGCGGCGGGCAAGTGGTCCTACGTCCTGCTCGGCGTCGTGGCCGCGGGCCTGGTCGTTTTCTTCGTCTTCAAGAAGCGAAAGGAACACCGCGAGAAGAAAGCATTCGCAGAGGGCGGTTCTTAGGTCCTGCGAGGATGCAATCGGAAAAAGAGGAACGTGGGCTGCTGGCTGAGAATGCTGTGCATTTTCGGATCGCGGATTTCCAGTTCGGCCAACGGCATCGGCTCGACCAGCCGTTCGATCACGAATCCGGCCTGTGCGATCGACTCGCACATCGAGGTCAGCGGACGCCTCCAGAATGTGACCTCGTACGTCCCTGATCCTTTCTCCCACTCCTCGGTGACCTGTTTGATCGCGAAGTAATCGTCAGGACTGTGGAGGGGTCCGTCCATGAACGGGTGATGGGTCGAAAAGACAACCACGCCGTCTGTCTTCAGGACTCGGCGGAACTCAGACAAGACAGGTCCCCAATCCCTGATGTAGTGAAGGGCCAGGGACGAGACAATGACGTCGTACCGATTGTCTTCTGCGAACTCGTACGGTTTTGAAAGATCCGCGGTGAGGACAGTGGCCCTGTCACCGATCTCTCTTGTGGCAAGTTCTGCCATCTGCGCACTCACGTCGATCGCCGTTACGTGAGCTCCGTGATCGAGCAGCCACCTGCTCAGCAATCCGGCGCCGCATCCGGCGTCCAGCACGTGTAGTCCCTCGACGTCTCCGAGGAGGGCGATTGTCGCGGGACGTTCGTAGAGCGAGTTGCTGGCGTTGTGTGCATTGTCGGCCGAGTAATCGGCGGCCATGGCGTCGTACTGGCGGGCGGTGCGCTCAGGGTCGGCCAACTCTCGGTCGCTCAGGTGACCGGCTCGACGTAGTAGAGGGCCGGACGGTCGCCTTCCCGGCGGACTCGTTTGTGGATATCGAGGAGGACCAGGTGGGCAAGCGTCTCGCCCACCGCGGCGCGCTGCATGAACTGCGGGATCTCGTCCCACGGTCGGGACCATTTCAGGTTCACCGCCATTTCCCAAGCCGTCATACCGGGACGTTCGGTCAACAGGCTCTCGATCTCCGCCAGCCGATCGGCGTGATGAAGGATGATTGCGTCGAGCCTGCCGCGGAGATCGCTGAAACGGTACTCGTGTGCGGGAAAGACCTCTTCGACCGCAAGGTTCTGGACCTTCAAGAGCGATTCCAGAAAGTCTCCGAGCGGGTTCGGGATCTGCTGGGTGTGAACGCCGATGTTTGGGGTGATCCTCGGCAGGACGTGATCGCCCGACAGCAGGAACTTGTTGCGTTCGCTGTGAAAGCAAACATGCCCGGGCGAATGTCCAGGCGTCCATATCGTCCGCAGATCCCATCCGGGGACCTCGACTTCCTTCCCGTCTTCGAAGAGGACGTCTGGCTCTGCCATGTCGACCTGCGACCTGATCATCATCGACGCCATGTTGAGGTCGGGAACCGTGTCGCCGGGCACACCGGAGAACTCGAGCAGGCCGCGCATCTTCTCGAGCAGGTCGTCGACGTCCACGTATCTGGCCCTCAGCATCACCGCGTCGTCAGGATGCAGACCGATCCAGGCGCCGGATTCGTCCCTCACCCGTCCGGCAAGCCCGTAATGGTCGGGATGGATGTGGGTGACCAGAACG
>JBAPRR010000213.1:0-3769 GCA_049281195.1 Acidimicrobiales bacterium
CCGGGATCGGATCGTGGGCCGGGATCGGATCGTGGGCCGGGATCGGATCGTGGGCCGGGATCGGATCGTGGGCCGGGATCGGGCCGGGGACCAGGATCAGACCGGGCCGGCGGAGATCGGGCGTCGCGGCCTCGAAGCGGTGCTCCCCGACCGGGATCGGACCGAGCCGGTGGGCGCCCTCGCGCTCTCCAGGCCTCTACAGAACATCGAAACGCGGCCCTCGCAACCCTGCGCCCGGAACAGCTCCCTGTGGCCGAGCAACTGCTCAGGGGCGGGATTCCTGCCCTTCGAAAGGCGATCGACGAGCAAAACGCCCGTGCCAAGTCCGAAGGACGGGCGGAGGTTGATCCACAACCGCTTCTGAACATGGCCGACGAGCTGTTGCCGAAGATGAATCTGGCCTCGTGGATGGACCGTGCCGTCGCAGCGAGAGCGGCAGACAGGGATTGCCCGATCAGGGAGCTTCGAGCTGTGGTCGCGGCGGCTTCGACCGTCAACCTCGACGATGAAGGTCGCGAGCTTCAAGCGACGCTTCGCAAGTCTCTCGATCAGCGGATCACAGCACTTCGTGAATCGTGGCTGGGGCGGATTGGAAAGGGACTGGACGAAGGACGCATTGTGGACGCCCTGTTGGCAGCATCCAAGGCTCCAGAGCACTCGATGCGACTCCCGGCAGAGTTGGCAGTCCGCCTATCGGACGCAGCAGGTTCCGCCATGAACGCGGAGATAGACGAGGAGGGTTGGTTGAAGATCCTCCGGGCGGTGGTCGACTCTCCCGTGCGCAGAACGGTCAAGCCTGTGGCACTGCCCGTGGGTGAGAGCGAAAACGTCCGCAACGCGGCACGAAACGCCGCAGGGAGCGTCCCTCAGCTTGCCCGCTTGCTCGGTCTCCCGATCCCGCCACCACCGGGACCGCGCAGGCCTCCGAGGCCTGTCGGCGCGGCGCGCCGGCCCGCTTCCGCCTGATTGCGTCGAGCGCCCTCTCAGGGAATTTCGCGGTGCATGGTGATGAGGCGCGCCTTGAATCCAGCGGCCTCGTAGAACGACTTCGTTTCGCGTTGGCCCGGTAGTGCCTGGGCGTCGACGCCTTTACACCCCCGGGACGCCAGCCATCCGGTGAGCATGTCGAGGATGGCGCGACCGACCCCCACCCCGCGGACCTCAGGATCCACGAAGCAGGCGTCGAGGATCCCGTGAACCCCTTCTCCGACGCTTTCTGCCCTGGCGATGCCGAACCCGACAATGGCGTCGTCCACCAGACCCACCACCACAATCCGGCGGTTGTCGGACAGCAGGCGGTCGAGACCACCGGGGCGCATCAAGGCCTTGGCCAACAGTCCGGTCTCGCGCCTTGTGAAGAGAACCCCTCCCCTCACCGCGGAGAGCTCTTGCAGAGCACGCCTGCAGAGCTCGGCACAAGCGTCGGCGTCGGCTCTCGTCGCCGGACGGACGCTCTCCATGTGGGCGTCCGGGCTCAGTTGGTTCCGGTGGAGGATTCGCCCGACAGGAGCTGATCGACCTTGTTCAAGATGGTGGCACGGCGGCGGTTGGTCCTTTCGTGCTCCCCCACTTCGATCAGCTCCCCGCGGGACAGACCGTCGAGACGTTTGACCACCTGCGAGGCGGACAGGGTGTCGTAGGCGGGAATCGCAAGATCACTCGGATGTACCCAACCGTTGCCCGAGACGTTCTCCGGCGTAGCTGAGGGAGTCGTGGGGGCGGCTGGCGCCGGGCTGGAGACACTCGGAGCTGCTGCTGACGTCTGGGCGACGGCGCTTGCGGCCGGTCGATGCGTCGCCCGTGGAGGGCTCGTGCGTTCACGGGGCGCGGAGTCCGCCGGCTTTTGTGCGGGCTTGTCAGCCGTCTTCTGGGCCGGTTTTTTTTCGGCAGGTTTCTGGGCCGTTTTCTGGGCCGTCTTCGGGGCCGTTTTCTGGGAGCCCAGGAAGTTTTTGGCTCTGGTCTCGATTTCGCGTCGGCCTATCTGAACCACGAATTGTCCGATCATCCGCGCAGTCGCAGTCTGACCTTCGATGCGGTTGCGACCCTTCTCCACGAACTTCGGGATCTCTTCAGCAAGAGTCAGAGCCGCGCCAGCAGGAGCGAAAACGAACAGATCGACAAGTCGACCGGCCAGAGACTCGAGAGCGGCCTCATCGTGGCGCGACGAATCGGGCTTGTCGCTCGGGTCCTCAGTTGATGGTGTCGTGGTCATTTTGTCTTCCACTCGGGGGTGAACGGCGGGTAGAGGTGGTCCTTACCCGTGGGCTTCTTCGACCACTCGGATCAGACGCAGTCCCTACAGAGCCCACGGGCCGCGTCGGCAAGCTGGCTCGGATGCTTTACCAAGAAGCAAGACCGGCACACGAATTCGTCGGGTTGCTTTGGAAGGACCCGGTCGGCGATCTCGGAGCGGTCGTCCGGCTCTGGGACCTCCTCGTCTTCGTCTTCCTCCTCTACGACGAGACGTTCCTTCAGGATCTCGTCCAAGCTGGCCTCGACGTCTTCGTCGTCCGGCTCGTCGTCTTCCTCTTCTGTTTCGTCAGCAGGCGCTGCCGTCGAAGGCGTGGCCGCAGTCTTGGCTGTGCTGACGGGGACGACGACATCGACTTCCGTAGCGTCATCGACGTCCGCGTCGTCATCATCGACGTCCACCAGGTCATCGATGTCGGCCGCGTCGTCGTCCAGCTCTCCGTCGATCTCATCGTCTTCGAGCGCTAGGTCTGCGGGCTCCTCGATCTCGGCGTCGTCGTCGAGATCCTCGGGGTCCGTCACTTCGTCCAGGTCGTCGGCCATCTCACCCTTTGATTTGCGTTGCTATGTCCTTTGCGCGCCGGGAGCATAATCGTTTCCCTAGCCCACTCCGTTCACCTGACGGTCGTGTCAGCTAGGCGTCGCTGAGACCGGGACGGGACTTCGCTGAGACCCTCCAGAACCACTGGCCTGAGCACCGGGGGGTCACGAGCGGCGGCGGAGGGCAGCCGCCAGTCGACGCCCGCCTACCGCAAAGCACCGAGCTCGAGAATGCAACCGCTAAGTGTCGAGATGTCTGCAATTGGTTAACGTACTGAAAAAGCATGAGCCAGCCGTAACTTAAATGAGTAGTCGTTACGCAAATGAGTAAGGGCTGCCACCAGTTCGCGATACACCGCGACGCAACTCAGCAATCAACTCCTAAATGCGACGCAGGCCTCGATGTGAATCAGCGGCCGGGCCCGGGGACCTTTGGTGCCATTCGCCGCTCGCATGTACGAGCCAAACGAACGTTGTCTACTCAGTCCCGCGGGCCTCCCTCCGCCTTTCACAGCCATCCCCCCCATCGGGTCCACTACCGGCCAACAGGCGGAGGGACTTAGGGGTGTCTGGAACTGCACTGACTATGCGCTTTCCTGAGCCCGTAGTCAAGCGAGAATGCAACGTTCTGACCAGGACCGCCTCGCGTCGCACCTGGTAGCAATGCGCCTGGCGTCGACGGGAATTCACAAAGAGTTTTAGCCCCGTTCAGGTACCGGGGGCGGCGTCACAAGACAACTGCTGTTCGAAAGAATTCGATTCATCAGTCCCCACAACGACACTCGCACTTTCTCGACGCAACTCTTGTCGTCTGTTGGCTTCTATGCGTTCCAGATCCGGGACGGTGTAGTCGACGAACACCATCGCGTCCGCCAGGATCCTGTGACCGGCCTGCTCGCCAATGAGCCGGTGCATTTCTTGCGCAATCCGTCGATAGACGGAGTGCCCCTGTGTCCCCGACCGCAGTTCGATTAAATGC
>JBAPRR010000214.1:0-17756 GCA_049281195.1 Acidimicrobiales bacterium
GGGTGTAAGCGGTGAGGAGATTGTTGTTGACAACGGTCACATCAGACGCCGGCCGACCCCCGACAGAGACCGACACAGCACTGTCTCCTGAGCTGAATCCCGCCCCGTAAATACGGAAGAGCTGGCCACCAGTGGGGTCGGTGCCCGCGGCGACCACGTCGTCCACGACCGGGTTGCCTGACTTGGATGTGGCCGTGCTGTAGTAAACGACTGTCGCCTTGCGCGACGGTGCGCTCGTTTGCCCATCAGTCAGAGTGACCGTCAGGTCGTAGGTCCCGGCGCCGTCCGTACCCGCCCCTTCACCGGCCTCAGCGGCAGCACTCGGCAAGGTGACAGTTAGATCGGTCGCCGAGGAGACCGTAAACGGAGCCGTCACGTTTCCTACGGTGACTGCCGCAACGACGCTCTGACCACCGGACGCGAAGTCGCTTCCGGCGACCGTCGCCTTGCCCGGGGCATCGGCCGGCACGGTGTTGGTGCCGGGGTTGGCGAGCGAGTCGACTCCGGTCACGCTCGGCACCACCCCGGTCGAGTTACACAGGTTGTACGCCAGTCCGTCGTTTTTGCCACCAGGCCCGGTTACTCGCGGGCTGCCAAGTCCGCTGGCCATGTCGTAGCCAGTGGTTGCCGGGTACAGACCGTCGGCGTACCCGTAGACATCGTTGTTGCCTTTGGTGATGTCGGTGAAGGAGTCTCCGTACTCGCTCGCGTTCAGTGCGACGGCGTAGAGCTTCGGCACTACGAAACCCAGTGCATGACCAGTTACCTGGCACGCCGGGGTTGATCCGATGTCGGCGAGAATCCCAGCCCAGAGAGGTGACGAAGAAGAGGTCCCGCCGGTGGTGTACCAGCCGCCGTACGCAGCCGCATAGCTCGTGATCGAGCCCGTGAACTCGTCTGCTTGTGCCGACACGTCGGGTGCTTCCCGGCAGAACTGCTCTCCGCAGAAATCGGTCCCGCTCACCTTCTCCGCTTGGCTAACTACTTTCGAGTTGATAAACGGTGTTTGCCAGGCGGGCGCCGCCCACACCTGCGAAATCCCCCCACCTCCGCCGCCGAAATCAGGACCGTCGTTCCAAACCTGTTCGGTGGGTGGGTCGGTGGCGTCGGTGATGGTCGTACCGCCAACTCCGAGAACCCAGGGATCATCTCCCGTATCGGTGAGCGAAAGGGTGGGCGTCATGTCCCCGAACTGCTCCATGCAGTCCGAACCCGTATCACCGATGGCGTTGAGCACCGTCTGACCCTGTGCTGCGGCCTGTTCGAAAAGGATGTGCGAAACCTGCAGGAATCCCGGTAGGAATTCTTCGTCCCACGGTTCACACTCTCCCCAAGAGGATGTGAGGAACTGGGCGTTGTCGTCCTGAACGAACTGGGCGTAGTTATCCAGATAGCCGGGGTTCGACTGGGGCGCCTCGTACACCTCATAGTGCGCATCAGGGGCGACCGCGGTGACGTCGTCCAAGTCGAGGATCGCCTCTCCCGAACCCGTCCCCTCCTGCTGGCCGCCGTCGACGGCGGTGATCTTGACCCGGCTCATCATCTTCTTGGCCTGCGTCGCGCCGAAGTAGCAGGTGTCGAAGGTCAGGAGGTCGCTCATGGAGAACGGTTCCAACTCGTAGACGGCGATGGTCTCGCCGGCACCACCGACATTTCGTCGGTAGAGCCCGTTCACGCCGTAGGCATAGGCGATTTCCTGGTCCGTCAGACCACCGGCGCTGGTCGCGGCCTTCTTTGCGGCCGGACAGGCAACTGGACCAACTCCCGAGTCGGTGAGAGAAGCAGGGGTCTTTGCGCCGGCGTGGCCGGGCCCACCTTTGAGCGCCGCGACCGGCATCGGCTTCGAAAGATCATCCAGTCCGACCACAGCCTCGAGATACGGGGCGATTGACGCGGGCAGTGTCGGGGCCGAGGTTTCGGCGTAAGCGACGCGTCCTCCCGCGAGCCGATAACTGTCGAACGCTGTATCGAACGCGGCTCCGACTTGACGTTCGTTGCCGGAAAACGAGATCAGCAGACCGTCATCGTGCACCGAGCCAATTGCCAAGCCGTCGTCTCGCAATCTCGTAGTGACGGCGTTGATCGCCGAAGGCGATGGTCCGAACTCGGTGCCGAACTGCCCCGGAGAGAGGTAACGGCCCGACAGCGGTGAGTTCGTAGAGGTCACCGCTTCTGCGAAGGCCTCGAGCCCGGACTCGTTTCTCGGCACCATTGCCAGGTCGGCCGAGATGACCTGGGAAGCAGCGACCGGACCGAGCAGCCGGGCCCCCACAGGTACGGCCGGAAGAGCCGCCACCCGGACCCTTGCCGAGGCTGCGTCCGGCGACAAGCCCGCGTGCGGTCGCGAAAACATCGTCGCCCCGGAAGCTGCGGTCATGGTCCCTGAGGTCACCATGACCACGAGGAATGCCCCGACCAACGAACTCACAAGGATGTTGTCGTGTTTTGTCACCGTCGCCCCCTTCGGTCGGATGGAGGCTATAGCTGGATCGCCTGCGATGACAGAAACCTTTCTGGCAGAGTGACTTCGATGACGAGCAATACGGCGAGGAGAATCAGGCGTAGGGGTGGTGGGAAGTGGCTCGTTCTCAGCCGCGACATCTCTGATTCGGTTCGGATCGACGGCGAGCCGCAGATCTGGGCGGGCATGGTGCTGGACATGGAAACCGGCCAGGTGCGCGGAGTAGTCGCGGGTACGACCGAAAGCGACGCAGTCGCGCAGGCTCTCAAGACGGGCCTCACGAAGCCGGCCGGAAGCCTGCCACCGGGGCCGCCGGACGAAGTGCTCTGTGCTCCCGGACTCAAGGCCCAAGTCATGAATTTCTTATCGTCTCTCCTCGCGGGCGATCGCTTGCCTCCGGTTCGGGCGGTCGATCCTTCAGCTGAGGCAGAGGACATCTTCGACTCGTTCGTCGCGCATATGTCAGGTCGCCCACAGCCCGCCGATCCTCCGAATCCATCCGACTGGGAGCTGCTTTACTCGCGCGCGTTCGACTTTTATCGGGCTGCGCCCTGGACCCGATGGGACGACCGAGTCGTGCTGGTCCTGGAGACGAGCATCGGCAACACAGATGACTGCTTGGCCGCGGTGGTGATGGGCAACTCAGGTATCCAGCATGGTTTGGTCCTCTACCCCGGAGGCCAGATCCCGGCCGGTCTCGAAGACTGGGAGCCCGGACTCCCGGTACCGATCCCGTCGGGGTCGCTTTCGTTGTTGTTGGAACCACCATCGGACCTGCCAACGGACCTACGCGACAAGGCGTTCCGTTATGGGTGGCCCCGTGACGCGGAACTGGTACCTGCTGTGCTTCGGCTGGGCCAGAAAGGCGGGGGCGACCCGGGGGAGGCGGACGCGCAGCTGCTTGCGGTCGCTCTGGCTGCGGTGGCCGCCCACGACACCCGCGGTCCCGTCCCAGTCGGCTCGGCCCTTCAAGCCACGACAGGCGAGGTCGTGCTCGGGAACGGGCGTACTGCGAGTTTCTCCATCATGCAAAAACCACCTGCGCCGGCCCCGGAAGTTCCCCGTCTTCGGGTCCATCAAGCTGGCATCGACCTGGTCCCACCGGGGACGCCGGTTGTGCTCGGCCATTTGCCCTGGGCGTCTGTGACGGCACTGCGCGCCGCAGCGCGCATCTACCGGCCCTTTCCCCCGGGGGCGCCACAAACCGCTGGCACGGACGTGCCCCTCCTGGCGATCCTGCCGAGACGCCAGAAGGGCGAATCCATCGCGGCCAAAGTCGCCGAGCTAGACCCCTATGGAGTTACGCCTGTTCGTACCGACGAGGAACAGGAACTCTTCGTCCTGGCCGGTACCAACGGCGCGCAGCTGCTGATGGAGGTCCCTGCCAACAGTCCCAACATGTCTGACTTCCGCCGACGGATGAGAGCGACCAAGGGACTGCACATCGTTATGGTGGCCGACGAGGCGGCGAGCAGGGGAGAAGGCAACGTCTACGGCCTGTTCGAATGCCACCAGCCGCTGCCGAAGAGAGAACCACAGAGAGATAGTCGCCCGAGCGGAAACCCGTCGAAGCGTCGGAAATAGACAGTCGACGTAATTCTGACCGGTGCTCTGGACAGCGCGACGACGCGGTTGCGCCAAGGGGACCCGAGTGAATCACTTCTGGTATGTCGAGAGGGACAAGGCTGCTGCGACGCCGGTCATTCCGCGAAGCACTTCGCCGGTGGGATGATGACGACTACCTGTCCGGACGCCGTGACGGCGTACAACAACGGTCCACTCGCGATGGCCAAGAAGACGGGGACAGGTGTTTCTTCACTGGCCCTGACCGCGCCAGTCGTAGGGTCCGCGCACGTCAGTGTCGCCATCTGAGCGTTGCTTGTCAGCCACAAGGTCCCCTCACTCACACTCGTCCCGATGCCCATTATCTGGTCGTAGGTCCCCGGGTTGCCCACTGCTTCAGACGGTGGCGGGGCAATCTCTTGTAAACCATTTGCGGACAGCTCAAAGGCACCCCCCAACATTCCGTAACGCACGGATACCCACACCCCGCTGTTGGTGGCGGCCACGGAGCCTGTACCTATGGCTTGTTGGAGATACGTCACCGCCTGCATAGAGCAGGTGCCCACTGGGGTCCGTGGACATTGAGCCGATGATGTTGCCCGTGTTCAACTCCGTCTCGACCGCACCAGTGGACGGATTCAGCGCCCAGAGGTTGTCAACACCTGCCACCCACAGTGGGCCGTCGACGGTCGCAGTGAGGTTCGGGTCGAGCGTTTCTGAGCTGACGGAATAGCCACGTATCGCAAGGGATTCGGTCGCGTGAACGCAAGCGTTGCTGGATTGATTTGTTCCACAAGGACGTCGGTTCCCACCCCCACGACCATCCATACCCATCCACCGGTGACAGTCAGCGCCGGGCTGCCTATCCATCCGGTAATCGAGAACCCCTTCGTCACTGTGCCGGTGGCCGGCACGTCGCGGTAGAGGGTGACCGGCGTACCGTTATTCGATACGACGCCGGGAGCACTGAGCCAATAGACGCCGGTCGACGTGGGCGCGATGTCCTGGGCCTGGCCGGTGGACGCGATGATGCGCTCGGACCACGCGCTATGGGGGAGCGTTGTAGGAGTCGCCACCGGTTGCGGTGCAATGGTTGTCGACGGGGCCGCAGGCTTGCTGGTCGCGGTAATCGGCTGGGTGGCTCTTGAGGTGGAAGACGTCCCCGAAACGGATTTCGTGGCGCCGCAGCCTGCCAGGAGCACTCCGACCATCACGACGGCGGGTGCCAATAGGGCTGAAGCATGTCGATGACTGCGCCCTGTCATGCCACTATTACCGGAGCCCGCGTCGCGTCCCATGGCCACTGGCCGACTGGCCTTCTCGTTCGGTGCGACAAGTCTGCTCTTCTCCCACCACATAAGACCCCTGAGGCGCTAATCGCCACGACAGGAACCTTCGTAAGGTCCGCCAGACTTCGATCGGGGCCACCTGGCGCTGGGGTCGACTCAATGGCGATGGCGAACATGACGCCTCCTTCGACCTTTGCTTTCAGTCGACCTCCGCCTCCAGCCGTTCCTGGAGCAGAACCGTGACCCGGTCTCCGGGCTCCTTCGCGATCGCGCGCCGCAGTTCGGTCTTAATCGGCAACTTGTGACGCCCGTCGCCGAGCGCCATGAAGGAACTCTGGAACGGGTGGCCGTCCACAAGCCCCCGAACCTTGACCAGTCCCCGGGTGCCGAAATACTCGGCCGAGTCGGGCATCACGACGTAGGTCCACCCGCCTTTGTTCGGGCTCTTCTCCAACGTGGCCGTGAACTCCTTGTCCAGCTTCATGTCATCTCCTCCATCCGAACGCTATGCCGATGGAGCAACGCCGAACAGCGGCCCTCAGACCCAATCCGAGCCATGTGCCGGCAGATTCGGTGCCCTCCACTTTCAATCGGAACCCTCAACTAGTTTGACCCGATGCCGACATCTACTCGCGCCGGCGGATTCCTGGGCGAGGTAGACGAAGCAATCGAGCCGCGGGAGAACTCGCCTCGCAGATTCTCGCGAGCGACAGCTGTGGTTGGGACGCTCGTAGTGCTTGTCGCAGCTTCAACGGCGACTCTCGTGCTCATCCGACACCAAGGTGTCGGCATCGGCGGCGACGAGCCGTATTACCTGTTGGAAGCGGTATCTATCGGTCGGTTCCACACGCTCAACATGATTCCGGCTTACCAATACGCCATTTCGCATCACACGATCTACCCGTGGAAGGTGCGACCGGGAATTCCTCTGGTAGTGCAAATCGGTCAAGGTATACCTCGCCCCGAACATGGCCTCTTTTTCTCATTTCACGCCATCGGTATGTCAGTTCTTCTTGCCGTCCCCATGTTGATCAACGCCCATGTTGCTCTCGCGGTACTCGTTGTCATTCTGGCACTCCTCGCAGTCGGTCTTGCTCACCTGGTTGGTGAGCTCGCGCACATCGATTCATCATGGCGGCTGGCGATCGCCGGCCTTTTCCTTGCTCCGGCTTATTTGCTTGCAACAACGCAGATCTATCCGGATCTCATCAGTGGTTTGGTGATAGCGATTGTCATACTCCTGATCGCTCTTATCGAGAGGCGGGGGAGATGTTCACCTCTGCAACTCGTGGCCGGGAGCAGTCTGCTGGCGTTCCTGCCCTGGCTCGATGCTAAAAATATCCTTCTTCCGGCTCCGATCATTGTCGCCATTGTCGTTGTCTACTTCCGGACCAAGCTGCCAAAGAAACAGTTCGCGTGGTTGGTAGTCCCCGTTGTGGTCAGCGTGGTCGGCGCCGTATCACTCAACATGTGGGCATTCGGCCATCCACTGGGGCCACCAGCGCCGTTCGCGCCGTTCGGCATGAATACCTTGACGCGGGCCGTTGCGCTGCTTGTCGATCGCAGGCAAGGCCTGTTCGTGCAGTTTCCCACCGCACTGCTTGGGTTGGCCGGCATCTGGGTTTGGAGGCGGCGAACCCCCGTCGCCGCGCTTTCTGCATTGGTGGTGGTGCTGGCAACGACTTACGGTAACGCGACGCAAAGCATCAGCTTCGGCGGGGGAAGTTTTGTCGGTCGTTTTGCGTGGCCGAATGTCCCCGTTCTCCTGGCATTCGGAGGTTTGTACCTTTTGGAGTTGTGGAAGGTGCGACGGCGCGCCGTCCGGACCATTGGAGTCCTGATCGGAGCCCTGTATGTGCTTCAGGCGATACCGATTCTCAGAGACGAGCACCAATATTTCAACGTATTCGCCTGGGATCCAGCCCGATACACGGGTTGGTGGGGCGGGTTGGACCCTTCACCCATCCTTGGGTACATCGGAAGCGCGCCAGGCTTTCCGATCCAAGTGTCCAACACACTGAAAGCATCATCTCTTCTTCCCACTTCGATCACCGGAGCCATTCCGGGCATTGACGTTTTCGCGAACTCACGGACATGGTTAGGGCTCCTCTTCATTGTGTTGGGCGAGGCAACGGTTGTGTATCTATTGGTGGGGCCTTTTGAACGGGAGCGAAGGGCGAGGAGAGTCATGGCCCTATGCGCAGTCACTGCATCGGTCGTTACCGGAATCCTCACTTTGTCGGCGCCCGTTCCTTTGCCGCCGCCGGTTTCTTTCGAACCGTTGGTCCTCCTCTCGCAAGTTCCGGCGCAAGGTACGAGCCGAGTCGCCACGGGGCCAAAAGAACACGGTGCGGTCGTGCTCGGCCCCTACTGGAGCCTTCTGCCCGGAACCTATCGAGCAACGGTGAACTATCGGCTGGTCGACAGAAGTCGGAACGTGGCTACGGTCGATGTCATTGTCGTGACGAAGACGGCACGCGCCGGTTTCGTAACGCTTACTTCTCGCACACTTCGAAACTCGTCGAGGAGCGCGAACATCGACTTCTCCGTCCCCACAACCGAGACTGTGTTGGTCGGTGTCTATTGGGGCGGCAAAGGAAGCCTCGAAGTTGGTCGCCTCATCCTCGCCAAAACCACATCCCGATAGCTGACCACCCCCGTACCGACCAGCGTCCGCTGAGCGCTGCACCCCCCTAACCGCCGGCAGCAGCGGCGCCCCGGCCCAACCTCTGCGGTGCGTGGTCCACGCTAAGGCCCCAGTGGGCCCGCTACCCACTTACCCACCGGGGATACGCCCGATTCCTGTGCCTCGGGCGAGAAAGTGCCTCGAAACCTATGATCTCGCCTGCTCGGCAGCTTCAGGGCTGGAAACAACGGGAGGGCGAGATCGATGGGACAGCGAATCAAAAGAATCGTCTTGATAGCGGCCATGTTGGGTCTGGTGGTGGTGGCCCTACCCGCCACGGCACGGGCCGAGGCGGCCGGTACCTCTGAGGGGCTGAGCGCCCTGCAGGTGAACGCGCTCAGCCGAGGCGCCACGCACTCGGTCATCGTGGTGTTCAAGAACCAGTTGTCGACGTTGCCCGCCACTGTCACCTTCGGCGCGGAGCGGCTTTCCGCAGAGCAGCAGATCCAGTCTCCGATCGTGAGCGAGCTGCGCCAGCTCCACGCTGCCCACTTCCACTCTTACGACCTCATCAACGCTGTCAGCGCCACCGTGTCGCCGGCTGAAGAGTCCCGGTTGGCTGCCAACCCCGCCGTCGCCGAGGTGGTCGCCAACGCCACGACCCACCTGGAGTTCAACACCCCGGCACCGACGGTAAGCGCCGCAGCGTCCGTCGATGGTGCACAGTCCGCGACCCCCGCCGGCGCCAATGGTGCGAACGCGGTCTGCCAGGAAGAGGGATCGCCCGCTGTCGAGCTCGATCCCCAAGCTCTGCAGACGATTCGGGCCAACAACAACCACCCCAATGCCGCACCTACTGCAGCATCGCTCGGGATCACTGGTGCCGGCGTGAAGGTGGCCTTCATCGCCGAGGGCATCGATGTCGACCAGCCGAATTTCCAGCGGGCCAACGGATCGCACGTGATCGTCGACCAGGCTGACTTCACCGGCGAAGGCGACGCCGGTACGTCGAGTGGGGGAGAAGCCTCACTGGACGCCAGTTCCATCGCCGCCCAAGGCAATGTGGATTACACAGCGACTTTCGCCAACGGCCAAAAATGCACCTTCGTTGTCGAAGGAGCGGCTCCGGGCGCCGACCTGGTATCGCTCAAGGCGTTCCCGAGCGATCACGATGCCACCTCCACTTCGTTGCTCGAGGCCATCGACTACGCGGTCACGACCGAGCACGTCAACGTTCTCAACGAGTCCTTCGGCTACAACCCGTTGCCCGACACGATGAACGATCTGATCCGCCAGGCCAACGAGGCTGCCGTGGCCGCAGGAACGGTCGTCGACGTGTCCTCAGGTGACGCCGGCCCCACCTCGACCCAGGGCTCGCCCAGCACCGACCCTGCGGTCATCGCCGCCGGGGCCAGCACCACATACCGTGTCTACGCGCAGGAGGACATCGAGAATTACTCGGCCATCGGGGCCAAGGGCTGGGAGAACGACAATCTCAGCGGGCTCAGCGGCGGGGGATCTACCTTCGATCTCAAAGGCCCGAACCTGGTCGCCCCAGGCGATCTGAACTGGGACACCTGCAATCCCCGGCCCGGCGCTTTCAAGGCCTGCGTATCGGGCGGGACCAGCGAAGCCGCACCGCTGACATCCGCCACTGCGGCCCTCGTCATCCAGGCCTACCGGACCACCCACGCCGGCGCCACTCCCTCGCCGGCACTTGTGAAGCAGATCATCCTGTCGACGACGACTGACCTCGGGCTGCCCGCGGACCAGCAGGGCTCTGGTTTGCTGGACTCCTACAAGGCGGTTCTCGAGGCGGAGTCGATCGGACTTCCAGCCTCCAAGATGACCGGTAGCACCGTGTCACTGAGCACCAGCGACATCACCGCTACGGCTCCGGTCAACACCTCGGTGTCGCAACCCGTCACCGTGACCAACTCCGGGGGTACCACCGAGACGATCGGGCTTGCCGGCCGAACTCTGTCCGCGCCCAGCAGCCTGGTGTCGAGCACCTTCAACGAGTCCGGTTCCTCATGGTCGAAGGTCATCACCTTCACGGTCCCGGCCGGTGTCGGCTACCTCGACACGCATCTGGCCACCGATCCCAACCCGCCCAGCGGGTTCGTCGACATCCAGCTTGTCGACCCGTCCGGTCGCTTCGCCGAAGCGGCACTTACCCAGGGTTACAGCGACACCGCCAACGCCGGCGTGCGTCTACCGGAGGCTGGGACTTGGACGGCCTATCTGGAGTATGGGCAAGGCTCGTCTTCAGGCACCGCCCCGACCCAGTTTGTAGCGACCGCCCAGACCTGGACGCCCTACGGGACCGTTACGCCCGGAAGCGTCACTCTCAGCCCCGGCAAGTCGGCGACGGTCCAGGCCACCTTCGTCACCCCCGACGCCGCCGGTGACCAGAGCGCCGCCATCTCAGTGACGAGTGGCTCCAATGTGGATACGTCGATTCCAGTCGAGCTGCGTGCTCTGGTGCCCTTCTCGAACGGAGTCGGCCATTTCTCGGCGTCTCTCGGCGGGGGAAACGGCCGGGGTGGAGCGCCTGCCTCTGAGGCCTACTTCGCCTTCGACGTCCCGACCGGTGAGCCTGAGCTCAACGTCAACACGGCATTCAAGGACGGCCGTTTCGACAACTACTCGGTGTTCGTGGTCTCACCAGACGGCAACACGTTGGGACATGCGAGCAATCAGCTACTGACCGGGGGTACCGTAACCGACCCCCAGACAACGAAGACGGAGCCTGGAGCGGTCAGCCACGTTCTCGCCCCTGTCGCCGGTCAATGGATGCTCATCGTGGCTCTGACCAACCCGGCAAGCGGTCCACTCGTCAGTAGTCCGCTGACAGGTTCGATCGACTTCGGCGCTGTATCCACAAGCGTGAGTGGGCTGCCCCAATCAACCAACACGGTGATCCCCGTCGGTCAAAGCAGGACTGCGGCTATAACCATCACCAACAGCTCTTCAGTTCCCCAGGCGTACTTCGTCGACGCCCGGCTGAACCAAACAGTGACGGTCAAACTCAAGTCCTTGACCCAGTCCAAGAACATTCCCCTGCCGCTGGGAGTCAACGCCCAGATCCCGCAGTGGATCGTTCCCACCGACACCACGTCGATCACCGCCACCGCTTCGGCTACGGCCCCGGTGACTTTTGACATGTCCCCGTATCTGGGCAACTTCGAGGGAGAGCTCAACGGTGACCCTCAAGTCGGGGCTACGAGCAGCGGAGACGACGCCACCTCGAGCATCACCGCAGACGTACTCACCCCGGGCGACTGGAACGTCGACCCGGCCCTGACGGGAACGTTCAAGTCCAAGGCGTCACCGGGAGGCACGGTCAGCCTCTCTGTGAATGCGACGACTCTCGCATTCGACGGTGCCGTGCACACGACTTACGGCGATCTGTGGTCGGGCGACAATTCGGTCAGTCCCGTGATCGTCAGCCCGGGGCAGACCATCACGCTTTACGCCACCATTTCCCCGACGGCGGCTGGCCCGGTAAACGGGACGCTGTTCATCGACACAGCGACAGACATCAGCCCATTCGGTCAGCCCATCCCGGTAGGCGACCAGGTGGCAGCCATTCCCTACGCCTACACCGCCAAGTAGCACGCGCGTTTCGCCCGGACTTTCAACGAAAGTCCGGGCGAACGCGTTCTGAGAAGGGATTAGATCGGGGAAACAGTCAGCTCAGCTGTCTGTCGGCAATCATCGGGCAGGGCATAGGGGAAGTATGGGGTCCGACGATTATTGTCGGCATGGACGAACCGGAGCACCGGCAGCACCGGGCGCTCGTGTCGGTGGCGTTCCGGCAGCGGACCCTCGCCCGTTGGGAAGAGTTACTCGTTGGACGCGTTGTCGGGGAGCTGATCGACTGGTTTGTTGGCGTCGGCGAATCGGGATCCCGACGCATACGCAGACTCAGAAGTGTTCGACATCTTTCGCGAATCCACCCGACACCTGTCGTTCGGGCTGGGCCTCACTTGTGCCTAGGGCTACACCTCGCCCGCATGGAGACAAGGGTTGCATTGAACGCCCTATTGGATCGGCTGCCCAATCTTCGACTGGATCACATCGAAGCTCGGCGAGTTGATGCCCACATACATGGGGACCTGTTGTTTCGCAGTCCAAATCACCTGCCGGTCATCTTGGACCGGGCGTCGCGACAACCTAGTCGATAGAAAGCCGCGTTAGCTGAACTGCTCAGTGGCTAGCGACAAGGAGCAAGGCGTTGACGAGCTCTGAGGAAGCACTAGCTTGCCGAGGCAAGCGGAAGCGCCCAGCGAGAGTGAATCGCTTCCATCCCACCGACATCGCCGGACAGGGTCGCAACCTTGGCGCCGGGACTGCCTGCAAGGATTCGAGGCAGCGCTTCGAGCCCACCCACCCTCGGCATGGTGAGGTCGAGGAGCACTTTCGCGGAGTGCCACGTTTGCCTCGTGTCGGTTGGTCACGTCGGGCGTACCGATCTCTGACTCAACTGCGATCGAGTCCTGCGCCGAAGGAGAACGAGCACCACGGCAGCACCGACCAGCAACACAAGAGGGACGGCGACGAGGAGTGTCACAAGCGCAGAGCACGGATTCGTGCCCGCAACGCGGGGGAAGGTGAGCGTCGCTAAGGCTGATCGAGTCGTCGGGCCGCTCTGGAGCAACATGGTCGTTTTCCAGGGCCCCATCGGCAAGCCCTTCTCGAGCATCACGGTCGCTTCTTCGGAGCCACCGGGAGCAAGCGGCGAGCGGAGGCTGACACGGAAAGGCCCACCACGGATCCCACCCGGTCCGTTGACGAGCGTCAGGCGGCCGCTGATGCCGAGCGGCCCTTGGCCGGTGTTGTGGACGGTCGCCACAACGAACGGCTCCCCGGCCGCTGAACGTCTTGCGCTGAGCGGGCCGATCTCGAAGTCCGGTGCAGGCGAGGTGCCGGCGCCAACCGACAGATACATCCTGATCCCTACCCGGTTCACGAGAAGGACACCGCCGTCGGTCGACGACGGTGCGGAGACCTGCGCCCAGATAACCGCATAGTCTTCACCCGAAGGTGCGCCCTTTGGGACATCGATCGTGACTTTCTCCATTGCCACTGTTTCCGGCAGGAGGCGCAGCCCTTCTCGGCTCAGCGAGGTCCAGCTGGAGAGTTCGTCCTGATCGTGGCCCGAAGAGAAAGAGATGCCATCCCGGCCGAAGCTCGCGCCGGCCGGGTATACGGCGATATTCGCGATCGACTCTGTCGTGTTGCTGACTTCCAAGTCGCGGCGGATGCTCGTCCCAGGGGAGAGCCGGGCGAGAATATACAAATTCGCAAGCGGGTCGTTGCCCGCACCTGCCGGCACGTCGACAACGCGAATCCCAATTCCGCCCGGCGGCGCCGTGACCGGCGCCGCGTAGGCCGCCGCGGCCGAACGGGCCGGCACCATAGTCCCCATCGCCACCAGTACGACCACCCATAGTCGGCGCACGTTCGTCACGCGACGGAGTGGGTGATTGTGGCCGAATAGACGCCGGGGGCGTAGTCCGCCGGCACGATCACGGTGATGGTCGGGTCCCAGGTCGCGGTGCTGATCCCGGTGCTCGTGCCAGTGACGACTGTCGAGACTCCGGTCAAGTCCGATGCCGCGACCGCGGTTGCCACGACAGTCGCAGAGTCGGAGATAGTGCCTGCCGCGTAACTGACGTTGCTGGCCGGATCGGCAGGCCCAGCGGTCGGAGTGAACGCCGTCGAGATCACTGAAGCGGTCCAACTCGTTGTGCCACCGCGCTGATCCGTGACCGTCACGCTACCGAGCTGACCGCTCATGGTGGTTGCATTGGCTGACGCCACCTGGGATCCGAGCGAGACGCCAACCGTCGGTGCGCTGATCGATAAAGCACCTGCCGTCAGTGTGAACGACGCAGGAGTCGCGGCCCCTGCCGGCGATGCCGGTAGTGCGGTGGCGAGGGCGAGGGCGCCGAAAGTGACGAAAGTGGCTACGGCGAGCACGGCCTTCCGAGACCTACATGCTTCAAAGGGCCGCGCCGGCTGCTTCATCGTCTTCTCGTCTCCTGTTTGCGCTCACCCAGTTGTGCGCGTACTCAGGATGTCGACGGCCGAGCAGGAGCAGTTGATAGCGCGAACGCGCCCTTGTCCCAGGTGCGGAGGGCATTACGACGGCTGTCAGAAGAGGCGGCGGCACCCAAAGCTCAAAGCACGCCTTCGCGAACCGCCGTCGACACCGCTTCAAGCTTGGAGTGTGCGTCCAGCTTGTAAAGGATGCTCTGGACGTGATTGCGCACGGTATTCAGGCTGATGAACAGCCGCTCAGCCAAAGCTTTGTTCGCCACGCCGGCAGCCATCAATCGCAACACTTCGAGCTCACGGGGCCGCAAATCGGACCCAAGACCGCGGCGGGTGGGATACAGATCGCCAGCGACGCGGAGCAGGGCGACAGAGGGCGACGGTTCGTCGCCTTCATGGACCGCGTGAATGGCCCCGATCAATACGCCCTGAGCCGCGGTCTTAGAAACGAACCCAGCACAGGCGGCACTCATCGCCCGGACCGGCGCCGGTTGGTCGGTGAGCATCACGATCTGAGTGTCGGGCATGAGCGCTCTGATGGCCGCAATCACCTTGACCCCGTCACCGTCCGGCATGGCGGAGTCCACAAGGACTACATCGGGCGCCCACGCCACTGCCATTCTTTCGGCCATTGCAGCCGTTCCGGCGGTGCCCACGACCGTGATGCTCGGCACCTCACCGAGGAGTTGCACAAGGTTATGGGCGGAGATCTCGTCGCTATCGACGACCAGAACCCGGATCGGGGGCTCGTCGGATCGGTCGGGGTAAGCCGCCCTGATCGCCTCTGCCTCGCCTAGCAAGTCGACGAAGGCGTCGAGAATGCATGGTTCGAATCGGATACCGCGCAGCTCGTTCATCGCAGCGATCGCGGCCGCGGCGGGGACGGCCGGGTGGCTGACACTGCCGCTGGTCAAGCAGTCGAAAGCGTCGGCGACCGCGACGATCCGCGCTTCGAGTGGGATGTCTCCACCTTGTAGGCCTGTTGGGTAACCACTTCCGTCCCACCACTCGTGGTGCGTAAGGGCGATGGAGGCAGCCACCCTCAACAACCGGGACGTCGAGCCGGCCAACAGCTGGTACCCGATCCTGGCGTGACGCTGCATGGCGCGGTGCTCCTCCGGGGTGAGCGCTCCTTCCTTCGACAAAATCGACTCGGGAACAGCGATGTTGCCCACGTCGTGTAGCGCCGCGGCGAGGCGGAACTCCTCGGTCGAACAGTCGTCGAACCCGACGGCTTCAGCCAAGATGGCCGAGCAGCGGCTCACTCTCTCGATCTGCGCTCCCTTCTCCTCGTGATGCGGGGACAGAGCCTGCTTCAGCAACGCAGTGGTCTCCACCTCGTCATCGCCGGAGGAGCGTGGCCAGCCGGACTCGACGTACGAGACGAAGCTGTGCACGCTGGAAAGGCGAGTTACGGTTTGTTCCAACCCGCGCAGGTGACTCCGCCGCGCGGCCTCGAGTTCACGCCTCCGTAGGGCACCGTCCAACGTGATGCATATCTCATTCGTCGTGAACGGTTTGATCAGGTAGCCAAAGGCGCCGATGTCAAAGGCCAACGCAGCTGTCGGAGGATCGTCTACACCTGTTGTCATGATGACTGCCAGCTCCGGGAAGTCGGCAGCAAGACTTGCGAGCAGGTCAAGTCCGGACTCTCCGGGCATTCTCACGTCGCACAGCGCCACCGCTATGTCGCCGTGGTCCAGTCGTTCGCGTGCCTCCGCTCCAGTGGCTGCCTCGCTGCAGTCGTATCCAGCGCCGATGAGGACCCGGCACATGCTCCTAGAAAATATTGCGTCGTCGTCGACGATCAGGACCTTGATCGGTGGGGTCTTCCGGTATGAAGGCAGCATTGCCTCGGCTGTCAAGCGTCGAGTGCCTGACGGATTCCTCTCAACAGATCGTCGGGGACAAAAGGTTTCTGGATCAGGTTGACTCCTTCGTCGGGAATCTTTTCGTCGTCGATCAACTCGTGGCTGTAGCCGCTCATGTAAAGCACTTTCACCTCCCGTCTCAGTCGGCTCAGCTCTGTTGCCAGATCCTTGCCCGAGCGACCCGGCATGACCAGGTCCGTCAAGAGCAGGCTGATTCTCCCGGCATGCGCGCCCGCAATCCGAAGGGCCTCCTCGGAATTTGAGGCTGCGAGGACCGGGTAGCCGTGGCAGGTAAGGATCCGCTCGACGGATTCGCGCACCGTCGCCTCATCCTCGACCAGCAGGATGGTTTCGCCAAGCGACGCTGCCGGCTCGAGCTGCACCTCGAGAGGGGCAGCAGCACTGTCATCTATTACGGGCAGCTCTACTCGGATGGTCGCTCCGCATCCGGGCTCGGAGTGAATCTCAACCTCTCCACCCGCTTGAGCCACGATGCCGTACACAGTCGCTAAGCCGAGTCCGGATCCGCTGCCTATTTCCTTGGTGGTGAAGAACGGTTCGAAGGCACGGGCTTTGACCGCGGGCGGCATGCCGCAGCCGTTGTCGGAGACCGTGAGGCACACGCAGCGCACAGAACTGCTGTCATGCCGGCTGGACCAGAAACTGTCGGCTTCACAACGTGAGGTCCCGATGCACAGGTGACCCCCGCCAGGCATGGCATCTCGAGCATTGACGACCAGGTTCATCAGGACCTGTTCGACTTGACCTCGATCCACCCTCGTGAGCGGCAGATCAGCGGCAAGATCCGTAGTCAGCGCGATGGCCTCTCCTACGGTCCGGATCAGCAGCCTCTCCATGTCAACGACAATGGAGTTGAGGTCGAGGACCTCGGGTTTGGCCACCTCGTGGCGACTGAAGATCAGCAGTTGACGCGTCAGTTGGGCAGCTCGCGCTGCCACGGAGGTGATTTCAGCCACATCCTGGGCGACGGTGATGGCCTCTTTGTCCTCTTTCAACCCAAGTCGGGTACTCATCTGGTCGAGGCCGCCTGCCACTAAGGCGGCGTAGTTCATGATCGCGGCGAGCAAGTTGTTGAAGTCATGCGCGATGCCACTGGCAAGCTGGCCGACGCTCTCCAACCTCTGGGATTGGTGGAGGCGCTCCTGCAACGTAGACAGTTCGGCCTCGGCCCGTTTGCGATCGCTGATGTCCCGTGTGACGGTGGAGGCTCCGACGATGTAGCCGCTGCGATCGCGGATCGGCGAGATCGTTACCGAGACGTCGAATATCGTGCCATTTCGGTGGACACGCTCGGTCTCGTAGTGCTCGATACGTTCGCCTTCGGCCACGCGCTCAAGCAGTCCGGGCAACTCGTCCTTCCGATCCGGCGGGAGCAGCATTGAGACGTTGCACCCCAGAATCTCGGCAAGCGTGTAACCGTATAGGTGCTCTGCACCCCTATTCCAGCTCGTTATAACGCCCTCGAGCGTCTTGCCGATCATGGCGTCATCTGACGATTCCACGATTGCGGCCAATCGCCACGCAGCCTCCAGCTCCGGGGCTACCTCAGCAAGAGCGCGAGAGTCCTCGTTCAACACGACCATCCAGGCGCCCCATATGAGACCGAGTTCATCTCGGTACGTTCGAGCGCTTTGCGGCGTCGGAGTTTCGACGAACATCCAAGAGGTTGTCCCTCCGGACAGCGCTCCAGAATCAAAAGACACTAAAAAAGACAAGAGATAACTTTGGGCGCTCCCGAAAGAATATCACTGCCACCTGGGCAGCCGGCATGCGATGCGTTTCTACCGAAATGTCTATGGATGATCGGCACCTTGTTTGTTTTCAATAATTTCCCTCAAGTATTGTCATGCTCATGCCTATAC
>JBAPRR010000215.1:0-13607 GCA_049281195.1 Acidimicrobiales bacterium
ACCTCAAGCTCCGTGGCTCACCAATTCACTTGGTGGAGTGGTGGAGTCACTCACCGACATCCCGCCAGGAGTGGTGAACGTCCTATCGTCCGGGTCGTCCGATGTCGGCGAGATCCTGGTAACCGACCCGATGGTCGACATGGTCAGCTTCACCGGTTCGACGCAGACGGGACGTAGGGTGATGGCCGCCGCGAGCGAAACGGTAAAGAAGGTATTTCTCGAGCTCGGGGGCAAATCGGCCTTCATCATGCTCGACGATGCAGATCTAGAGCTCGCGTCGCTGGTGGCCGGATTCACCGTCTGCTCACACGCGGGGCAGGGCTGCGCCATCACGACGAGGCTCCTGGTACCGGAATCCAAGTACGCCGACGCCATAGACCTGTTGAGTGACGTCGTGAAAAAGGTCCCTGTCGGTGACCCAAGGGATCCTTCGATGATGATGGGACCTCTGATCAGCGCGTCACAGCACGAACGAGTCAACGGATACGTGACGGGTGCCGTCGCCCAAGGGGCGCGGATCGCCACAGGCGGAGGGCGGCCCGAGCACCTGCCTACCGGCTACTTCTTCGAGCCCACGGTCCTCGTCGACGTGGACCCCAACTCTGTCGTCGCTCGCGAAGAGATCTTCGGACCAGTTCTGGTTGTGCTCCCGTTCAAGGACGACGACGACGCGGTGGACATCGCGAACAACTCGATCTTCGGATTGTCCGGCGCCGTGCACAGCTCGGATCTCGAACGAGCCACGGGCGTGGCGCGGCGCCTTCGCACCGGTACTGTGAGCATCAACGGGGGCGTCTACTACGGTCCTGACGCCCCGTTCGGCGGCTTCAAGCAGTCCGGCGTGGGGCGAGAGATGGGAGTCGCCGGGTTCGAGGAGTACCTGGAGCTGAAGACGCTCGCCACACCGGCCGCCTGACAGAAAGCGGCCCCGGAGGAAGGAAGTTCGATGCGCAAGCCCATGGAGGGAGTCCGCGTCCTCGAGGTGGCGATGTGGGGATTCGTAACCTCCGCCGGCGCCGTTCTGTGCGACTGGGGCGCGGACGTGTTGAAGGTCGAGCATCCAGTTACAGGCGATCCCCAGCGTGGACTCCGCAGAACCGGTCCTTTCACTGTCGAGGGGAACGTGAACCCGAACTTCGAGCACCCCAACCGCGGGAAGCGCAGTATCGGACTCGATATCGCCACTGACGCAGGGCGCGAGGTGCTCTACGACCTGGTCCGACAGTCCGACGTGTTCCTCACCAGTCTGCTGCCGAACAGTAGAAAGCGGTTCATGATCGAAGTGGACCACATCCGCGACGTGAAGCCGGACATCATCTATGCGCGCGGCAGCGCGCTGGGTCCCCGTGGGGCAGAAGCCGACCGCGGTGGCTACGACATGACCGCCTTCTGGAGCAGGGGCGCGACGGCAGCCAGCCTGACCCCGCCCGACATCGTGGGCATAATCCCTCCGCCCGCGCCTGCATACGGTGACACGATCAGTGGAACCAACCTGGCCGGAGGGATTGCCGCCGCCCTGTTCGCAAGGGAGAGGACCGGGGAGGGGTCGGTCGTCGACGTCTCGCTTCTCGGAAGCGGGGTTTGGGCCATGGGGATGGCGATCGACCAGTCGCTGTTGGTAAAGCGAGCCTGGCAAACGGCGCCTACGGGGTCGACCACCTCCATCAACCCTTTGTCAGGGCTCTACACCACATCCGACGGACGCTATCTCTCTCTCGTCATGCTCCAACCGACCAAGTACTGGTCAGATGTCTGCTATCACCTCGACCGTCCCGATCTCGCTGAAGACCCCCGATTCACCACCGACGAAGGGATCGACGCAAACTCGGAGATCGCCACCACCATGCTTCGCGAAGCGATCTCGTCTCAGCCCCTGTCGTACTGGACCAAAAAGTTCGCCACCCTAAAGGGACCATGGGCTCCTGTGCAGGACACGCTCCAGGTGTGTGAGGACCCACAGGTCCGTGGGAACGACTACATCACGAAGGTCGTAGCAGTTGACGGATCCGAGTTCGAGCTCGTGACGAACCCGGTTCAGTTCGATGAACAGCCACCCGAGCTACGTCCGGCCCCCGGGTTCGCACAGCAGACAGACGAGGTATTGCAGGACCTCGGGCTCGATTGGGACCGGATAATGGCCCTCAAGGTGGAGGGCGTCGTCACCTGAGGCGAAGAACGCCTTAGTCAGCCCTGACCCTTGGACATCGCCATCGCACGCTCCGCACGCGCCCGGAATCCGGCAAGCTTTTCGTCAGGCGTCCTGATCCGTGTGCTGCGGGACTTGACCGACACGTCGTGTCCGCTCGCCTGGCGCCTGAGCGCTCCCACGGTCGCTTCCGTCTTCTCCACATGAGTGAACGGATCGAACGAGAACCATCTCATGGCGTTTTCGTGGGTGATCTTGCGCACATCCGCGTCAGGCACGGAGTTCGCGCTGAACACGGCATTCAGCTCCTCGGGGGCACTCGGCCACATCGAGTCACTGTGCGGATAGTCGGCCTCCCAGCAGATGTTGTCGATGCCAATCCGGTTGCGCATCTCGACACCGACGGAATCGCTTATGAAGCAGGTCAGGAAGTGCTCGCGGAACACGTCGCTCGGTAGGCGGCCGCCGAAGTCCTGAAGCGTCCAGGTGTGGTGCATCTCATACGTGCGGTCGAGACGCTCCAAGAAGTACGGGACCCATCCGGTTCCGCCTTCCGACAGGGCAACTCTGATGTCCGGGTACTTCTTCAGCACCCGGGACCATAGAAGGTCGGCCGCCGCGGATTGGATGTTCATCGGCTGCAACGTGATCATGACGTCGGGTGGAGAGTCGACTGCCGGGATCGCCAGCCTTCCCGATGACCCGAGGTGAATCGCGAGAACCGTGGCGGTGTCGCAACATGCCTGCCAGACCGGATCCCAGTACTCGTCGTGGAAACTCGGATAGCCGAGTGCGGCGGGGTTCTCCGTGAAGCTCAACGAATGACACCCCTTCTCTGCGACCCTCCGGACTTCGTCCGCTGTGAGCTGCGGATCCCAGATCGCCGGCACTGCCATCGGGATGAACCGGCCCGGGTATGCACCGCACCACCCGTCGATATGCCAGTCGTTGTAGGCGCGCACCAATGCGAGCGACAATTCGACGTCGGCTGTGGCGAACAGGCGCGCAGTGAACGTCGGGAACGACGGAAAGTTCATCGATGCCAGCACGCCACCGGCGTTCATGTCCTTCACGCGTTCGTGGACGTCATAGCAGCCAGGTCTGACCTCGTCGAGGCTCTGCGGCTCGAGGCCGTACTCCTCTTTGGGCCTTCCCGCCACCGCATTGAGCGCGGCGGTCTCGATGACGACCTCGCCGAACTTCCACACGTCGGAACCTTCCGGAGTTCGCACCAACTTCGGCGCTCGTTCCTGATACTTCGAAGGAAGATGGTCCAAGAAGACGTCCGGCGGTTCGATCAGGTGATCGTCGACGCTGACCAGGATCAAATCATCGACTTGCATAAGTCGTCCCCTATGAGAATGGCGCTATCGTTTCGGTAGAGCCATCTTATCCATCGATAGCCCAAGGGAGCCAGAATGGCCCGCTCGCGGACCCCGGGACCGCCGATCCACCTTTTGAGCGCCCGCTTCCTCGATATCGACAAGGGGGAGATCACAGAGCCGGGGAGCCTGCTGATCGAAGGCGAGCGCATCCTCGAGGTGTCCCCTGATCGGGTGCCCGCGGGTACAGAGATCGTGGTCCTCGGCGACATGACCCTGCTTCCCGGGCTGATGGACATGGAAGTGAACCTGCTCCTCGGTGGACCTGACCACACGAGCCCGCTCAATCCGGTACAGGACGACCCAGCCCTTCGCACCCTGCGCGCAGTTGCCAATGCCCGACGGACCTTGCGCGCCGGTTTCACGACTGTCAGAAACCTGGGATTGTTCGTCCAGACAGGCGGCCTCCTGCTCGACGTCGCTCTAAAGAAGGCGATCGACTTCGGCTGGATCGAAGGACCGCGCATCGTGCCCGCGGGACACGCGATCACACCCACCGGTGGCCACTTGGACCCCACCATGTTCCAGGCCCTCGCGCCGCACATCATGCCCTTGACGGTCGAAGAGGGCATCGCCAACGGGGTGAGCGAAGTAAGAAGAGCGGTGCGTTATCAGATCAAGTACGGAGCCGAACTGATAAAGGTCTGCGTGTCGGGCGGGATCATGTCGCATACGGGACCAGCGGGAGCGCAGCAGTACTCAGATGAGGAGCTCCGCGCCATCGTCGACGAGGCACACCGCAGAGGGCTCAGGGTCGCCGCGCATGCGCACGGCGACGACGGCATCCGCGCCGCCATCGAAGCCGGTATCGACTGCATCGAGCACGGGTCACTCATGAGCGACGACACCCTCGAACTGCTCGTCAACACCGGCACGTTCCTTGTGCCGACCACATACCTGGCGGACGGGATGGACGTCTCGAGAGCGGCCCCGGAGCTTCAGGCCAAAGCTGCCGATGTCTTTCCCCGTGCCAAAGAGACGATCAGCAAAGCCATAGCACGTGGAGCCCGCATCGCGTGCGGAACAGATGCGCCCGCTATCCCTCACGGCCGCAATGCCAGAGAGCTCATTGCACTTGTCGACCGGGGGATGAAGCCCATCGACGCGATACGAGCGGCAACGACGGTGTCGGCCGAATTGATCGACGCCGACGACCGAGGCCGCGTGATCCCCGGCATGCTCGCCGATGTGATTGCGGTGCAAGGAGATCCGCTCGCCGACATCCGGGCCACGGAGAATGTGCGGTTCGTGATGAAGGGTGGCCAAATCCACCGTCACGACGAGGCACCCTGGTGACACTTGGGCACGGGTGGTCGAAAACCTCCGGCCGGGCTCGGTAGGCGACACCAGGGGCGATGGAGCTCGACGACTTCCGCTCATCGGTCGACCGGTGGCTCGAACTGAACGCGGAGCTGCTTTCGCCCGATCATTCGGGTTTCGGATCTCTCGACGAGCAGATGGTCCAGCTTTCGAAGACAAGACGCCTTGCTTACGACGCCGGCTGGATGCGCTACGGATGGCCGGAACGTGTCGGAGGACTGGGGGGCTCACCGCTTCACCGTGCGTATCTCGGAGAGGCGCTGGCTTCACGCGACCTCATCGATCCAGGTCTCTATTCGCTCGTCGAGGTGCTCGCGCCGACGATGATCGATTACGCGCGCCCGGAGCTCGCTGCCGCGATGGTCCCACGACTATTGCGCGGCGACGAAACATGGTGCCAGGGATTCTCCGAGCCGGACACCGGAAGCAATCTTGCAGCCCTGACGTGTCGAGCCGAGGCGACCGACGACGGATGGCGGGTCACAGGCCAGAAGGTGTGGACGAGCCTTGCCCAGTACGCCGATCGCTGCGTTCTTTTGACGCGGACAGGCACAACTGAGTCCAGGCACCGCGGGATCACCGCCTTGTTCGTCGACATGACGACTCCGGGAATCAGCGTCAGGCCACTCGAGACGATGCACGGGGTCGAGGAGTTCTCCGAGGTCTTCTTCGACGATGTGAGAGTGCCGTTCGACCGCACTCTCGGCGAAGTCGATCACGGCTGGTCGGTGGCGATGGACCTCCTTCCCTACGAACGCAGCACCGCCCTGTGGTATCGGGGGGCGTTCCTGTACCGGCGCCTGGAGCAACTGTTGAACGATGCTGCGGTCGGTGTGCTTGCCGCCGACGATGTCGGCGAAGTGTTCGAAGATCTGTATGCGCTGCGCGCTCGCTCCCGAATGACCCTTTACCGCCTGGATGCCGGTGAGCAACTCGGGCCCGAGACCTCGGTGGACAAGGTTCTGTTGGCGTCGACCGAACAGGCGCTGTTCGACCTGGTGCCGAATGCACTCCCACACGACCTGTTGTGCGGCGATGACGAGGTCTCGGAGGGTTGGCGGGCGCAATTCCTCTACTCACGCGCGGCCACGATCTACGGCGGAAGCTCGGAGATCCAACGCAACATCATTGCCAAGCGCCTTCTCGATCTTGGCGACGATCGCTGATGGACCTAGAAGAACTGGCGCTCTTCGAACAGAGCGTCCGGCGTGCCGCGGCCACGGGTGCGGGTGACGATCTCGACAGGGCCCTTTTTGAGCTCGGCTGGGCTGACGCCCTGGCAGATGACCCACGAAGCGCAATCTCGGTGGTCTTCGAGACCCAGGGAGAGCTGAACGCCACGTCGTCAGCGATCGAGGATGTCATCATGAGGGAGTTGCGGCTGGAAGACGCACTCGGTCGAGCGCTCGTGCTTCCCTCGCTTACCCTCGGCGATCCGCCCGGAGTGATCGAGCGCGGCCGGGTGACGGTGCGGGGCATCGCAACAAGAGCGTTGCTCCGATGTGACACGGTGGCGGTACCGGCCATTGCCGGTCACGTGAACGTCGTAGCCCTGATAGAACCCGCCGCCCTCGAGCGACGCCCGGTCAAAGGTATCGATCCGGCTTCCGGACTGTACGAAGTCAGTGCACACTCGGTGGGTACAGGCGAAGGGATGCCGTTCAACTCCGTGGATTGGGAAGCAGCCCTGGCCAAGGGACGCCTCGCCATTTCTCACGAGCTCGTCGGCGTCCAGAGACAGATGTTGCGCCTGGCGCGCGACCACGCCACGGGACGGATCCAGTTCGGGCGGCCCATCTCGGCGTTCCAGGCAGTGAGACATCGTCTGTCAGAGAGCTTGGTAGCTGTGGAATCAGCCCACGCCGCGCTGGGCGCGGCGTGGGACCATCCCTCTCAGTTCACCGCCTCGGTGGCCAAGGCGATCGCCGGCCGGAACTCGAAGACGGTCGTTCGGCACTGTCAACAGGTGTTGGCCGGCGTCGGGTTTACCGCTTCACACCCGTTCCATCGCTACCTCAGGCGGAGCCTCGTACTCGACGGTCTGCTAGGCAGCAGCAGGGTTCTTTCGAGGCAGATCGGCGAAGAGCTCCTCCGGACCCGACGGTTGCCGGGTGCGCTACCGCTTTGAAGAAGCAGACAAGAGGATTGACATGACATCAGCTTCATCGGATCCTCGGGGAGTTACTCCGCCGACCGATCCCGACCTGAGAGAAGAGATCATCGACACCGTCCGGCGCTTCGTGGCCCGCGATGTCATCCCGGTCGCCTCCGAGCTCGAACGTCACGATGAGTTTCCTACGCAATTGGTCGCCAAGATGCGCGATCTCGGGTTGTTCGGGGTCACAATCCCTGTGCGATACGGAGGACTCGGTCTCGACCTGCTGACCTACATCGGCGTGATCGAGGAGCTGTCCTACGGCTGGATGAGCTTGACCGGCATCGTCAACACACACACCATGGCGGCCACACTTCTGATCCAGCACGGCGACGACATGCAGAAGGAACGCTGGCTTCCCGAGCTGGCATCCGGGTCCAAACGCGGCGCCCTGTCACTTTCTGAGCCGGACGCAGGAAGCGACACCCGCAGCATCACCTGCAAGGCCGCCAGGGACGGCGACATCTACGTGATAAACGGAGTCAAGGCGTGGGTGACCAACGGCGAACGGGCATCGCTCGTCGCGTTGGCCGCACGTACCGACCAAGGAATCTCCGCCTTCATCATTGAAAAGGAGCCGGGGCCGAGATTCGAGGGCATATCGGTCAGCAAGCACGTCGGCAAGCTCGGTTACAAGGGGGTGGAGACCGTAGAGATGGCTTATACGGATCACCGCATCCCCGCGGGCAAACATGATCGGGGATCCCGGTCGCGGGCTGGCGCTCATCCTCGGTGTGCTCGAGATCGGCCGCATCAACATCGCGGCACGGGCTGTCGGTGTGGCCCGAGCGTCGTTCGATGCCGCTTTCAAGTACGCGCAACAACGTGCCACGTTCGGGAAACCCATCGCCGAGCATCAAGCAATCCAGATCAAGCTTGCGGACATGGCCACGCGTCTCGAGGCGGCGAAGCTCCTCACCCGTAATGCAGCAGAGCGCAAGGCAGCCGGCCTGCGCTGCGACGTCGAAGCCGGCATGGCCAAGCTTTTCGCCAGCGAGACCGCACTCGAGCTCGCCACCGAGGCCATGCGCATATTCGGCGGCGTCGGCTATACGACCGAGCTCCCGATCGAGCGCTACTACCGGGACGCTCCACTCATGGTCATAGGAGAGGGCACGAACGAGATCCAGAAGCTCGTGATCGCCAGAGGCCTGCTCAAAAGGGCACACGAATCGGTTTGACGATCACAGCGGCTGGATCCGGCCCTGGTCGGCGACTCTGGTTCGAAGCGCCTCTTTCACCACCTTGCCTGTTGCGTTCACCGGCAGCTCGTCGAGGATCTGGAGAGCACGCGGGACCTTGTAGTTGGCCATCTGGTCGCGGCACCAGGTAAGAATCTCGTCCGGCTGCAGCTGCGCCTTCGAAGTAGTGACGACAAACGCCATTCCGACCTCCCCAAGCCGCGCATCGGGAATACCGATCACCGCTGCCTGGGATATGCCTGGGTGGCGTAGGAGTGCGTTTTCTATCTCGGCCGGATAGGCGTTGAACCCTCCGACGATGAACATCTCCTTGGCGCGGCCGACTATCCGCAGGCGTCCGTTTTCATCCATGACTCCGAGGTCTCCGGTTTGCAACCAGCCCTGTGGCGACAATGCTGCTGCAGTTGCTTCGGGGTCATCGAGATAACCGAGCATGACGGTTGGACCCTTGAGGAGCACCTCGCCTGCTTCGCTACAAGCCACCTGGCGCGAATCGGGCCCGACCACTCGGATCTCGAAACCCGGGCGTGGCTTTCCGACCGTAGTTGCGACCGCTTCAGCGTCGTCGTCGGGAACTGTTGCGCTCGCTGTGCCGGCTTCCGTCAGGCCATAGGCAGTGATCACCCTGGAGAACGGCAATTCCTCGTCGATCCGGCGTACGAGCTGGACTGGAATGTCTGCGGCTCCGGTTACTGCGACCCTTAAGCTTGAAAGGTCGAAACCGTCTCGACGGGGATGGTCGAGGATGGCTTGATACAGGGTCGGCGGGCCGGGAAGGACGGTGATTTGCTCTTCCGCCACTCGCGCCAGCACGCTCTCGACGTTGAACACCGCTTGGGGAAACATTGCCGCGCCACTCGCGACACAAGCCAGGATTCCCGCCTTCAGCCCGAACATGTGGAAATACGGGTTGATCATCAGGTAGCGGTCATTCACACTGAGTCCGGTCATGCGAACCCAGTCGGTGGCGATGCCCAGGGTTCTCGATTGCGTCATCACGACGCCCTTCGCCACTCCCGTCGTCCCTGAGGTGAAGAGGATGTCCGACATGTCGTCCGCGTTGATGGCTGCCGAGCGCCGTCCGACCTTCTCGATCGCAGAGGCCGGAACGTCACTGACGAAGGAGCTCCACGAGATGGCCCCCGATGGAACGCGGCCGCTTGCAACGATGATCGTTTCCAGTTCCGGCAACTCGATGCCCGCAGACGCCAGTATCGACAGATAGTCAGTGTCCAAAAAGTCGGTCACAGTGACGAGAACCCGTGCACTACTTCTTCGAAGGATCCCAGAGGCTTCGACTCCTTTGAATCGGGTGTTGACCGGGACGAGGACACAGCCGGCCTGGAACAGCCCGAGGACGGCGATGATCCATTCAGCGCTGTTGAACGCCCAGACGGCGACCCGGTCGCCCGGCTCGACGCCCCGGTCCACCAAGCCACCGGCGAAAGAACGGGATCGGTCGAAAAGCTGCTCATAGGTCAGCTCGGTGTGGCCATCTCTGACTGCGAGACGATCGCCGAACCGGACCGCGGCATCTTTCGTCATTGCGGGGATGCTCTCCCACTCCGTCATCGGAGCCCCTTGAGTCTCCCCCACCACCGGCCTCTCCGAGTCGGACACCGGAACAATCCGACTATCGAAGCGACCGGGCGAGTGAGGCCACGAGCTCACGTGTGCGGCGCGCCGATTCGACCATCTCGTCCCGGTTGTCTCCAATGGCAAGAACACGGACGGAAAGATCGGTCGTTCCGGCATCGGCAAATGCCCGGAGTCTCTTTTCGATGGTCGACTCCGTCCCGCAGGCGAGTATGTCTCCTATGCCGGTCGCATCACCGATCGACAGCAGCCTTTGATAGTTCGGCGAGACTTCGGCTTCGGCGAGAATCCGGTTGGCGCGCGATCTGGCGGTGTCGACCTCTGCTTCGCGGCACAAACAAACAGGGACGCCGGCAACGATGCGTGGAGCAGGGCGCCCGGCTTTCGCGGCCGCTTCGGTGATCAATGGAACGACGTGCGTGTCGATTGCCCGCTCGTCAGCCATCCACAGGATCGTCCCACTGGTGAGCCTTCCGGCAAGTCGCAGCATCACCGGCCCCAATGCCGCGATCAGTACCGGTATGGGAGGCAAGTCCGTGATGTCGAGGGGATTGTGGACTTTGAACATCTCGTTCTCGACGTCGACCGATCCCGGGCCACTGAACGCCCGTTCGAGCACCTCGAGGTATGAACGCATCGTCAATGCGGGCCTGTCATAGGCCAGCCCGAGCATGTCGCTTATGACCCAGTGGTGCGAGACACCGAGCCCAAGGCACAGGCGACCATTTGTGACGGCCTGTACCGACAATGCCTGCTGAGCAAGCGCGATCGGATGCCGGGGTTGGACGGGTACGACGGCTGTTCCGATCTCGACGTGCGCCGTTGCGGACCCTGCGACCGTCGCCGCGGTGAGAGCGTCGAACTCGTCGGGGATCTGAGGGATCCATACCGTCTCGAAGCCCGCGGATTCGGCCAGTACGGCGTCGGCCCGGAGACTCTCCACCTTGGTGCTGTAGCGCCCCCGATGAGGGCCGATCATCACCCCGACGCGCAAAAACCTTCTCCTCCGGGCAAAATGAGAACGGCCTTCTCATGTTACTATAACTTCACTTTCGCCACCTGACGAGTGAATAGGCCCGACCCCATGACGACAGCGGATTCAGACGTCTACTACGACCCGTATGACTTCGAGATCGACACTGATCCTTATCCCGTCTGGCGGCGGCTTCGCGACGAGCAGCCCCTCTACTACAACGACAAATACGACTTCTATGCGCTAAGCCGCTTCGCCGACGTCGAACGCTGCATCATGGATTGGCCGACGTATATATCGAGCAGGGGCACCATCTTGGAGATCGTCAAGAGTGGGATGACCTTGCCTCCGGGTTCGATCATCTTCGAGGACCCGCCAGACCACAATCTTCACCGCGGCCTTCTGTCACGGGTATTCACACCACGCAGGATGAAGGCAATCGAGCCCAAGGTTCGCGAATTCTGCGCGACGAGCCTGGACCCCCTGGTCGGAGCAAAAGGGTTCGACTTCATTCGTGACCTCGGTGCGCTCATACCGATGTGGACGATCGGGATGCTGCTCGGAATTCCCGAGCAGGACCAGGCGGGCATAAGGGACCGTGCCGATGAAGGACTGCGTCTGAAGGATGGATCGATGCCAGACGCAGAAGAGCAGTATGGACGCGACCTGGCCGCCACCGACTTGGAGTCCTATATCGACTGGCGCGTGGATCATCCATCCGACGATGTGATGACCGAGCTGCTCCAAGGCGAGTTCGAAGACGAGAACGGCGAAAGCCGCAAACTCAGTCGCGCGGAGGTGCTCGGATACGTCAACCTGCTGGCGGCGGCCGGCAACGAGACGACGACGCGACTCATCGGTTGGGCGGGAAAGATCCTCGCAGAGAACCCCGATCAACGTGCCGAACTGGTAGAGGATCCCACGCTCGTGCCGAACGCCGTAGAAGAACTCCTCAGATACGAGTCGCCTTCACCCGTCCAGGCCAGGTACGTCACAAAGGACGTCGAACATCACGGTCAGAAGATCGCAGCCGGGAGCGTCGTACTGCTGCTGAACGCGTCAGGCAACCGTGACGAGCGAAAATTTGAGGATGCCGACCGGTTCGACATCCACCGAAAGATCGATCACCACCTGGCATTCGGCTACGGCATCCACTTCTGCCTGGGGGCCGCGCTGGCGCGCATGGAGGGGCGCATATCCCTCGACGAGGTCCTGAAGCGTTTCCCGACGTGGGATGTGGACTGGGAGAACGCGGTGCAGGCCCGCACTTCTACCGTCCGTGGCTGGGAGACCCTGCCAGTCATTCTTCCCTGAGGCCGGTTCTCCCCGGAAAATCAGTAGATGCCTCTCAAAAAGTTGACCGCCGGACTCGCGTTCGGGAATGACCCGGTGACACCGGAGCTCACATATCCGGCGTCCGTCACCATGGTTATGCCCGTCACCCCCGATGCGGCGTCGCTGCACAGGAAGACCAGCGGGTAGGCCTGTTCCAACGGCGTTGATGCAACGATACCGACCTCGGAGCGGAAGTCGGAACCGAACGTGAGCCACAGATCCGCGTTGGCCTGCGCCAGGGGCGTATCGGTCGGTCCGGGAAGAATTGCGTTGATCCTGATGCCTTCTTTCAGCAATCGGAATGCCTCACGCGCTACGTAGGCGTTTATCGCCTGCTTGCTGAACATGTAGTCGGCTTTGAGGTGCTGTGCTATCCACTCCGTCGCTTCGTCGAACTCGGTGACGTCCAAAAACTCCTGAAGCTGCTCCAGGTTGGCCTCCCATCCCAGTCCCGCAGCCGACGAGATCATCCCGATCGCAGAGCCCCGCGGCAGCTTCTGATCCCTGAGGAGCTTGTCGATGAGGTGCCGGTGACCGATGAAATTGATGCGCTCGATCCCGGGAGTCCCGTCTGCGACGCCGGCGCAGCTGAACAGAGCATGGATCGGCGCATCGACTTCGTCTGATGCTGCCTCGATCGACGCCTTGTCGGAAAGATCGAGTTGAACCGTCTTCACCCCACCCAGCTTCACCTCGGCGCGGTCCATGACGATCACTTCGGCCCCGGCGTCCTTTACGAGCTCCGCAACTGCCGCCCCCATTCCGGTGGCCCCACCGACCACCAGTGCTCGCTTCCCCTGATACATGAACGCATCGGCCAGGCTCATCTCGATCGCTCCCTACAGTCTCTTTTAGGTCAGCCGGACGTTAGTCCCGGTGGTTCCAGGCCCGCCGGGCCGACCAATCCGGGATGCCCGCTCTCTTCAGATGGAAATTAGACAACCGCTCCATTATTATGCCGTTTGCGCTGGACAGCCACCACCGTACCGGCGCGGTCGTGCGCATGGGGAAACGGGAGGACCTCCTTTGAGCGACTTCGAAGCCGTCGATTTCTTCCGTGACGAATCTCTGTTCCCGGACCCGTACCCGTACTACGAGTACCTGCGGTCGCGTTGCCCGGTCGAGCGGGAACCGCACCACGACGTAGTGATGGTCACCGGATACGAGGAAGCTCTCGAGGTGTACCGCGACACCGCCACCTTCTCTTCTTGCAACTCCGTCAGCGGTCCGTTCCCCGGGTTCTCGGTTCCACTGGAAGGCGACGACGTTGGCCCGTTGATCGAGCGCTACCGCGATCAGCTGCCCATGAGCGACCAGTTACCGACCCTCGACCCTCCCAAGCACACCGCCCACCGCCACCTTCTGCTGCGTCTCATAACCCCGAAACGGTTGAAAGAGAACGAAGACTTCATGTGGCGGCTGGCAGACCGGGTGATCGACGAGTTCGTCGGAAACGGCGAATGCGAGTTCGTCTCCGAATACGCGAGCCCTTTCACGC
>JBAPRR010000216.1:0-3038 GCA_049281195.1 Acidimicrobiales bacterium
CTGCAGAGTTCGAAACCATCTACTACCGTCAAACGGCACCCGACCTGGCGGGGATCACCCAATAAACCGAGCGGTCACGAAACCCGGGGCGATTCACCTGGCGGGACGAAGAACTCGCAGATTGATCATGCCCAAGTCCATCTCGCAGGCCCTTCTTGCGTTCAAGACCAGTCCCGTGTGCGCCTCAGGATTGCGACACGCATTGCATTTGTGCGCGACTGATCAGTGGGCGGTGACGCTCAGACCAAGATGATGTCGGCAAAGCCAGCGGCTCGAAATATGGATTCGAGTGTGGCGGGATCGAGCGGCACGTACGTGTCGCCGTTGGGGGCTTGGCGGATCCGCTCGGTGTCAACGGTGTCTGTTGCTACCGGAACTGCCGCCGGATCGCTACGCCTCGGTGCAGTTAGGCAAACAGTTGATCTGCGCCCACGGAGGGGGCACGTGGCGCTGGATCGCGTCTAACGGTATCGGTAGGGGACTGGTGCCGGAAGTGAAAAGGCTGGAGGGTCCACTGCCCCCGTGGAAGAGCAGTGGGACACAACCCGTGGATGTCCGGGCGACCTCAGGAAAAAGGTCACTCGAAACTTCGCCGGGATCGGGGTGGTGCGACACGCGGTTAGCGTCTACCCAGAGCGGTACCCCCGCCGCCGCCCCGCTCCCCGCAGGAGGGACCCCTCAATGCGCACCCTCGCCGGGTGGTGTGTTCGCCATCGCCGACTCGTACTTTTCATCTGGGCCATCGTCCTCATCCTCTCGCTTGGCCTGGACAAAAGCATCGGTTCGGATTACTCGAATTCATTTTCCTTCCCGCACACGCAGTCATCAGACGCCATCGCCTTGTTGCAGGCCTCCGCCCCCAAGGTCTCCGGCGACACCGAGCAAATCGTCTATGCCACGTCCGACGGGGTGAAGGTGACCGACCCGAATGTGGAATCGCGCATTGCCGCGATGATCGCCAAGGTCGACAGGCTCCCGCATGTGGCGCCAATCACCAGTCCATACAGCGCGGCGGGCGCTCGCAACATCAACGCGGACAAGACCGTTGCCTTCGTTTCGGTAGTCCTCAGCCAACAGGTCCAGAACCTGACCCAGCCCGAAGCCCAGAGGTTCGTCGACACGGCAACATCGGCAGCGACCACGCATCTCAAGGTTGCCGTGGCCGGGCAGTTGGCGGAGCTTTCCAACAAGCAGTCCATCGGCGGGACCGGACCCGGGGTGATCCTGGCCTTCATTGTCCTCGGACTCATATTCGGCTCGTTTTTCGCAGCGATACTCCCGATCATCTCGGCGCTTTTCGCACTCGGCACTGCTATCGGGCTGATCGGAATGCTCAGTCATGTGCTCAAGATGCCGCAGTTCTCCCCCGAACTCGTCCTTCTCATAGGGCTGGGCGTAGGCGTGGACTACGCCCTATTCATCGTCACCAGGCATAGACAAGGCTTGGTGGCTGGGCAATCGATAGAGAGTTCGATCGTCAACGCAGTGAACACCTCGGGTCGGGCCGTGATGTTTGCCGGCATTATCGTCTGTATCGCCTTGTTCGGCATGTTCGCTCTTGGCGTGAGCTTCCTGTACGGGTTGGCAGTGGCCGCCGCCATCGGGGTGCTCCTGACCATGATCTCGGCGTTGACGCTGCTGCCTGCCATGTTGGGTTTCATCGGCCCGAAGGTGATGAGCCGGAGCCAGAAACGGAACTTGGCCCAGAACGGCCCACGCATTATTGGCGCTGACAACAAGGGTTTCTGGCCGCGGTGGGCAGACAGGATCCGACGGGTTCCCGCTACGTCCGCCTTGTTGGCGCTCATAGTGATTGTGTTGCTGGCACTGCCCTTCTTCTCGCTGCGTCTGGGCTCGTCGGACCAGGGGAGCGATCCGGTGGGGACCACGACCCGAACGGCCTACGATCTGCTGGCCACGGGATTCGGGCCCGGCTTCAATGGACCCTTGGAATTGGTCTCCGTGGTGCATTCGCAGGCTGAGAAGGACGTGATCTCGAAGGTCGCCACGGCAGTGGAGAATCAGCCCGGGGTGGTTCACAAACCGATTGTGCCGATCTATTTTCCGAGCAAGACCGGAGGCAACTCCGAAGTGGCGTTCATCATTGCCTATCCGAAGACATCCCCCCAGGCCGCCGCGACCACGAATCTCATTTACCACCTGCGTAACGTGACCATCCCCGCTGCGGTGGGCACGAGTGGAGTGACAGTGCTTGTCGGGGGGAACACCGCCATTTTCGTTGACTTCGCCCACGTGCTTTCGGCCAAGCTGCCCTTGTTCATCGCGCTGGTGGTGGTGCTTTCATTCATCTTGCTGTCGATCGTGTTCCGCAGTTTCGTGATCCCGCTCGTCGGCGCCGCCATGAACCTGCTTTCCATCGGGGCCGCCTTCGGGGTGCTCGTAGCGGTGGTCCAGTGGGGCTACGCCGACGCGCTCTTTGGGATAAACCGAACCGGTCCGGTCGAATCGTTCCTGCCGGTGATGCTCTTTGCCATCCTCTTTGGGCTCTCTATGGACTACCAAGTGTTCCTGGTTACCCGGATGCACGAGGAGTATCTGAAGTCGGGCGACAACCGGGTCGCAGTACGCAACGGCCTCGCCGCCACCGGAAAGACGATCACTGCGGCGGCGCTCATCATGATCTTGGTGTTCGGCTCGTTCATCTTGGGCGGAGAGGTCGTGATAAAGGAGTTCGGCATCGGCCTGGCCGGCGGGATCCTGGTCGACGCTGTCTTCATCCGGATGGCGGTCGTCCCGTCGATCATGATGCTGCTGGGCAAGTCCAATTGGTGGTTCCCGAAGGGGCTGGACCGGCTGCTGCCTCACCTGTCGGTTGAGGCCGACGACTTGGCGGTTCCAGTCATCTCCTCCGTCACCGCTCATCCAGACCCCGAGCTCGTTTAGACGGCTAAGACCCTGATGTTTGATTCCGCGCTTCGCCAACCACGCCCCCCGGCCTTCTGGCAAAGAGCGTCGAGCTTCCTGCGGCTCCCTTGTCGACCGACTCGTTGAGCGATCCAGAGTCATCTGCTGCAGTG
>JBAPRR010000217.1:0-1667 GCA_049281195.1 Acidimicrobiales bacterium
ATCATCGATCAGGCTGAGGTGATCGACACGTTCCGTCCGGTGAGAGAAGACCTGAACCGGATGACCAAGGCGTTCTCGATGCTCGAGGTGGCGGACAAGGTGTCCGTCGAGCGCCACGCGTCGATACGGCTGTACGAGCTTTTGGTCAGAGCCTTGGGCGCCCTGGCCGTACAGGACGCGGCACTGGTCGTGCCCTCCTTCTTCTTGAAGGTGCTGGCCGTGGAAGGCTCGGCTCCTTTCCTCGACGCATGCGTCTCATGCGGTGAACCCGAGCACCTGGTCGCCTTCGATCTCATCGAGGGCGGGGTGCTGTGCGTCAAGTGCAGGAGAGGACGGGCGATCTCTCCCGAAGCGCTCGCCATCCTGAGGGGAGTGGTCGAAGAAGGCGGTCTGGCCAGGGTGCTCGCGGAACCGCCGAGCCCGCTCACCAACGAGGTGTCGGAGATCATGAACGAGGCGATGGAATCGCACCTCGACCGCCAGCTGAGAAGCGTAAGAGCGGCCCCGAGTCTCTGACTGTGCCGGCAAACACTGTGCAAGTGGAAACCCTGTGCCGCTGGAACAGTGCCGGTGACTGACGGCGCGCGCCGCGAGTTCGGCTACTACGTCCACGTCCCGTTCTGCGCAAAGCGCTGCGACTACTGCGCATTCGCCACGTGGACCGACCGCGATCATCTGATGAGTTCTTACGCAGAAGCGTGCGTAACCGAAGTGCGCTCGGCGGTCGCGTCGGAGGGACTGCCGGAAGCAACGAGCGTGTTTTTCGGTGGCGGTACGCCATCACGGCTCCCTGCCGCGATGCTGACGGCGATCCTCGACGCCATCCCGCGCTCGGAAGGCGCAGAGGTGACCGTGGAGTGCAATCCCGAGGACGCGTCCGCCGAAAGGTTCAGCGCGTGGAGGTCCGCCGGCGTCAACCGCATATCGCTCGGCGCCCAGTCGATGGTCCCGACGGTCCTCGAAAGCCTGGGACGAAGACACGGGACCGATTCGGTGGTCGACGCAGTGGATCTGGCACACCGGGCCGGTTTCGAATCGGTCAGCGTCGACCTCATCTTCGGGGCGGCCGCCGAGACCGACGACGACTGGCGGACGACTCTCGACGCGGTGCTCGGGATCCGGACGCCACCGGAACATGTCAGTTGCTACGCGCTGACGGTGGAGGCGGGGACGGCGCTGGCGGGGGACGAAAGCAGACATCCTGATGGGGATACGCAGGCAAGGCGCTACGAGATCACGGACTCCGTTCTGAGTGACGCCGGATATCACTGGTACGAGATCTCCAACTGGGCGAAACCGAACCACGAGTGCCGGCACAACATCCTGTACTGGAGGCAGGGCGACTACAGGGGCATCGGGTGTGCCGCGCATTCGCATATCTCGGGCAGGCGGTGGTGGAACATCCGGACCCCGGAGCGTTACATCGGCGCGGTCGGTTCCGGAGCACCCACCGTGTCGGGCACCGATGATGTGGATGCGGAATCACGGGAATTCGAAGCGCTGGCCCTTTTGGTGAGGACGGCTGAAGGGGTGCCCGGGGACTGCGTGCCCGACGACCCGGCGCTCGAGGGCCTGATCGAGAAGCATGGGTCACGGGCCGTGCTGACCCTTCGGGGCCGCCTGCTCGCCAACGAGGTGGCTATCAGGCTGGTGCCGCACGACGTACC
>JBAPRR010000218.1:0-8279 GCA_049281195.1 Acidimicrobiales bacterium
TCAGTGGTCCTTAGCCATGGGGAGTTCATCATCGACTCATCATGTCCGTCGCTCCATCGTGCACTTCGCATGGCTTGGACCCAGCCCGGCCGGTCCCTCCCCCATCAACTCATCCAACCCTTTTCCAGGATCTCTCGATGCAAATCATTACGACAAATTTGGATGCTTCTCGTATCAATTGTCACGGTTAGTGCTTGCCAAAGGCGGCGCTTGGGACTAGGTTCACATGGGCCGTTTTGATCTTGGCAACCTGTGTTCACCCCATGGTGGATGCGCCGGAAGTCATGTGAAACGGTTCACAACGGCGCTTTCAGGAAGCGCCGAACACGGTAGTTGGAGGAGGCATTGCCGTGGCCTTGATGTGGAACCGCACAGTGGAGTGGGATGTCGACGACTGGCGCAAGGTTGCCGCCTGCCGTAACACCGAACCCGATCTCTTCTTCCCAATTGGGACGACCGGCCCGGCGATCGAACAGATCGAAGCGGCCAAGCGAGTTTGCTACTCGTGCGAGGCCCTGGAGCCCTGCCTGGAGTTCGCTCTTGCGACCAACCAGGAGTCCGGAATCTGGGGAGGAACCTCGGAAGAGGAGCGTAGGAAGTTGCGCAAAGCCTGGTTGGCTGCCCGCCGGCGTGCCAGCTGAATCGATTCGTTTTTCCCTTTATTTCTCTGTCTAATTCACGACCCAATTCTCGACCGGATCACTGATCCGAGACAAACGATCCCGACCCCGGGTGGCCGGCGGTTTCCTCCTAGCCGATGATCGATCTGGCCGTCGATCGTCCGGCCCGCCGGCCCAACGGACAGTGGGCCGCAAACTCACCGGTGGGCGGCTGCGACCCACTCACCGGCAACTTCCGCGGCGGCGAATTCTGATCCGAATTCTCGGTGGGGCGATCCCGAGGCGATCATCATCGACATTGAACCGGCCGCGCCTTAGCGTTTGGTGTGGCTGATTCTCCTTGTTTTTCCCTGGGTCTTGCGTGGTCCAAGCAACCACTGGCCCGGGCAACCACCTCCGGACCAACCGATGATGGTCTTACGACAAGGGTTTTCCAACCGGGACCACGCTTTGCGCCAACGCGAAGATCAAGAGACGGCGAATCGTTGCCGATACCAGCGGTTGTAGAAGCAAGTGCGGAGGCCGCTCCGATGACGGGACTTGAAGCAGCACCTGTCAAAGCGGCGGCAATCGTAAACGCGACTCCCGGGAGGACAGTGAACATCTTCTGGCGTCGCAGCGAGTCGCTCGGGGGGGCGGCAAAGTGAACCTCGAGGAGGGATTTCTTCGTGGAGCCGAAGTGCTCGTCGTTGACGACGAGCCAGCGAATGTCGCGCTCATCGAGTCGATCCTTGACCGGAACGGGTTCACACAGGTCCGCTCCGTTACCGATCCGCGTCAGTTCAGACAGGTATTTCTCGATCAGCAGCCGGACATCATCCTTCTTGACCTACATATGCCACACGTCGATGGAATCGGAATCCTCACGATGATTCGTGAACTGCGCCATGAGGGCGAATTCCTTCCCGCGCTCGTGCTTTCTGCGGACGCGACGCCGAAGGCTCGGCATGACGCGCTCGGAGCCGGTGCCACCGATTTTCTTACCAAGCCCTTGGACACCACCGAGGTCGGGCTCCGCGTACTCAACTATCTGGAGGCCCGCCGCCTTCATCTTCGCCTGGCCGAGCACACCCGCGAGCTCAGTGATCTGGTCACAGCACGGACCACCGCTTTGGAACGGGCCCAGTCCGAAACGCTTCAACGCCTCTACCTCGTGAGCGAGTTCCGCGACGACGAGACCCATGAGCACACCAACCGGGTCGGTTACAGCTCCGGCCGTCTCGCACTTCTGGCCGGTGAATCCCGAGAACGTGCCGAGCTCATCGAGCACGCCGCACCGCTTCACGACATCGGCAAGGTCGGGATTCCCGACTACGTCCTTCTGAAGCCGGGGAAGCTCACGCCGGAAGAGTTCGAGATCGTAAGAGAACACCCCGGCATCGGTGCCCGCCTGATCGGCGACACCGACTCGGAGATCCTGCAGGTGGCGAAGATCATCGCCGAGAGTCATCACGAACGTTGGAACGGCGGTGGCTATCCGAACGGTCTTCGGGGCCAGGCGATCCCGCTCGCCGGACGCATCGTGACGGTCTGCGACGTGTTCGACGCGTTGACCCACGAGCGCCCTTACAAGCCCGCATGGTCAGTAGATCAAGCAATTGAAGAGCTCCTGCTTCAGCGCGGCAAGTTCTTCGACGCGCACCTAGTGGATCTCTTCGTTGAACAGGTCGTACCGAAGCTGCCGTGGGTGGCCTCGGACGAAGAACGCCAACGGCACAGCGCGTAGGAGCGGCAAATGGGCACAGACGGAAATCGACAAAAGCAGACAACAGGAATGAACACCCGGAGGTGGTTCAGGTGACAATGGAGGGGAACGCCGTCCTTCTCGCTGAGGACGACGAAATGAGCCGGTCGGCCACGTGCCAATTCCTCCGGCGATTCGGATACAAGGTAGGTGAAGCCACAGACGGACCGAGCGCGCTGCGCGAGGCCTCGATGGGCCACTACGACCTTGTGGTTCTTGACCTAGGTCTGCCCGGTCTCGCGGGCGAGGACGTCCTTGCCAAGCTACGTAGGTCCGGCGGCATGCCGGTGATCGTCCTCACCGGGCGGTCAGAGGAGGCCGAGCGCGTCCGCGTGCTCGACCTCGGTGCCGACGACTACGTGGTGAAGCCGTGCTCGCTTCACGAGCTCGAGGCCCGCATCCGTGCGGTGCTGCGCCGGGGACAGGTCACGCCCGTCTCGGGACGCACCGAGCTCGGAAGGCTCGTTGTCGACAGAACGATGCACCGTGTCGAGCTAGACGGAGGTCTCTTGGACCTGACGCCGAAGGAGTTCGATTTGCTGGCGTTCCTCTCGGAATCGCCCGAGCAGGTTTACAGCCGTGAGGAGCTCCTCGAGCACGTGTGGGGCTCGACTCAGGACTGGCAGGACCCGGCGACCGTAACTGAGCACGTCCGTCGGCTACGCCTCAAGCTCGAAGCGGACCCAGCTTCCCCTCGCTGGCTCCAAACCGTGCGCGGCGTCGGCTACCGGCTCTCACGCGACGACTCGCCGCCGCAGAACGGGAATGCGGCCGACGCTCCCGGCATCATGAGCATCCGCACCGACGCCAGAGACGACTTCGGTTCGGGCGAGCTCGACATGCCGGGCGTCGAAACGCCGGTAGGTGCTCAGTCGATGACCGATCAGTCAACTCACCGCTTCGGCTGATCCCGCTTCAAGGCTCGACCAGGCCCATGGCCGAGCCCAGTTTTACGCCTGGTAGCGCCCATCGCCCCTCGTAGGGCGCTACCAGGCGTGTTCTTCTTCTGACGGGCTCGTGAGCACCGAGATGTCGACAAGCGTGCCGCCCCGGTTGACCATCGAGATCGTGCCGCTCAACTGGGTCTCGACCAGGTCCCTCACGATCGAAAGCCCGAGGCTGTTCGTCTTCGCTATGTCGAACCCCGGTGGCAGTCCGACTCCGTCGTCGTGTACCTGCACCCGCAGATAGGAACCCTCTTGGCCGAGGACCAGGTCGATGTGCCCGATCGAACCCGACCTAGTCGCAGTGGCGGGAGCAGTCTCGATGGGAGCGCCGGCGGGTGCTTCCACGTGTGGGAATCCGTGCTCGATGGCGTTTTGGATCAGCTCTGCGATGACCACCGCCAGCGGAGTGGCGACTCCTGCCGTCACGTCGCCCAGGTCTCCGGTCACCCGGATCTCGATCTGGTCCGAACCGACGACCGAATCTTCAGCCATCTTCACGAGCGAGCCGACGATCTCGTCGAATGGAACCTCTTCTCCCGGATCCCTCGACAGGATCTCGTGAACGACGGCAATAGAGCGGACCCGTCTCTCCGCCTCGCGCAGCGCTTGTTGCCCTTCGCCCGGATCAAGACGGCGCGCCTGCAGGCGAAGGAGTGACGAGATCGTCTGCAGGTTGTTCTTCACCCTGTGGTGCACTTCGCGGATCGCGGCGTCCTTGGTGAGCAGCAGCCGGTCTCTACGCCTCAGATCAGTCACGTCGCGCAGAAGCACCATGCCTCCGGTCACGTCGTCGCCGTCGAGAAGAGGGATGCATTGGATGAGGACGACGACGTCGGGCCGGCGTTCGATCTCCTCGACAACGGGGTTCCCTGTCGCCATGGCGTAATCGACTGCGCCTTCTTCGACGCCCATCTCCAACAGAGTGCGCCCATCCACACTCGAGGTCACCCCCATACGGTGGAGCGCGCTCGTCGCGTTCGGCGATGCGAAGCGGATCGTCGAGTCGGTGTCGACCACCATCAGGCCATCCCCCACGCGCGGGGCGTCCTCCGCCGGCATGACCTCCCCGGCGAACGGGAAAGAACCCGCCGCGACCATCGAGACCAGTCGTTGGTAGAGCTGGTGATAGGTGCGCTCCAGACGACCGGGGCGTCGCCTCTGCTCGATCGTCGATACGCGCACGAGGGCCGCGGCGACGGTCTGACCACAGCGAACCGGTACACACTCCAGGCTCGCCTCGTCGCCGAGAGCGGGCATCTGCCCCGTTTCGAACTCGCCTCCTGCCCCCGGTCCGGTCGGAAGAGTGGCGAAGGCGGCCAGGTTCACCTGGCCCCACTCGGTCTCACCGTTCTCGAGCGTCTTGGCGACAGATGGCCAATCCCCGAGACGAAGGCTCTCACCGACCAGGTCCGAGCGGACCAACGTGGCGCTGGTGGCCGGGCGCACCTGACCTATGACTTCGAGAGCAACCCCTCCCGGGATGTCCTGGGGAGTGAGAAGTAGTAAGTCGGAGAACGACAGGTCAGACAGGACGCTCCATGTGCCGAGCAGTCTGAGCACGTGATCCCGGCATTCGGCGTCGATCTCGCTGGCCCGGGGACCCTGGTAGGGGTGGCTCACAACGGCCCTCCCCCGCCGGCGATGTCGACGGTCACCGGCTTCCTCCCCCGGTACGCCTGCAGCGAGTCGATGCCGGCGGATCTGAGGAATTTCTCGAGCTCGTGCGAACGGTCCGCGACGTGGACCGATTTGTGGGCGTCGGATGCGGTCGTGAAGGGGACACCGGCTCTTACGAATCGTTCCAGGAGGGGCGGTGCGGGATAGATCTCCCCCACCGGTTTTCTGAGTCCGGCGGAAGAGCATTCCGCCGCCATGCCCGAAGACTTGGCCGCTTCTGCCAGACGGTCGAAGCACTCTTCGGGCGCAGATGCTCTGAAACCGGCCACTTTGATCAGGTCGGGATGAGCGAGCACGTCGCATACCTGAGAAGCGGCGAGCTCCTCGATGGCTTCCACGTAGTCGTCCCAAGCCGCGTCGACGTCCCGTACCTCCCACTCGTGCATCGATACGTCATCTGACAGGTCGTCGAAGCGCCACACCCCCAGCCAATGGACCGATCCGAGCAAGACGTCGAACGGGTATCCATCGAGCAGGCTCTGCACCTCGTCCATCCTGCCCCTGTAGTAGTCGACCTCGAGGCCTAACACCACGGGGAGGCCCTGGCGCTTGGCCTCCACCACACAGTCCACGTACTTGTCGAGGTCGGCCCTGGCGTGGTCGTCCCAGTAGGACTTCATCGATTCGCGAAGACCCCGGTTCTCTTCGGTGTCCCAGAACCCGGACAGAACCTTGTCTGCTTGGACGAACCGGAAGAGGTGCTCGGTCAGAGCGATCTCGGTTACACCGGCAGCCTGCGCCTTCTCGCAATACTCCGCGACATGGTCGATGGTCGGCGCTTTGTCGCGCTCACCGTGCGGCCACAGATGTAGGTGGTAGTCGAGCATCTAGCTCCAGAGTTTGTCGCCCAATTGCAGAAGACCGGTCATGTCGTAGACGTCGCTGTCGAAGAACGGTACCGAGACCAGAGCCTCGGGTACCGCGCCGAGCTCCGCGCGCTGCTCGGCCTCGCGCTGCGCGACGACGCCGTAATCGAGGTAGCTCGATCCGACCTCCTTCACCACCCTGGCCAACTGCGCCGGATCGACGGCGGCGAGCCCCGGCGCCGAGACGAGCCGTTCCGCGACCTTGTCCGGCGAGTCCTTCAACATTTCGGCGATCGACCGCCCCGAAGCGTCGCGGAGGTAAGCCGGCAGCACCTTGTTCAAAACGACCGCTCCCACGTGCAGATCACGCCTACCGAGCTCTTTCACGAAGACGCGCGCTTCGTGGAGTGGAGCGGCCTCCAAGGTGGCCACGACGATGAAGGTGGTGCGCCTCGCGGCAAGGAGTCGCTGCACCTCTTGTGCGCGCTTTATGAAGCCGTCGTACATGGTCTGGAAGAGGATGAAGAATTGGGAGATGTCCTCCAGGAACTGCGTTCCGAGGATCCGGTCCGCCACCTGATAGAAGGGCTTGGAGGCGAAGTTCACCAGCCGGGACCGGTAGGGAATGATCAGCCAGCGCAGAAGTCGGCTGGAAAAGAAATCAGCCATGCGCTCGGGCGCATCGAGGAAGTCGAGCGCGTTCTTGGTGGGTGGGGTGTCCACGACGATGAGGTCGTAATCCCCGTTGGAGTGGATCTCGTAGAGCCGCTCCATGGCGATGTAGTCGTGGCTCTGGACGAATCTTCCCGAGATCTGCGCGTAGAGCGGGTTGCGCAGAATTTCGTCGCGCGTGCGCTCGTCCGGAGCGTGGCGGCGGATCAGCGCGTCCCACGACTCCTTGGTGTCGAGCATCGCGGCCCACAACTCACCCCTCGGCTTTACACCGGCCTTGGCGAACGCTTCTTCCGGAACCAGCGTCTCGCGATTGCCGATTCCGGCCAGCCCCAAGGCATCGGCGAGCCGGCGAGCCGGATCGACGGTGAGGACGAGCACCTTCCCGCCGTGTCGCCACGCGGCCATGGCTGCAGCCGCGGCCGCCGTCGTGGTCTTTCCAACCCCACCCGGTCCGCATGCGACGACGATCTCCTTGGATGCGAGCAGCCCGTCGAGCGAGCCGCCGGTGTGGTGCTCGGCATTGGCGGAGTTGTCGGGTCGCCCTTCCGGCGCTTTGTCCGGTGTCTTTGCGGCCATCAGAACCCAAGCTCCTCGGAAAGCGACTTGGCCACCTGTCTGATGGTGCGCATCCCATATCCGCGCGTGAACAGCATCGGCAACAGAAGCATGGGAACGGACGGATCAATCCCGGTCCTCAACCTGTCCAGATGACCGGCGCCGGTTCGGCGCAGACGAACGGCAAGCTTCGCTCCCTCGAGCACAGGACCGGGATCACCACCGACCACATTTTTCAATGCTTCGATGCCGTCCGGCTCACATAACGCGTCGAAGACCTGTTCCTCCCCGCGGCCGAACAGCTCAGGAAGCACCCTGTTGACCACTACCGCGGCGAGGTCGACGGTGGTCTCGGTCTTGACCCGTTGTGCCAATTCCAACGTCTCGTTAACGGGCATCTCCTCGGGGGTTGTCACGATGACCAGGCCAGTGGTGTGCGCGTCGGAGAGGATGTCGAGCATCCAGTCGGTCTGCGAGCGGATCAGGCCCACCTTCACTAGTTGGTTGATCGCCTGCGGCGCGGCCAGCTGCCCCACGATGTGTCCGGTCGCCGTAGCGTCCACGACGACGATGTCATAGCGGTTCTCGCGCACCTCGTAGCAGAGCTTCCCGACAGTCAGGATCTCCCTCACCCCTGGCGCGGCGGTGGCCACGAAGTCGAACGCCTTGGCCAGCGGACCGATGCGCCCCACCACCGGGATCTTCAGCTGGAGCTTGAGGTATTCGCGAAGAGAGGCCTCGGTGTCCATCGACATCACGTGGAGACCGGGGATGACGTCGTGGCCGTTGAAATCGGCCGGCCCCGTCTCGTAGTAGGACGGCAAATCACCCTTGGCGTCCATCTCGCACACAAGGGTTCGCTTCGATCGATTGGCGGCAAGCAGCGCAAGCGATGCGGCGACAGTTGTCTTCCCCACCCCACCTTTGCCCGTCACGAAGACCAGGCGCCGGTCGAGAAGATCGGGAAGGTGACGTGCTTCGACCGCGTCACTCATGAGGACCCCCGGAGGTAACTAGATCCGGGGAGATCAGGGAGCCCCGAATCCCACCCTGCGCTCTTGCTCGGGCGCACCGACCTCGACGTAGGCGATCCGGGCCACCGGCACCACGACGAGGCGCCCACGGCGGTCGGTGAGCTGTAGAACTCCGTCAGAACTGCCGAGGGTCGATTCAATGTTCTTGACCAGATCACCACGATCTGCTTCCTCGGGGAGCACGACCTCGAGCTCCTTCATCGTCTGGACGATCCCTATCC
>JBAPRR010000219.1:0-10614 GCA_049281195.1 Acidimicrobiales bacterium
GAATAGAGAACGTCAATGTGCTCGTCTTTCACCAAACGCCATGTTTCCCACAGGTCCCCGTGCGTTTGTGGATCGGAGTTGGTTGGCTCCGGCTTGTTCGAACCTTTCCCTTTCATTTCGGTGAGACTCCACACCCGGTGTTTTGCCGTCATCTATTTCCCCTCTCCCTTTGTTTCGTCAGGTCTCTGGCGTCCAAGCTCAGGCGGATCCGGCGGATCAGGCGGATATCGCCCCGACGGCCTTCGTTGCTATCTCGTCATCCTGTTTGTGAGACCCACCACCGACGCCGACCGCGCCAACGACCACGTTGTCGACCTTGATCGGGACACCGCCGCCATAGATAATCATCCGGTCGATGCTGGGAACAAGGCCATTGAGCACGGCGGGTTCGTCCTTGATCCGGGGGTACCACTTGATCGTCGCCAAGCCGAATCCCGCTGCGGTGTAGGCCTTGTCCTGGGCAGACTGCACGGTGATGAGCGCAGCGCCGTCCATTCGGCACATCGCCTTCAAAATTCCACTCTCGTCGCACACGGCCACCGTCACACAAAGCCCCAGTTTCGCCGCTTCTCCGACTGCCACAGCAGCTGCTTTTTGAGCAGCCTCGAGACCAATGCTTTGCTTTTCGAATGTTTGTGCCATTTGAAGTCCTCCTAAATCGGTCTCAGTCGGTCGTGATTACTAAGGACTGGTCCGAGAGCGATCGGAGCACGTCCTTCCTGATCTTTCCCGCAGACGTCCGAGGCATCTCCTCGATAAGCGACCAGTATTTGGGGATCTTCTGACGAGCCAAGCCAGCGGCTTCCAGGTGACGTATAAAGGATTGATCACCCGGCCATTCGGCGCCTTGGCGCAACTGAATGAAGCAAGCGGCTTCTTCGCCAAATCGAGGGTCGCTCACCGCAACGATCGCTGCGACGGTGATGGCTGGGTGCGTGGCCAGCGCGTTCTCGACATCTTGTGCCGAGAATTTCTCACCGCCACGGTTGATGATGTCCTTCGTCCGCCCGGTCATCGTCACGCACCCAGTCGCGTCGACGAATCCGACATCTCCGGTGTAAAGCCAACCGGACCCGTCGAGGTGCGTCCGATTCATAGAGTTACTCGTATAACCGAGCATCATCTGGGGTGCCCGGACCCTCAGCTCACCGATTTCACCTACTGGAAGCGGCCGTCTTTCGTCATCGACCGCTTCAACTTCTCCACCGGGACAAACGCGTCCGTCTGTGCCTGCTCTGATCTCGAGGGGATCTGACGAGTGGGACATCCCGATCATCGGAGCTTCAGTCATTCCCCAGCTTCTGAAGGCCGACACTCCCTCTTTGGCTGCGCGGACGATCAGGTCGGGGGGAATGGCGCTTCCGCCGCAAATGAATGTGCTCAAGCGGTGGAACCCTCGATCGCTCTCGAGGGTTTCGTATGTCTCGACAAGCTCATTGAGGAACACGGATGCTCCGCACGAGAACGTGGCTCGTTCGGCAGCGACCAGTTCGACCGCTTCTTCAGGATCCCACCCATCCATCAATACGGCCTTCCCCGCACATGTGAGCGGAAGAAAGCTCATGGCGAGCAACCCCGCAATGTGAGCTACGGGCGCAGCGGTGATGAAGCAGGACTCCCCGTCGAATCGGCACCACGAGTGCAGCATCGCGGTGACGTTCTCGAGTGATCGTCGAGTATGGATCACACCTTTGGGCTCGGCTGTCGTTCCCGACGTGTAGAGGATGAGCACCGGTTCGTCTGGTCCGAAGCGGCTTCTGTTGGCCAGATCATCGACATTCTCTGAATTTTCTGAAGACGATGGTTCTGCGGGAAAAGACGTCCATCCTGCTGGGGCGTTGCCCAGACATCCGCGCAGTCGGGGATCGTGACGCGCGTCGCTCAATGCCTGCTCGACCTCCGAGACTGCATCTCTTTGCCGGTATCCGTCGATTGCAAAGACGGCGGACGGTCTCGAGTCGCTGATGATCTGATTTAGCTCGTGTCTCCTGTAGAGCATGGGGAGTGGAATGCTCACGCAGCCCGCCCGAAGGATGGCGGCATGTATGACCAGAGCTTCAGGAAGGTTGGGAAGCTGCCAAAGGACGCTGTCGCCAAGCTTGATCGAGCTGTCTAGGAGGAATGCTGCAATCGCTCTGTGCCACGAGTCGAGCCGCGCGTAGGTGAACCTGTCGCCTCGTACGACCAGCGCTTCGCCTTCTGGACGCAGCTCTGCGGCTCGGGACAAACGCAACTCGATGGGTGCGGAGACAAGATCGTCAGGTTTCATAGCCGACGCTCATTTCCTAGCGCCGCCGGAACGGCTCATGATGACTGGTCCGCCACCCCGTTGACTCATTGCTGTCTATTCTATATTCTCTATCCCAATCACGCTAGGGGGATTACACCATGGCTCTGGCACACGAAGGAACCGCAGACGCTCGCTCGATCCGTGAAGTGACCGATGCCGAGATCGAGTTCTACAGAGCGAACGGTTGGGTCAAGCTCGACCAGCTGATATCGCGTGAATTCGCATCCGAGTTACTCGACGCAGCAAAAAAGCGGATGGGTGCGAGGGGAGACCTGCACGCGCTGAGGCCTGGAAAGGACTTGGTCGGGCACCCGTCGTGGCACGACTATCACGACATAGCGGAAGAAGACGAAACCTTTGCCGCACTCGGGTTCAGTAACGGAATCGGTCGAGCTGCTCAGCAACTGATGGAGCGTGATGTGAGCGTGCGCATGTACGCGAACATGTTGGCGGTCAAGTTGGGCAAGGGACAGGGGCCGAACGTCACCGAATACGCGCGTACGGACATCCACCAGGATTTTCCAACCCTTGCGTTCGATCGCAATGGATATCTCGGTTTCTGGATCGCCCTCGATGAGGTAACGCCCGAGATGGGCTCGCTTCAGTTCTACACAGGTTCCCAGTCGCTCGGAAGCCTGGGAAGGTGGTTCGGAGGTCGCGATCTGCTTGACGTTCATCCGAACGTCGAGCGCGATTTTCCAATGGCGCCACCTATCCACCTACAACCGGGGGATGCCACGGTCCACCACGGTTTCATGGTCCATGGCGCAAGGGAAAACCTGACTGATCGGCCACGGTGGGCCTACGTGATCGGATACTTCCCCGGCGACACAAGATTCACCGGGGCACAGACACCTGGTGACGAACACATCCACGACGCCGAGAGGTACGGGCTGACCGTGGGAGAGCCATTCGACCACCCGGCATTCCACCTCGTCTATCCCTGAAATGACCGCCGAAGGCACCCAGACGGACCTGGAAGCGGCCCAGGCGTATGTGGACTCCATGGCTCTCGCTCGAGGGTCGGTCCCGACATATCACAGCGTGATGGCGGCCCACGATCTCGGAGTTCTCACTGCCATGAATGCCTTGGCAGTCTCGACGCTGGAAGCTCCGAGGTCGCTTAACGCAAATACGAAGCAGCTTGCGTGGATATCGGCATTGATCATCCTGCGGGCCGGACCCGAGTTCGTGACGGCTCATATCCAGCGTGCTCTCGACCTCGGAATAACGCCTCGAGAGATCCTCGAGGCGATCGAGTTGACCTTGCCGGTGGCAGGCATCGTCACTTTTCTCGGGGGTTTCGAGTCGTGGCGTCGAATGACGGGTGCCGGTGGGATCGAGCCGACGACAAATGTCGGCTGATCCCTCGCACGGTCCGCTCGAAGGAGTGCGGGTCGTCGACCTTTCGAACACACTGATGGTCCCGTACACGACGTTGCTCATGGCGCAGATGGGCGCTGATGTGATCAAGGTGGAGCCCCCGGAAGGCGACATCATCCGCAAGGTTGGAGACGTTGACGGAACAGGTCTTGGTCCGGTGTTCATCAACGCCAACTACGGCAAGAAGAGCGTCGTGATCGACCTGAAGCAACCAGCAGGTCGGGAGTCACTCTTGGCGCTTATTCGAGACGCCGACGTCTTCGTCCACAACAGACCACCCAAAGCGGCTCGGAAACTCGGAATCGACTATCCCGTGCTTTCCAGCTCTAATCCCCGACTCATCTACTGCGCTGCCTGCGGTTACGGAAGCAACGGGCCGTACAGAGACTTTCCTGCATACGACGACGTCATCCAAGCTGCGTGCGGGCTGGCTCATCTTCAGACGAACGAGGGGGAGCCTCAATACGTCAGAAGCGCGATTGCCGACAAGACCACTGCCCTATTCGTGCTCGCAGGAATACTGGCGGCTCTGTACGAACGGGAAAGATCGGGGACCGGCCAAGCAATCGAGGTTCCCATGTTCGAGTCAATGGTGTCGTTCTTGATGCTCGAGCATCAAGGCGGCGCTGTGTTCGATCCGCCTCGTGGTCCAACCGGATACGTGCGGATGAGCTCCTTGCACAGGCACCCTTACCGAACGGCAGACGGGCTTATCGCCGTCATGATCTACACCGACAGCCAGTGGAAGAAGTTCTTCGCGCTCGTCGGTCAGCCTGAACTCGCTGACGATTGTCGCTTCGCCACGATGACGCGCCGAACGGAGCATACAGACGAGCTGTACTCCTTTGTCGAAGCCGCACTTCGAACTGCGACGACGGATGAATGGATCGCGGTTCTCCATGGACAACGCATTCCTGCGATGCGCGTGAACTCGATCGATGACATCTTCCAGGACGAGCACGTGCGGGCCACTGGGATCTTCGAGCAACATCACGACCCTGTTCTGGGGACGACCAGGTTGTCGCGGTCTCCCATCACCTTCTCGCGCTCCGCGCGCCAGTTGTTAGGACGTGCACCAGCTCTCGGAGAGCACAATTGGATCGTAAGCGGGTCGCCGGAACCCGTAGGTCGGTAATCGAACAGAAGGAGCGGAACAATGCCAACAGACGAGGCCCAGGAGTACATCGACAACATCGCCCGGACGATGGGAACGTGGCCGAAACCAGCCTACGTGCCTGATTTCCACAAGATCATGGCCGCTGCGGATTTCGACGTTCTCAAGGCTCAGAATGCTTTGGGTCAAGCCACGTACGGAAACAATCGCTCCCTCGATGCCCGGACCAAGGAGCTGCTCTTCATTGCAATGTTCACGGTGCTTCGCTGTGGTCGCGAACAGCTGAACAGTCACGTGCAGATGGCCCTGGACCTCGGCATCACGCCCGCAGAAGTTCTCGAAACGATGGAGCTCGCGCTGCCTGTTGCAGGAATCGTGGCTTTTCTTGCCGGCTTCGAGGCATGGCGCGAGGTCACCGGTGCTCAAGGGATCGAACCTTCTGTGCCTGTAGACGGCTGATCTCTGTCTGAGGATCAATACGCGGGCCGCCTGTGAGCGGCCGCGGACTAGGCGGCGAAACACACAAACAGGAGGAACTATGAAGCGTCGGGCGTACGGGGTGTCAGTGCTTCTGGCATCCCTGGCCGTGATACTTGCGGCCTGCAGTAGCAGTTCCAGTGGCGGCGGTGCCGCGGCCACGAGCAAGACGCACGGGGCACCCGTCAAGTTGTTGGTCATGTATCAATTTCAAGGTGATCCGGTTGCTCAGCACCCGGAGGTCGGAGCTGGAGCAGAAGCGGCAGCGCAAGCCATAAACGCCGCCGGCGGCATCAACGGGCACCCGGTTCAGATCATCACGTGCGACATCCATGACAGCGCGACCCAAGAGGAGGCCTGTGCACAGGAGGCAGTGACCGATAAGGTGACCGCGGTCGCAGGTTCCCTTTTCGAGTCCGGCGCCCAGTCCATCCCGGTTCTTCAAAAAGCCGGAATCCCGATCATCGGATCACTCGGCGTGTACACGCCAGAAGAGCTCTCAAACCCCGATGTCTGGCCCCTGATGGGAGGAGCCGTGACTACATATCCGGCGATTCCGTATCTTGCCGCCAAGCAAGGGTTGAAGAGGATCGCTGTTGTGGCGAATCCAGGCACCGGGCTGAACGAACTGATCCAGGCCCAGGCGTCCAGGGCCGGCATGACTTACGTGGGCACGGTTTCCGTCCCTTTGACGGCAAGCGATTACTCCTCGTATGTGGAGCAGCTCAAGACGCTTAACCCGCAGATCATCGTCCAGGTTGTGTCGACGACCGCATCTGCTGAGATGATGCAGGACGGGCAACAGCTTGGTTTGAACGCCATCTGGGCGAACCAGACGCTCAACATCGATGTCAACAACCTGGGCACGTTCGGCGCAACTGCGAATGGCATGTACATCACGAGCTCGTTCCCGCCCGCAACCGCCGGAGCTCAATTTCCGGGCATCGCGACATTCAACACCGAGATGGATGCGGCCGGGAAAGCCGGTATCGGCAACACTGGTATTCGTAGCGCACAGGCTGTGACAAGTTGGCTCGCAGTTCACGCGATTGCACTCGTAGCCAAAGGGACGACGGGTCTTCTTACTGCCTCGGGACTTGTCTCGGCTCTCCACAACGCCACGACGGTCAACGTGGAAGGCCTGCTGAACTGGCAGCCGAATGCATCAGGCCCGACCGACTTTCCTCGTGTGACGAACAGCAACGTGTACTTGGATAAAGTTGAATCCGGAAAGCTTGTGCTTGTCAGCCCGACTCCCGTCAACTACTTCAAGCTGGCCGGACTTTCCTCCTAGAAGAGATGGGAGTTCCTGCTGAAAGACCGCGTACAGTCCCCTCGCTCGAAGCAAGGGGACTGTACGCGGGGTATCACGGGCTCCCTGTCATCCACGGCATAGATCTCGAGGTTCACGCCGGCGAGATCGTCGGTATCCTGGGAGCAAACGGTGCCGGGAAGACCACGACTCTCTTGGCTCTCGCAGGGTCTCTCCCGACCGGTAAAGGAGAGGTGAGGATCGCGGGTTCCCGCACGTCCTCGCCTCTGCACGTCCGGGCTCGGTCAGGGCTGTCCTTCGTAACCGAAGACAGGTCTGTCTTCATGCAACTCTCGGTCCGGGACAACCTCAGGCTTGCGAGGGTGAAACCGGACGAGGCCCTGGAGTTGTTCCCCGAGCTCGAACGGCTCATGAACCGGCGGGTCGGGCTGCTTTCGGGTGGCGAGCAGCAAATGCTCACACTCGGACGCGCTCTCGCTCGGAGGCCCCGCATTCTTCTGGGTGACGAGCTGTCGCACGGTCTCGCTCCGCTGCTGGTCAGGCGTCTTTTGGACGCGGTGCGCACGTCGGCCGACCGGCGGGGAATCGCAGTCTTGTTAGTCGAACAGCACATCAAGCAATTGGCCCGGGTTGCAGACCGGATCTACGTCATGCAGCGCGGACGTATCGCTCAATCTGGCCCCACGAGCTCGATCGTTGGTTCGATGAACCAGCTCGAGAATGTCTACCTCTCCGGAGCAACAAGTAGCGCCGCTCCGATCGGCGGCTCTTCATGATCCAATTCGCCGTACTCGGGTTGGGAGTTGCTGCCGTCTACACCCTCCTCGCACAAGGAATTGTTCTCATCTATCGCGGTTCTGGTGTGGTGAACCTTGCTCAAGGCGCTTACGCCATGGTCGGGGCATTCACGTATTACCAACTGCGCAACTCCGACGACCTCTCGTTCGTTGAGGCATTCGTCGTAGCGGTCCTGTCGGTCGCGGTCCTGGGAGCCTTGACGCATCTGCTGGTCATGCGGCCGCTCAAGCGAGCGACCCCGGTGGCCCGGCTCATTGCGACCCTCGGGGTGTTGATAGTCCTTCAGGCGGTCGGACTCTTGTATTTCGGGTCGTCGACCGTCCTCGTTGCGTCTTCCCTTCCCCAAACCGTCTACCACGTCGGTGGTGTCTTTATTACTGAGGACCGGATCATTCTCCTCGGGATAGCGGTGGTTCTCACCGCAGTGCTTTGGGCTGTTTCGAGGTTCAGCTTGTTCGGCATCGCTTCACGTGCTGTTGCAGAAAATGAGCGTGCCGCCGCAAGCCTCGCTTGGTCGCCCGACAGAATCGCAACCGTCAACTGGGCGATCGGAGGTGCGCTTGCAGGAGCCGCGGGAATCCTTGTGGTGCCGTTGACCGGCCTGCAGGCCACGACACTCACTTTGATTGTCATCGGGGCCTTAGCCGCCGCATTGATCGGGGGACTGTCATCGTTTCCGATGACCCTTGTGGGCAGTCTTATAATCGGGATCGCTCAAAGTGAGCTCACCCACTACTGGTCTCAGCAAGGGGTGTCCGACACCCTGCCATTGCTCGTGATCATTGCGGTCCTGATGCTGCGCGGCAAGGTTCTGCCGATACGAGGCATGACGGCAGACAGGCTTCCGTTGCTCGGCTCCGGGGTTCCCCGACCCGGAGTGATAACCCTGTGTTCCGGCGTATTGATCGCTTTGATCTTCGTCTTTCCCGGATCCTGGAACACCGCTATCGCCAACACGATCATCATCGCCGTGATGCTTCTCTCGATCGTGGTCCTCACCGGATACGCAGGTCAGGTCTCGCTAGCCCAATATGCATTGGGCGGGACGGGCGCTTTCGCCGCAGGGAAGCTGATCGCCTCGGAGGGGTGGCCAGCTTGGGCTGCGATCATCGCGGGAACAGCTTGCGCTGTTGTGGTCGGGGTCCTCTTCGGATTGCCCGCCCTACGAACCCGCGGTGTGAACCTTGCCGTTCTGACTCTGGGTCTTGGATTGGCTCTTCAAAGCCTTCTGTTCAATAACGCTCAGTACACCGGTGGAATTATCGGAACGAACGTGGGACCGCTACATGTGTTCGGGATCGACCTCGACCCCATCGTGTACCCGGACCGGTTCGCGATCTTCGTTCTGGCGGTATTCGGTGTATGTGCTCTGGCCGTTTCGAACATCCGGAGAGGTCGGGCCGGCCGCCGGATGATCGCAGTCAGGTCCAACGAACGCGCCGCCGCGTCTTTAGGAATCAATGTCGTGAGCGCGAAGTTGTACGCCTTCGCGATTGCATCGGGGCTCGCCGGACTGAGCGGCATCCTTCTCGGGTTGTCGGCCTACACGATCGTCTTTACCAACTACGACCCGATCAGCTCGATCTATGCGGTCACCCTCAGCGTGATCGGAGGTGTCGGGTACATAAGCGGTGCCCTTTTCGGTTCGACTCTCAGCTCCAACGGAATCGGCAGCCTCATCGGCAACGCGATCTTCGGTACCAACGTGGGAAACTGGTTGACTCTGGGGGGCGGATTGACGCTGCTCGTTCTGTTGATTCGTGACCCCGACGGCATAGCTTCTGCAAATGCGAAGAGCCTGAAGAAGATGAGTGAAATGGTTAAGACGAGGTTCACTCATGCGCGCCGACCGGTCGAAACAGACAAAGTAGGTGCTCTATCAGAGGGGATCGCTGAGAGCGACTTTAAAGCCACTCCGCGAACCCTCACTGTCGAGGGCGCCACGGTGCGGTTCGGTGGGGTACAGGCTTTGACTGACGTCAGCGTGGCTGTGCGACCTGGTGAGGTCGTGGGGGTCATCGGACCGAACGGGGCAGGCAAGACGACTCTGATAGACGCCATCACCGGGTTCGTCAACATGAGCGATGGAACGGTACGAGTCGAGGGCACCATGATCGACCACTGGGGGACCAGCCGCCGCGCTAGGTCGGGGATAACCAGGAGCTTTCAGTCCCTCGAACTCTTTGAAGATCTGACTGTCAGAGAAAACCTTTTGGCCGGTTCTGATCCTCGGGACATGCTCGCGTATCTATCCAACCTCGTGTGGCCAGGAAAGCGAACCCTGACGCCTGCTGCCATCGCAGCTGTACGGCAGTTTTCGCTCGCAGACGATCTTGAACGCATGGCAATCGAGCTGCCATTCGGTCGCCGCCGGCTGGTGGGAATCGCTCGAGCGATCGCCACAGGAGCATCTGTGATCTTGTTGGATGAACCCGGAGCCGGTCTTGACGACATCGAAAGGAACGAACTCGCCGGAGTGATCCGACACATGACGGACGTTTGGAAGATGAGCGTACTTCTCGTCGAACACGACATGAGTCTCGTTATGAAGACGTGCGACCGGATCCTTGTCCTGGATGGCGGCTGTCTGCTTTCCGAAGGCACTCCGGACGTGATCAGGAACGACGACCGGGTTGTAGCCGTTTATCTCGGTGATGACACTGGGGATCACGGCGAAACCGATTCAAGTCGTCGGCAGGAAGTGGCGCTTCGTGCGGACGTTTAACGAACTATTTGCAGCTGTGACGGGTTCCAAACGGATTTCTAGTGAGGGGTGGGACGATGCGCCTTGTGACTTTTGACGGCGGCCGCGTCGGGAAGATCATCGATGATCGAATTGTGGAGTTCCGGTGCGATTCGATGCGTCAGTACTTCGAACTGTCCGGCGAGGTCGACGAGACGGGCGAGAGTTTCGCCTTGTCCAAGGTGACCCTGGACGCACCGATAGTTCCCAAAAAGTTCTTTCATACTTCTGGAAACTTCCGCGAGCACGGGGAGGATCTCGAACGTGTCAACTGGTCTCACCCGGTGAACAAGGGAATCGTCTTCTTCCAGAATGTTGACGCGATCGTCGGCCCCGGACAGCCCGTCATCTACCCTGAGCACCTCACCCGCGAGCTCGACTACGAGCTGGAGTTGGGAATTGTCATCGGCAAGCCTGGAAAATTTTTCTCGACCGAAGAGGCGCGGCAACACATTGCGGGGTTCGTCATTTTTAATGACATCACAGCGCGAGTCATCCAGCGCCGCGAGATCAAATCGGGAGTCTTCTCGTTCTGC
>JBAPRR010000220.1:0-6338 GCA_049281195.1 Acidimicrobiales bacterium
GATTGGTCAGATCCGAGATGAAGTCCGGTCCGATCGATCCCAGCCCGGTCAGGCTGTCGTACCCGGGAGCGACCGTCTGTGTCATCGGGCGTGTCTCGCAGTTCCCGGTCTCGTCGCAGTAGGTCACAGGACCGTCGTAGGCGAACTCCCTGAACGAGTCGATGGTTCCCGTGGCTCCCCCTACGTACGTGTTGGCATGGTCGACGCGGTAGTCGGCCTGTAGTCCTCCCGACACGATGTCCTGTATTGCACCGGACTCCGTGTTCAGGTGGTACAGGGACGGGTTCAGGAAACCGACGGCAGCTCCGCCGGCCGAGATAGATGCCTGATCCACGTCGGCAATCAGACCCGCGAGCAAAGGTGATGCGAGGCTGGTTCCCCCGTAACGGGTCGTGGCGTACTTGACTGTTCCGTTCGGGAACGTCTCGTGCAACCCGATCAGGAACCCGGTCGCGGGATCCGCGTCGAGCGAGATGTCGGGAATGACCCTCATCGGGGTGGGGCCGTCTATGTCCTCGTTACGTAGCGACAACGAAGAAGGGACGGCCGAGGCCTGGTACCACGGTTGGGTGTAGTTGTAACTGGTGAATCCCCCACTGGCGCCGTCGAGGCTGGTGGTCATCCAGGTTCCAACCGTCGACGAGGTGCACCCGGGGATTCCCCCGACCACATTCGCCGTGCAAAGGAAAGAACGTCCGGTGGCCCATCCGTAGTCGCCCACCTGCTGTCCCGATTTGCCGATGAGAAGCGACGTCCCGCCGACAGCCGTGACGTAAGGGCTCTCAGACGGGTAGTTAGCCGACGACAGGCCGATCTCGTTGTAGTTGTCGCCGTCGTCACCCGATGAGAACTGCACGGTGATGCCGCTCGAGTCCGCCAACATGAACAGGTCATCGAAGGCCGTCTTGCTTGCGACATCGTCGAAAAGGTCTCCGCCGGTGTCTGCCCACGAGTTCGTGACCACGTTGGCCAGGTTGTTGTCGATCACGTCCTGCTCAGCATTGAACAAGCCGGTGTCGAGACAGTCCTGGGCCCCGACGTAGAGGATCGACGCGTCCGGCGCCACCGAGTGAACGGACTGGACATCGATTGCCTGCTCGTCGAGCCAGCTGGATGCCGCGCACTCCGCCTCGTCGTCGAACGGGGTTGCGTCGTCCTGGGAGAAGTTGGCGTTCGAGAACGGATTCGAAGGATCGGTTTGGTTGAAGTATTTGGTCGAGTCGCTCACGATCGTCCCCGAGCCGTAAGCGTCGATGATCGCCACCGTCACACCACTGCCCGTAGTCGAACTCGTAACCCCGTATGCCGAACGGAACTGACCAGGCTCATAACCGCAGACTTCGTACGGAACCGTGGTCGGATAGCCATTGCCGAACGCCGGGCTCGGGCTGATGGTCTTCTGTCCGTAGTAGTCGCCGCAAGGAGGAGCAGTCCTGAATGCTGGCGGCGCGGGGGGGAATTCTCCCGACTGAGCAGGCTTGGAAGTCGACTGAGCTCCAGAGGCCGCATCTGCCGGAGACTCGAGCTCCTCATTCACGCCCATTGCCCCCACGACAATGCCGGCCAGCGAGGCGGGCACCGACAGGTTGCTGTTCGCCAGGCGAAGCACCTGCCCGTCGACCCTGTAATTTTTGAGGTCGGTCCCGAATGCCTTCTCGATCTGGGCCGCCGTTCCTGAAGCAGATATCGTCGTGCGGTCTTTCGCCACACCTTGGACTTTGAACTTGTTGTTCTTCAGCCAAGTAAGAGCCTTGTTTACGCTCTTTGTGGTAGGCGAGAACTTGGATTCCCACTGGGCCGCGCTGACGTAATGACGGAAACTCGAACTACCCGGTGTGCTAACAGACTTGACAAGGGCTGCAGCCCCAGAGGAATCACGCAGTGACAGCACCAGATCGAATTTCACCTGGCTCGACTTGGAAACCGAACCGACCGCTTGATGCCTCGCGACGAGAGTACTCTCGCTGCCCGCGAGGGTAATCCGTCCCGGTGAAGCTGCGCCGGCAGCCGACGACCCGACGACGGCTATTAGCGTTGCCACACAGAGAAACGCTGCTGCGCACACTCCCGCCGTGGATGACTTTTTTCGCATTCGCACATGCCCTCCTGGTTGTTTGGTTAAGGACAGATCCTCGGCCTCACCCCCTGAAATGGACGATCGCCATTTGACGAATCGCCACTTCCTTTTCGCTTCGGATATGCCTTTTCGAGGTTAGGAGTGAGATCCGAAACAATCGTCCCCAAAAATGGGGAACTTCGGGGGGCCGGCGGGCTATGTCAACGAGTCGATGCAGATCATCGAGACATTTCCTCCAAAAAACGCTCGTTCCGCGATTCACGGCCGAAGACGGCCCACGGAAGGATCCTCGACACTCCCCATGCGCGATGGTTGTATTTCGCCCAGCGTGAGCGGAAATGCTCGCTCTGTCGTTGGCCTCGACCCGACAAATAGGGCGTTGCCGATTGGGGGCACCGTCCGCGCGGGACCTACGGCCACGGGAAGGACACTTCTTCCGGCGGCGGGGAACTTGCGGTGTCAGAGCCAAGGTCGGGCGCTTTTCCGGCAAAAGGGGGGGTGTGAGCGACACTGCAATCCCGAAAAACCGAATCTCGACGCAGATGTGCCCCAGCATCACAAGCTCGGCTATGCACAGGAGCTTCGCCGCCGGATGGGCGGGTTTTCGAACTTCACCGTTTCTTTCACAATCATTTCGATACTGTCGGGATGCTCGAGGCGGTTCCGTGGGGACGAATTCCAGGCCGGACCGTGGAACCTGGGGCGATCTAGCCCACTGATCGGCCGGCTCGGATTTGCGTGGGTGTCCATCATCATCGTGCTGTTCATGCTGCCCGAGACCGGGCCGTTCAGCTCCATCACCTGGAAGACGCTCAATTGCGGCCCCGATAGCAGTGGGTGTGGTGGTTGCATACTCCGGTATCTTCTGGCTGGTGAGTGCGCGCAAATGGTTCACCGGTCCCCGCGCTCAGGGTGACGAAGCAGAACTCGAGGAAATCGAGCGCGAGCTGAAACCCGCCGGCCGTTAGACCGAAGGGATCGATTGACGGAGTCCCAGAAAACGAGCAGGGGCTGGCTGTCGCCTGACGAGCTGGCCGCCGGCATAGCCGCAGGACGAATCGACACCGTCCTGCTCGCCATCACAGACATGCAAGGCCGCCTGCAGGGCAAGCGGCTCGATGCCAACTTCTTTTTACACGATGTGGTACCGAACGCCGCCGAAGGCTGCAACTACCTGTTGGCCGTCGACGTCGACATGAACACAGTCGAGGGCTACGCCATGGCGTCTTGGGACAAGGGATACGGCGACTTCGTCCTGCAACCGGACATGGGCACGCTCCGGATGCTGCCGTGGCACGACAACACAGCCTTCTGCGTGGCAGATGTCATGACCACCGAGCATGCAGAGGTCGCGCCTTCGCCACGGCAGGTGCTCCGCCGGCAGTTGGATCGTCTGGACCAGCTCGGGTTCACTGCGTACTGCGGCACGGAGCTCGAGTTCATCGTCTTCAACGAGACTTATGAAGAGGCCTGGAAGGGCGGCTACCGCGAGCTCACCCCGAGCAATCTCTACAACGTCGACTATTCCCTGCTCGGCACGTCGCGTGTCGAGCCGTTGCTCAGACGGATCCGTCTGAACATGTCGGGCGCGGGCATGCTGGTCGAATCGGCCAAGGGTGAGTGCAACTTCGGTCAGCACGAGATCGCTTTCAAGTACACAGAGGCCCTGGCCAAGGCGGACGAACATTCCCTTTTCAAGACCGGCGCCAAAGAGATCGCGGCGCAACTCGGCCACAGTCTGACCTTCATGGCCAAGTACAACGAACGTGAGGGCAACTCGTGTCACGTTCACTTCTCGCTTCGGGACAAATCCGACAAACCGGTCTTCGCAGACGGCCACCGCCACTCGCGGGTATTCGACAAGGTCATCGCCGGCATGCTCGCATCGCTGCGCGAGACGACCCTGTTCCACGCCCCGAACATCAACAGCTACAAGCGCTATGTCAAAGGCTCCTTCGCCCCGACGGCCATCGCCTGGGGACGCGACAACCGGTCCTGTGCGTTCAGGGTGGTCGGCCACGGACCGTCCCTGCGGGTCGAATGTCGCGTTCCGGGCGGAGACGTGAACCCGTATCTCAGCCTTGCCGCGCTCGTCGCTTCCGCAATAAGAGGTCTGGAGGAAGACTTGAACCTCGAAGCGGAGTTCCCCGGGAATGCTTACGACTCCGACAAGCCCCGGGTACCGTCGTCGATGCACGAAGCGGCCGAGCTGTTCACATCCAGCGAGTTCAACAGGAGCGCGTTCGGAGACGACGTGGTCGACCATTACACGAACTACGCCCACGTCGAGCTCGATGCTTACGCTTCCGCAGTAACCGACTGGGAACGTTTCCGGGGATTCGAACGGCTATGACCCAGACATTTGCGGTCATCAACCCGGCGAACGAGAAGGTGGTACGCGAAGTACCCGAGATGTCGGAACAGGAGACCGACGCCGCCATAGCGCGGGCCGCCTCCGCATTTCCGAAGTGGTCGAAAATGGCTCCGGCCGACCGGGCCACGCTTCTTCGCCGTTTCGCCGAGCGCATCGACTCGGCTCGTGACGAGCTGGCCGCGCTCGAAGTCACCGGTGCCGGTCACACCATCTCCAACGCCCGATGGGAAGCCGGCAACGTACGCGACGTCGTCGAGTACTACGCGGCGGCCCCCGAGCGCTTCTTCGGCAAGCAGATCCCGGTAGCCGGGGGCGTGGACATCACCTTCCGGGAGCCCCTCGGAGTGGTCGGAGTGATCGTTCCGTGGAATTTTCCGATGGTCATAGCCGGATGGGGCTTCGCCCCCGCACTCGCGGCGGGGAACACCGTGGTGGTGAAGCCCGCTCAGATCACGCCGCTTTCTGCGATCCGGTTGGGCGAGCTGGCCAAAGACGCCGGGATCCCCGAAGACGTCTTTCAGGTGGTGACAGGCTCCGGTAGCAAGGTCGGATGGCGTTTCGTGACCAACGAATCGGTCCGCAAGGTCTGCTTCACCGGATCGACCGAGGTCGGCAAAAAGATCATGGCCGGCTGTGCCGACCAGGTGAAACGGGTGACCCTGGAGCTCGGGGGCAAGTCAGCGAACATCATCTTCGCCGACTCCGACATCGAAGAGGCGGCCAGGACCGCTCCATACGCCGTCTTCGACAACGCCGGCCAGGACTGCTGCGCTCGCTCGCGCGTACTCGTACAACGACCCGCTTACGACCGTTTCATGGAGCTTCTCGAACCTGCGGTCAAAGCAGTGGCCGTACTGGACCCGACCGACGACAAAAGTGAGATGGGGCCGCTCATCTCGGCGGACCACCGTGCATCTGTGGCGGATTTCGTCCCGCAGTCGGCGCCGGTGGCGTTCACCGGCTCGGTTCCCGACGGCCCCGGCTTCTGGTTCCCTCCAACGGTGCTCGCTCCGATCGATCGCAACGCCAGGGCGTTTCGTGAGGAGATCTTCGGACCCGTTGTCGCGGTCGTTTCGTTCGAGGACGAAGCAGATGCCATCCAGATCGCCAACGACACCCCCTACGGTCTGTCCGGATCGATCTGGACCGGCGACATCAAAAAGGCTCTCCGGGTGGCACGGGCGGTCGAGACAGGGAACCTGTCGGTCAACTCGCATTCCTCGGTCCGCTACTCCACCCCGTTCGGCGGGTTCAAGCAGTCCGGCATAGGACGCGAGCTCGGCCCGGACGCGCTCGAGGCGTTCTCCGACGTGAAGAACGTCTTCATCTCCACTTCGGAATGAACCGCAGTCGGAACCGTGACGCGTCACGTCCGGTCATAGGAATCACGGCCTACGAAGAGGACGCGCGGTGGGGCCTGTGGGCAGAGCGCGCCGTGCTCGTTGCGGTGACCTATGTGCAGGCTGTCGAAAAAGCCGGAGGCGCACCGATGATGCTCCCGGCCCAGTCGGCAAACCTCGAGAGTTTGCTCGAGAGGGTCGACGGACTGGTCATATCTGGGGGGCTCGGCGCAGGGTTGACCGTCGTTGCGAAAGCAGATGACGGCACCATCGAAGCCGTCGAAGACTGATCGCTCAGATTCTGCATCGGAGTGCAATGGCAACCCGAGGTCGGAGACGACCGGGCACTTTTCGAAGGCCTGGTGAAAGGGTCGCGTCAGACCATCAAAAGGAGCATGTAGCCCATCGTCACGCACATGGCGACGTGGCACACCACTTCGAGGCGCGGACGCGCGGCGCGCTCACTGGCAAAGCCACGAGGCGCCGTCGCACCGACCGCCCCGGGTGACGCTCCGACGAGCGCACCACGGGCCGCGGAGACTTTCCC
>JBAPRR010000221.1:0-13228 GCA_049281195.1 Acidimicrobiales bacterium
ATTTACAACAGTTCAGGCAGCAAGGTAGCCACCACGACCGCGGATTGCAGTCCAACTGGGAACCCCACGACCATCGCAAAAGTCAAGGTGACCTGACCGATCGCAACGGTGCACTTTCTGGACCCGAGACTGGCGCCGTAAAGGGCGCCAGTCTCGCGTTCGGGGAGATCCCGAATTATGCACAACCTGTTTGGCAATTGAAGAATTGAAGAGGATCCGTTCTCACCGGGGAGGAATGCTCGGTCCTCAACGCCCGGTGCAGTTGTAACGCGCGATCCGCCGAAGTGTGTATCCAGCAGTGCAGGAGAGTGGCGCAGGCCGCACCAGTGTACGGGTGTTACCGCCCAGTGGCCCTGGGTCTCGTTTTTCGTCTCTCGCGTTGCGTCGCTAGATGCAGCGCACAGCGCAGGATCGATTGAGGCTGCCTAATCGAGATTGCCGGCCCGAGAGCTGGCAGTGGTTGGACGCCAGCCGTCGCGGCGCGCAAGTCGACGACAGGCACCGTGGCGAAGAGACACTCCCCACACCACTACGCGCCGGTTACCCGCCAAACAAATGTCTGGCCGAAGCTCTCTCAGTACCAAACCGAGTTGCCAATAGCCGTCAGGGGGTCAACCTGGGTGCGGCAAACGGGATAAGGCGTGGTGCTCGGCGTGGTGGTCGGAGGTACCGTGACCGGTGTGTGGAACCCTCCAAGAAGTGATGGGCCGTAACATGGACGTTTGGCCAGGACGATGTCCACCGCCGAAGCGCTAGGACTCAGATCGGCAATCCCTTCGTCGTTGCCCGCCACTGAGATCAGATGGCCATTTGCCATTGGCCAAGTCGGATGGGCGGACTGGAAAGCGTCTCCTTCGGCACGGAAATGATTGTCACTGAACCAGTAAGCGTGTCGAGAATGGTTAGCTTGTTGTTGCACCCGACCCATACGATGCCGTTTTACCGAGGACTAGACCGATTGGATTGCGAACTCGAGGCCAGTCGTCTCAGGGTTCCCGAGGCTCCAACTGCTTAGTCGATGGGTCGTCGTACTGAACTCGTAAACGTGGGCCTTGTTCACTCCCTCTGCCCACCACCAGATCGCGTTTCTGGACGGATCGGGAACCAGTTGAGCGAGTTGCTCGCCTATCGGCGCAGGGCCCGAAACCGGCCATGACGTAAGGAGCGGCTTCTTCACCGAGGTGAGGACGTTCTGCCCACCGCCTTTCCCGGCGGAGGCATCGTTATTACAACCCGCAAGGCTTACGGCGAGTGCAATCGCCAATGGCGCGATAGGCCGTCACCGCCGAAACCTCGCCGATGAAATCCGGACTTCTTCGTGGTCACCAGCCGCCTCCCGCCCCTTGATCAGCACGTTAGATCACACCGAGAGATTTGTTGCCTTGGCATGCAGCCGTCGAGGTGTTCCCTGGTGGCGCCATGTTCCGATTCAGTTCGGCTTCGGATTCGAATCCGGGCGGACTTACCAACTCGGGAGCTGACCAATCTCCTCTTGACCTTGATCTTTGAAAGAAACCAGGGGAGAACCTGTGGAAGCGGAGGCGTCAATTCTGCATGGGCTTAAGCGAATTAAATGCCTTGCTCTGATCCTCGACATGCTGCGTTGCGGTTCTCACGAAGCGTTTTTGAAGCGTTGCCACCGCACTTCGAGCAGTTCTCGGTCGGGGCGTGCTGCGGAGTTTGGTGGAAGGTCGATTTGTGAACCACCGATTGCTTGAAGTGTGTAGCGGAGGGTTGGTCCGTCGGCCTCTTCCAAGACGTCATTTCGAACGGCGACCTTGTAAGAGGTGTCAATTCCGAAGATGTCGACGTCGTACGCCGCATGATGGATCTTGCACATGGCGATTCCGTTAGTTACGACGGGTTCTCCACCTTCCGAATCACTGAGTACGTGAGCGGCGTCCAGGAGTCTCGTAGGCCGGAGGCGGCGAATGCTGCACTGGTTCTTGTAGGAGGAGAACGCGTTGGCGAAACATGGGCTGGTGTAGTCGCTGTTTCACGACTCGCTCCGCGTAAGAACGCACAAGTGCCGGATCTGCGATTCCGAGATCGTCGGACTCGGAGACTGTCTTCGTCCAAAGAAATGACGAACTGGGACTGGCGGGGTTCTTCTGCCGCTAGCCTGACCGGGTAGATCGGAAGATATAGACCCACGGTCTTCCCGTTTGGATCGGTCGTCGGCGGAATGTCCATGAAGGCCATCTGCGACGACTGCAGGTCATTAGCCACCGGTAAGAATCTGACCGGATACGGGTACTCTTACTCCTCGAGGCAGATCCCACGAGTCACATGTACGGCCGCACTATGGGGTGTTCGCTAGAGCAGCAGTTGCTGCTGGTTACCATGGACGGATGGCACCAGTCAGCTCCTATGTGACGCGGCTGCTCGATCCCGACACCTGGGACGACTTTGCCCATCTGGTCGAGGCTAACAACGGCGTTTGGGGCGGCTGCTGGTGCATGGGTTTCCATCCAGAGGGCGTCGGCAAGGGCCATACCGCTGCTGGGAACCGTCGGGCTAAGCAAGCGCATGTTGGAAACGGAACGGTGCACCAGATTTTGGTTTACGACGGCGACGAGTGCGTCGGATGGTGCCAGTTCGGAACCCCGGTGGAGCTTCCAAACATCAACAACCCGAAGCCCTATGCGAAGGACCTGGGCGAGATGCCCGACTGGCGGATCGATTGCATCTTCACCGGAAGCCGACACCGGCGCAACGGGGTTGCGCGGGCAGCCCTCGGCGCGGCGCTGGCCGCCATCCGCGATGCCGGAGGTGGGATCGTCGAGGCATACCCTGAGCAAGTCGAGGGGCGCCCTCCCCAGCGCGGCGCGTATTTCCACACGGGCCCGGACGACCTGTTCGAGGAGTTCGGCTTCGAGCGAGTCAGAATGATAGCGAAGTGGCGGTGGGTGATGCGGCTGCGGATCCGGTCTTGACCGAGACCGTCATCGCGCTAGTTCCAGTCAAGTAAATGTGGATTGGGATTTCTTGTTTCTCGACGATGTTGACCCGAAACGGGCTGTTGAACGATCAGTGTTTCACGACGATGACCTTCACGCTATCGGTCGTTTCGAGGTCACGCCGGAGTTCAGCCTCATCTCGGAGGACGCCGAGGTCATACACGACAAAGACGATGGCCTTGTAACCCAGCGAGTATGCATACATGTCTGCGTTGATTTCATCGATTAGTGGGCCAACAGGTGCGCGGTCATTCAGCAGCTTTACTTCGAAAGGCTGTTTCGAGGGGCGGAAAGATGAATCGGGGATCACCTCCTCGGCGGATGCCTTCACTCTGCCGACTTCGCGGTCGCAGTCGACTGAATCGACGCCACCTGTTCGCCAACTGGCTCAAGATCAGGCGAAGCCGAAGACGCGTGCCAAACGACGCCGGGGCTTATGGCCCGAAGCCGTTCGCAACCACGGAGAAGCCCCGTTAGAGGCTGAGGGCGGCCCCTCGGGCTAACCCACGCCTGAACCTTCAAACGAAACAACGACCACCCGCTTCCACTGGCGCGCCACCGAAGCGATCGTCACCCGAGTCATAACGCGAAACTGCCGGCCCGAGGGCCGGCAGTAGTCGTTTCAGGGGTGGCGTTCGAGCCTTTTTGACCCGTCGCCACATCCAACGATGGATTTCATGAACACGAACGCATCCATTTCATGAACATCCATCGGTTTAAGTAAGTAAGTGGAGGTGGCGGGAATCGAACCCGCGTCCTCCAGCTTCGCAGTTGGCCTTCTCCGAGCGCAGCCGATCGCTAAATCTCAGATCTGACGCCGCAATCGGCGAACTCGTCAGTTCCCAGCCGGCTTAGTTGTCCTCAACGACCCACCGACATGACCGTCCGAGTAAGCCCCGCTAGATGACGCCCGCTACTGGCCCACAGGGCTGAGACCAGACGGACGCGCTACTTATTAAGCAGCGAGCGCGAGTTCAGAGTTCGCGTTTGTTTTTTGTTCCGGCTCTTTAACGTGGCTCCGGAGACCACGGCTCGCTTCTCCAACGTTGACGACCAGAGTCGAAGCCAGTCACCCCCTTGTTGTTGTGTGACCAGCCCAGTGTAGCGGCGCCGGCCGGGGCACAGGCCTCCCCGTCGGAACGCGTCGTGCCTGCTCAGAGGGATCGTGGCACCCTCCAGGCTCCAGTGCACAGCTTTTTGTCGCAGATCCCCCGTCTCACTGCTTTATAGGGCACGGAGATGTACGTTCGGTGGAAAGAACCACAGGGGAGAGATTTGATCCCGGTCGGCGGCGAGGCGGGGTTCGAGGACTTCGTGACTTCGGCGGAGCCGAAACTGAGGCGCGCGTTCGTCGCAGCGTTCGGTCCGGAGCGCGGAGTGGAAGCCACCGCCGAGGCACTCGCCTATGGGTGGGAACGCTGGCCGGAGATCCGGTCCTTCGACAATCCGGTGGGATACCTCTACAGGGTCGGTCGCAGCCGGACCAGGGTCCGCAAGGTCCGCAGACTGTTCGAGCGTCCCGCGAACCCCGATCAGTGGACAGAGCCGGGGCTTGGCAAGGCCCTGCAGAAGCTGTCGGAGCCCGAACGCGTGGCGGTTGTCGTCACCTACTGCTCGGACATGTCCCGCCGCGAGGCGGCGTCCATGCTCCAGATCAGCGAGGCCGCGTTACAGAAGAGAGCCGAGAGGGGACTCGCACGGCTCAGGAGATCTCTTGGAGTGCAATCCGATGAATGACCGCGAGTTGACCGAACGCATCACCAACATGATCGACGAGTCGGCCCCGCCGCTCTCGGTCGAGCAGGTCGTCGCACGATCACACGCCGGAGCGGTCAAAGCTTCACGTCAACTGAACCCAAGACTGGTATTCGCGTTTTCGGCGGCGCTGGTGATTCTCATTGCGGCCGTCGTGGTTGTAAGCGTCGCTGTTCGATCTGGGAATTCGAACCTCAGTCCGGCTGGACTCGGTAACGGTGTGTCCGGGTACCTGTCGCCTCTCCCGGAAACGTCGTTGACGCCGGCGGGCTGGGCGCCCTTTGAATTCGGAGACGTTCAAGTCTCGGTTCCGGGCTATTGGGTTGAGACCCAGGGCGAGGCATGCCTTGGGCCGGCAACGACAAGGGGCTCGACATCTGAGGACCCTGGCTGCCGTCTCTCGAGTGTGACGATGAAGCTTTCGACCAAGAGAGCAATTCCCGACGCGCGGTCATCGGTGGTGAACGGGATCCCTGTGGTGGTTGGACATAGCGGGAGCGGAGTCGACACGATATATATGGAACGCGCTCTGGGAGTCGACGTCGAAGCCAAAGGCAGTATTGCCCAACAGATTCTTGCAACGATCACCTTTTCACCGCGTTCGGTGATCCTCGGTTCGGATGTTCACGGGACACCGGCAACATGGCGAGGAATCAACTACCACGGTTTGACCTTCGATGTTCCAAGCAACTGGACTATCGCGGGATCGGGACCCACCGCCGAATGTTTCATCGTGGCGGACACGGTCATCCTGGACTCCGAACAATCCTCATCGAGCGGGGTCTGTGAAGGTTCGTCCCGGATCGGTATATCCGGGGGAGGAAACCCGATCTCACAGTTGGCTGGGGTTCCGGGAATGTCAGTCAGTTTCAGTCCCACGATCACGCCCCTGACAGAGGACTTGTTCAAGGAGATCATCAAGAGCAGTCAGTGCTTGGATCGAAACGGCCTGAAGATCTGCATTCCGCCGCCTGCACAACAACAGTTCATCACGCTGTTGGCCACGGGCAGTCAGACGACTATGGCGTACATATTCCCGTCGGATGGCTCGACACCGGTCTCCTTTGAGATAGGTCTGCCCGAATCTGGTGTGACCGCCTTGGAGATCCTGGATTCCTTCAGGCCGGCACCGACGTCGCTGTCGACTCAACCCACGAAAACCGTCAACACGACTCCATCACAGCATCCGTCTACGGCAGTGCCGACGACCGTACCGGCCAGTACCGGGACGACAGATCAAGAGCCGGGCGAGACCGAGGCCTACACCGAGTGTTCAAGTGGGAACTACGACAGTCCAGCCGTCAGGCCCACGCGCGTCATCATCACCTGCGGGTCGATGGGGTTGATGGATATGGCTTGGAGCACCTGGACCCCGTCCCGGGCGACCGGAACAGGCGAGCTCTGGCAGAGCACTTGCACTTCGAAGTGCGGACTGATGAGTCAGGTGAATGAGTTTCCCGCTTCAATCACGCTTTATGACGTCGTCCAGATAAACGACAAACCCTTCTTCTCGATGCTCAAAGTCGACTACTCCGGTGCGGGACCGAACGGCCAGAAGGTGGCTAATTTCCGTCTGCCTGTTTCCGTTTAGCACGGCTGATCCCCTGAGCCGTCCGCAGTTGACGCCAAACCCCTTTCGGACTAACAACGGCCCCACCCACGGCGAAAGGGCGGCGGTTGAATCTCACGCGACGCAAGCTTCTGATCCGACTAGGGACTATTGCTATCGCCTCTGTGACCTTGGCGGTTTGTTTGGTCGGACCCGCGTCTGCGACGGCTCGACCGGTCCCGTTCTCGCATACTGACGCCGGGCCTGATCCGTCTACTTATCTGGCCGGGTACTACATCGCCCCTTCCAATGGACTTGCCAGTGCGAGCGCGACCTTCACTGTTCCGACGCTCAGCTGTAGCGCTGAGCAAAGCGGCGTGTTCTTCGGAATGAGTAACGACAATCCGGAGACCGGGAATTTCTCCACGTACTCGGGAGTAGGCGAAGCCTGCGAATCGGGCTCCCCAACCTACCGGTACGACCTTGGTGTGAACGGCCAGACGAATGGTCAATCGGGAGTTGAACCGGGGGACACTGTCGTCACTTGGATGTTCCAAACCGGAACCACCGAAGAAGCTGAGGTCCACGATCTGACCAACGGCGAGTACTGGTACTCCGATTCCAGCCCGGTTCCGGATTCGTCCGTGGCCATCGGCGCGATCGGGATCGCGCCTTGCGGAGACGGGTTTAGTATTCCTGACTTCGGGAAGCTGACGTTTTCCAATGTGCAGGTCGATGGTGACTATTTCGCCTTCGAGCCGCGCGGGGCATATGACGAGTGGAGCGGCCAGACCAAGCTCATCACGACACCCTCGTCCCCGCCGGCTCCCGGTGATTCGTTCAAGCTGACGTTCAAAGCGACCAGCGGCGCACCTCGGACGCCCGCTGCCCGAAGGTTGAGCAACTCGCAGGACGCCCTCGAAGGCTCCGGGACAAGCCGCCGTGGCGGCGAAGCCCCGTTCCAACCGGAATCGTCGGCTGTGTTCGCCGGCTACTCCACCTCGCCGAATGCCGGATATGCCAGCACCAGCGCTACCTTCACGATCCCGAAGCTGAGCTGCACCTCGGGAACCGAGCCCCTCGACGTAGGCGTATCTGACCAGGACCCGACTGGCACTGCAGCTCGAGCCATGTCGGCGATCAACCTGGCCTGCAATGGGTCGAATGCCGTTTACAAGTACATGGTCGCAATAGGCGCACAGGTGGTATTCGAGCGTGGGGCCAAGGCGGGCGACACGGTGGTTGCATCCATGTTCCAGACGGGGAGTGTGGAGGAGGCTGAGATCCATGACCTGACCAACGGTCAGTACTGGTACGCGGACTCGTCACCGCTTCCGGATTCGATTGCGTCGATTGGAACGTTCCGAGCCGATGAATGCATAAGGGGGGGTGCGTGCGCCAATCCCGATTTCGGGGTGGTCACATTTTCGGATGTGTTGGTGAACGGCGACTACCTGAGCTTCGAAGCCCCCGGTCAGTTCGACCAGGAAGGGACGAACACTTTTCACCAGACGGTCTACCTGACCAAGACTTCTTCCATTGAAGGCCCGGGAGACGCGTTCAGCTTGACCTTCAAGAATGGCGAAGTATGAGATGCCGCCATTAGGTGAAGGTCAGGCGAACGTCAGGTGCCGGACAGAATCAATGTGATGTCGTCCATGAACGCGTCGTTGTAGGTCTGACCGCTCTCACGTCCGAAGCTGAGCTGAACGTAGGCGCTGCGGGCGTTCTTCGGCACGGCTCCGACATCAGTTCTCTTCAACAGCTCGGTGACCCCACCTCGATCAGATTCGGTTACCGGACCGAGCGTCAACGAATTCCCGGTGAGGGACCCGTTCTTGTTCTTGAAGTCCAGCTCGACGAAAGCCTCGTCCGTCCTGGTTCCCGAACCGCCCAGCCACCCGATGATCTTCGCCATCACGTGACCGCCCTTAATGGAAGTCACGTACGGCGCCAGGTTCACCGTCTGCGTTGCGACGATCGAGTCATTCGGGTCGTTGGGACCGCCGGCGAAGAAGTTGACCCCACGCTTGGGAGGTCCGGGCGACGTTGCAGTGGGGAAGCCTTCACCGGTCGCTCCGTACTTCACAGCTGTGAACGAAGCTCCGGTCGAGTCTGTCCAATCTGGAACCGGGACAACCCCGCCGGTAGAACTACCGCTTCTGGCCTCGGCACCACCATTGAGGATCAGATTCGGTGTAGCCGGAGTAGCCGGTCGTGCTGCCGCGCTCGCCGGAATGCTGCTCGGGATAACCACTCCCAAGATCCCAACGACCGCAATTGCAAAGACAATCGCTTGACGCCTCATCGCCCCTCCCAGGTTTGATCTATGCGGCAGGATATCGGTGGCGCAGATTGATTGCTACAGAAAGTGCATTGAAATCCACGGCAGTGTGTGGACTCCCACGCACTCACTGAATTTGCTGCAATTGCTCAGGGAACCTTCAGAATGTGCTTTTTGACTTGGCTAAATATTTGCTATTCCACATGCCCGATTTACTCGCGTGACCGCTCCCTTCCGCGACCCATCGCCCGCGAGATGTCGCGAGCCGCATCGCGATCCGCGTCACGGGTGGCGATGGCGTGGCGTTTGTCGTAGAGGCGCCGGCCCCGCCCCAGGGCCAGCTGAACCTTCGCTCGCCCGTCTTTGAAGTAGATGGACAGGGGCACGAGCGTGAGCGCTTGCTGCTGCGTCTCTGCGGTCAACTCGTCGATCTGGCTGCGATGTACGAGAAGTTTCCTTTTGCGGTCCGGGTCGTGAGCGCCGAATCCGACCGCCTGGTCGTAAGGGGGGATGTGAACGCCGAACAGCCACAGCTCTCCTCTTTCGACTTTGGCGTAGGTCTCCTGCAGGGACACCCGTCCGGAGCGCAGCGACTTCACCTCGGAGCCCTGAAGCACGATCCCGCACTCGAGCACCTCGAGGATGTCGTAGTCGTGGCGGGCTCTGCGATTGCGCGCCACTGTCCGGACGCCGTCCGGTTCGTCTTTGGGGCGTCCGCCGCCCCTTCTCCCGGGTCCCTTTGCCACCGCAGCGAAGGTAGCCGCACATTGGCCACGAAAGTGCAGGTCCACTGAGCCTCCGGTGCGCCCTAGTAATAATTCAGCCGTGTTGAGGCTTCCACCGAAGGTCCATCTGCAGATCGTGAGCCATTGTCTCGGTGGCCTGCCCGACGAGGCCTGCGGTCTTCTGGGGGGCCATCTCGACTCAGGAGTGGTCGAAAAGTGCTATCCCACCCGCAATGAGGCTGCCTCGGCCCGCATTTACACAGTCGATCCGCGGGACTTTCTCCATGCCGACCTCGACGCCGAGAAGAGTGGCATCGAGATCATCGGTGTCTTCCATTCCCACACCCATTCCGACGCCTACCCGTCACCGACGGACGTGGCGCAGGCACCGGACCCGGCCTGGCATTACGTGCTCGTGTCCCTCCGTGACTCGCACCCCGTCCTGCGCTCGTACCGCATCGTCTCGGGGAACATCGAGGAGGAGTCCGTGGTGGTGGCGGGTCGGTAGAATATTGACCGAAACGCTCAACATTCGACCCTGATCCTGTTCCAGGGGCGGCTGTCCGGGGCGCAAGGTATTCGCGGCGCGCGGTGCGCCCGATTTCGTACTGGAGGACCTGTTGTGCCCGTCGAGATCCGGCTCCCAACTGTGCTTCGTCCTCAAGCCGGCGGTCGATCCACCGTCGAGATCGAAGGATCCACGATCGGCGAGGTCCTCAACAAGCTGGTCGAGGAGAACCCCGGGATGAAGGGCCAGGTCCTCACCGACGACGGCACGCTGCACCGCTTCGTGAACGTCTACCTGAACGACGACGACGTCCGCTACCTGAATCAGCTCGACACCAAAGTGTCGTCGGGCGACAGGATCTCGATCCTCCCCGCCGTCGCCGGCGGCTGAAACACAGGGGCAGGCGGATGACCATCTATCCGAGCATCCTCGACCTGATCGGCAACACCCCGTTGGTCGATGTGAGCTCTCTCAGCCCCAATCCCGAGGCCCGCATCCTGGTGAAGCTGGAGGGCCAGAACCCGGGTGGATCGGTGAAGGACCGCATCGCGCTGTGCATGATCGAGGACGCCGAGAAGCAGGGCCTGTTGAATCCCGGCGACACGCTGATCGAGCCATCCTCGGGCAACACCGGGATCGGTCTCGCGCTGGTGTCGCGGGTGAAGGGCTACAAGCTCAAGGTGGTCCTGCCCGACAACGTGTCCGCGGAGCGCCGCCAGCTGCTCACGATCTTCGGTGCCGAGATCATCGATTCTCCGGGCTCCGAAGGATCGAACGGGGCGGTGCGCCTGGCCAACAGGATCCACGGCGAGCATCCTGAATGGGTCTTCCTGTACCAGTACGCCAACCGGGCCAACCCGAAGGCCCACTACGAAGGTACGGGCCCTGAAATCTGGCGTGACTGTCCTGAGATCACGCATCTGGTGGCCGGACTCGGTACCTCTGGAACCCTGCTCGGGGCGGGCCGCTTTCTGAAGGAGCGCAACCCGGACGTTCAGGTGTGGGCCATAGAGCCTCCCGCCGGCGAGATGGTCGACGGTCTCCGCAACCTCGACGACGGCTACATCCCTCCGATCTTCAACGACCTGGGCGGCCCTGAGCTGTTGGACCGCAAGACGGTGATCAACGCTCGCCAGTCGATCGAATGGTCGCGTCGTCTGGTCGAGGTGGGGGTCTTCGCCGGAGTGTCCACCGGGGCGGCCATGGCCGGCGCGGTGCGTTGCGCCCAGTCGATCGAGTCGGGAGTGATCGTGGTCGTCTCTGCCGACGGCGGCTGGAAGTACCTGTCCACCGGGGTGTGGACCGGCGATCTCGACGAGGCGGTCGAGAGGACCGAAGGCACCACGTACTTCTGAGAAGCGCTGTCCGGGGACCCGGCCGGTACACTTTCAAGGCCCGCCAACCCCCTGACGAGGATCGATGCATTTCAGGCGCGAGGAGATCGACAGCTTCCACGCCACCGGTTACGAGTTCGACCAGGCCTCGGGAAAGATCCAGCTCAGGTACGAATTGTCGGGACCCGGCGGGGTCTCGTACACCTTCTGCGAGTGCATCGAGCTTGGCTGCCCCATCGACCTCGATCCTTCCCGTGACCAGGCGTTCGACCGCGTGGTCCGGCTACTGCACATGGCCGCGGGCACCAGCTACTACAAGGCCGCCGCGCCCGGCATCGTCCACATCGATTCAGGACCGCTCAGCCCTGCGGAACTGGCCTTCGTCACGGATCTGTACGACAAAGGACTGCGCGAGTTCGCCTACACGAACGGGATTCCGATTCCCTTGGCCGTCGAGGTCCGCGCGGACATCGAGGCACTTCGTCCTGTGACCGACGGTGCGCCTGTCTCCGGGATCGGAATCCCGATCGGTGGAGGGAAAGACTCGATCGTGGTCGTAGAAGCGCTCCGTGATCTGAATCCGGTGCTCGTCTGTGTCAACCCGTCGCCGGCCGCGCTCCGTACCGCACACACGTCAGGCCTGGCGCTCGCATCGGTCAAGCGCACCATCGACACCAAGCTTCTCGAGCTCAACGACGCCGGAGCTCTGAACGGGCACGTCCCTATCACCGCCATCATCTCTCTCATTTGCGTCCTGGCCGGTTACGCCTTCGATTACTCGACGACGGTCATGGCACTCGAAGGCTCCGCCGACGAGCCGACGCGCGTCATTGACGGGGTCGAGGTCAATCATCAGTGGAGCAAGTCCGGCGAGTGCGAGGTCGAGTTGCGCGATGCCTTGGCCGGAATCACTGCGGGCATCGCCTACGGGTCCACCCTGCGGGATCTGTCGGAGCTCGAGATCGCCGGAGCCTTCGCTCAACTTCCCCGGTACTTTCACGAATTCCGGAGCTGCAACAAGAACTTCTCCCTTACCGGCCCGGTCGACGGATGGTGCAACGACTGCCCGAAGTGCCGATTCGTCTTTTTGATGCTTGCCACGCAGCTCGGACCGGCCGATCTCGAATCGATCTTCGGCGCGGATCTGTTGTCTCGGGCCGATCAGGCGCCCGGCTTCATCGACCTGCTCGAAATAGGACGCAAGCCCTTCGAATGCGTGGGCACGCGCGAAGAGTCGACCGACGCTTTCATCGAGCTGTCGAGGTCGCCGGAGTGGGCCGGCTCCGTGGTGGTGCAGAGGGTCAAGCCGTATGTGGAGGGCGCCATCAAAAGCCAAACCGTCAGGCTTTCGCCGGCGCAGGTGTTCGAGTCCGTGCGCGCCACGGTGCGTTCTCTTACCGCTGGTTCCGCGTCGATTCTCGATCCCGGCGGGCTCCGGTCGGCTTAGCGGTGCGCAAGCTCGGTATCGAATCTTTGGAGGGCCGCCGCACCGGGATTTGGGGAACAGGCCGCGAGGGGAGAGCGATCGCGTCGATCGCTTTGGACCGGGGCGCGGATGTCGTCGTCTTTCAAGACGCCTCCGACGATGGGAGCAGCCCTTCTGAGATCGAGCTCCAGACAGGCCGCGGCCCCCGCACTCTCCGGGTCCTGCCACCCTCATCTGTGGCGGGAGAGTCCCTCGACATACTCATCCGCTCTCCGGGGGTGTCGCGCTACCGGCCCGAGCTCGAGAGCCTTCGTGACGCCGGAGTGCCTGTGACTACGGCTACGGCCTTGTGGTTCGACGACTTCGCCGGAAAGCGGGTCATCGCTGTGACCGGCTCGAAGGGAAAGACGATGACGGCAACGCTGGCCACGCTGGCGCTCGTTGCATCGGGGATGAAGGTCGGCCTCGGTGGGAACATCGGAACCCCCGTAACCGACTTTTACGACGCCTCTGAGTTCGACGCGTACGTCATAGAGGTTTCGAGCTTTCAGGCCGCCGAGGTCGCCACATCGCCCGGCGTCGGGATCCTCACCCTGCTGGCTCCCGATCATCTCGATTGGCACCTGACCTACGAGCGGTATGTCGCTGACAAGCTCAACCTGTTCACCCACACCGATCGTCTGGAGC
>JBAPRR010000222.1:0-19072 GCA_049281195.1 Acidimicrobiales bacterium
CACCGGTTCGGCGAGAAGAGGCCTCCATTCGTGACGGGCTATTTCGAGGCGTACAACAAGCCCAATGTTTCCCTCGTCGATCTGAAGGCCACACCGATCCGCCGCATCACCAAGACCGGGATCGTGACGGCCGAGGGACAGCGCGATTTCGACATCGTCGTGTGGGCCACCGGCTTTGACTTCGGAACCGGGGCGCTGTTGCGCATGGGAATCACAGGGAAAAACGGCGTCGCGTTGACCGAGCACTGGGGGGAGGGGCCTACGACATTTTTAGGTGTGCAGACGAACGGCTTTCCGAACCTCTTCTTCCCGGGAGGGCCGCATGCGGCTGCCGGAAACAATCCCCGCTACAACTCCGATCAGGTCGACTTCATCATGGATCTGCTCGTCTATGCGCGCGAGCACGATTTCGACACGATCGAGGTGGATCCGGCGGCTGAGGACGAGTGGACGATCATGGTTGACACCCGATCTGCCACCTCGCCTTTCGGAGAGAGCAGCTACTTCTTCGGCTCGAACATTCCCGGCAAGCCCCGCAAGTACCTGTTGAACTCGGGCGGACGCCCCAAGTTGTTCAAGGAGATCGGGAAGGTCGTAGCGGGCGAATACAAGTCGTTCCGCTTGTCGCGCTTGTCGCGCTCGTCGGATCGTGGAGCGCCTACAGGCTGAAGATCGCCACCCGTTGAAGATCAGACGGTAGCTATCGGGGTGACCGGCGAGCCCACCGTGCCGGGGAGCCGCAATGGAGGTGCGGTGAGCAGGAACCGGCTGCGCTTGTTGTCGCGCAACCACAAAGCGAGCTCGTGCAGGTACCACATCTCGCCGAGCGGTACCCCGAGCTTGAAGAGGCACAGGTTGTGAATGGGAAGGAATGAGTGCCGGCTCGGATCGCGGTCCTTGCCGAGCAGCCCTTCGACCGCGTAGTTGTCGGCGATGAGCGCCGAGATCTGCGACTCTGTGATCCAGTCGAGTAGGGACTGGTCGCGCGCGTCCAGGTACGCGCACATGGTGTGGATCTTCACCGGATCAGGTTCCCTGTCCCATTCGAGAACCCTCGTCGCGAAGCCCGTGTGCAGTAGGAGCATGTCTCCGGGCTCAATGACGACGTTGTCGGCCGCGATGATCTCCTCGAGCGCTTTGCGGTCGATCCCGCGCCGGTCGTCACCGACGTGTGCGGCGAGGTCGACAAGTACCCCCCGGCCCTGCACCCCGTGAAATGCCATGTGCTCGAGACCCAGATGATGAGCGAAGCACCGGTTGCTTCCGCCGTCTCCCCTCGCGTCATCTGTAGGACCCACGAGGTCTGTGCCGGCGCGGTAGCCGTTGTAGTAGACGGCCTCTTCCGTACCGTCTGAGTCCGCGTCGAACTCCGCGCCGACGTGGGCGAGCGAGTCCCATTGCGTCGAGTACTGAAGCGACAGGGTCACGACGTCATCCGCCCATACGTCGACGTAGCGGGGGTCGCCCCAGTCGGGCATCTCGCTCATGTGCACGTTGTAGAAGACCCCCGAGTTGCCATCCATGTCCTCGGTGGGACTGAGGATCGGTGGATGGCGTCTTTGGTTGAGCGACGTCCCACCGGGATAGTCGAGGGGGAGGCTCAGACAGAAGCTGATTCCCGCCTCGACCTCGCGCACTCCCTCGAGGACCTTTTCAGGCGTGATCAGGTTGATCCGACCGAGTTCGTCCTCGTCGCCCCAATCTCCCCAGGTCGAGCCCTCAGGACGTCTCTTCCACCTTTTGGCCATCACTCTCCCTTCTGGTCCCGGCAGGCGTTGCGTGACTGTCCACGATTGCATGTACCGACCGGTTGGTCTAAAATTTGCTCTGAAAGGCGCCTTGCCGCGCCTGAGGAGCAAAGTCGTAGTGTCGCTCCACATCCAGACGAGTCCAGCGCAGGAAGGTCATCACAGATGACGGATAAGGACTTTGTTGTTTCGGCGGATGGCCACATCCTCGAGCCGACCGACCTCTTCCTCACCCGCCTCCCGAGGCATCTCAGGGACAAGGCCGTGTGGGAGGAGGACTTTGAGATCGAGCCGCTCGCCGAAGGTGGGGTGCGCGACTTCCGCCGCCTCCACTCGCCGAGCTTCGAGGGCTGGACGGTCTCGCGCTTCAGGCACTACGACGGCTCTCCGAACACGGGTGATCCCGACCGCATCATGGAGGACCTCGAACTCGACGGCATCGACGCGCAACTCATGCACCCGAACCTGTCGTTGTTCGGGCTCTTCTCGGACGACCACGAGCTTTCGATGGCGCATGCCCGTGTCTACAACGACTACATCATCGAGCGGTTCACCCCTTACTTCGCGCGCCTGGCGCCGACCGCTCCTGTACCGATCACCGACATCGACGACGCCGTCGCGGAGATAGAGCGTGTGGCCGACGCGGGGTTCCGCGGGATTCTCCTTCCGGCCGTGTCACCCCAGCCCTACTACTCGGCGGACCTGGAGCCGGTGTGGGCGGCGGCACAGGCAAACGGCGTACACGTCTTCTTCCACTGCGCGACCGGCGGGGTGAAGGTCGACGATCCCAAATCGACCACGCTCAGGACCGTCATGCACATGGCCGACCAGGTGAACAAGCCCATGGACGGAGAGCTCGCCTCACGGCGGATGATGACCCAGTGCGTCTACAACACGATCAATCCGCAACAGATCATCGTCGAGCTGGTCGGCGGCGGCGTACCGGAGCGATACCCGGACCTGCACTTCGGACTGATCGAGTTCAATGCGCATTGGCTCGGATCGCTGGTCGGTGCGATGGAGAAAGCGTGGGTCACCGGTGTGGGCCAGGATGCCGACTGGTGGCTCGGTTACTGGGACGAAGAGCGCCCGGAACACGACCAGCCCGCGATGGCCCGCATGTTCCGTATGAACGAGCGTTGGCCATACCCGCTGACGCCGAGCGAGTATGTCCGTAGGCAATTCCACGTCTCTTTCCAAGACGATCCGGTGGCAGTGGCCTCCCGTCACATCACAGGCGTTTCGACCATCGTGTGGGGCGCCGACTATCCGCATGCCGAAGGCACCTTCCGCCACAGCCCCGAGTTGATAGCGAAACTGTTTGCCGGCGTGCCGGCAGACGAGCGGGCAGCCATGTTGGGTGGCACTCTCGGCGGGCTGCTCGGGTTCAAAGCTCCGGTGGCTGCCTGAACGCTCTCGACTTCGGTGGGCGCGTCGCCGTAGTGACCGGCGCTGGGCGCGGCATCGGCCGGGCCTATGCGCTGTTGTTGGCCGAGCGTGGTGGGAGCATCGTCGTTAACGATCTCGGCGGCTCGACGGATGGCCTCGGCGCGGATTCCGGGCCGGCATCTTCGGTTGCGGCGGAGATCGCAAAGGCCGGCGGGATCGCCGTTGCCGACACTGCAGATGTGTCCACCACCTCAGGTGCGCATGCGCTCGTCGAACACGCGATCAGCGAATTCGGGCGGATCGACATCCTGATCAACAACGCCGGGATCATCAGGTTCGCCACGTGGGGAAAGTCTTCCCCGGCACAAGGCGAGAGCAATCTCGAGGCACACCTGGCGGTACATCTCGGGGGCTCGGTCAATACGACGCGCGCCACGTGGCCACACATGGTCGAACGTGGCTACGGCCGCATCGTGATGACGACGTCTTCAGGCATCTTCGGCCTTTCGAACAACACCGCTTACGCGGCCGCAAAGGCCGCAGTCATAGGGCTGACCAGGAGCATCGCCCTCGCCGGTGCGGAGCACGGGATCAAGGTCAACCTCATCGCGCCGGCAGCGATGACGCGTATGGCAGGTCCCGCTTCGCCAGAGGCTGCCACCCAGATGGCGCCTGAGCTCGTCTCGCCGATGGCAGCGTTCCTGTCCCACGAGGATTGCCCGGTCACCGGTGAGATCTACACGGCAGGTGCCGGTCGTTTCGCCCGCCTTTTCATAGGCTCAACAGACGGGTACGTGCACCAGGGACCGACACCTGCAATCGAAGGCATAGCGGAGAATTGGTCGAAGATAAACGACGAATCCGGCTATTTCGTCCCTGCCGACCTGATGGACTGGTCTCAGAAATTCATGTCCCATCTGCCGCAGCCCGCTCGAGACGATGCGGAGTCCTAGTTCCTATTCCTCGAGCAGGCCGGGCTGCTCGGCGACGATCGTGTCGTACAGCGGTTGGAACTGGCGCCAGCCGGTGCGGTGGCCGCCTGTCTGACCGGCCGTTTTCTCTGCCTGTTCCGGGTCGATCAGAACCGGATCGCCGGAGGCTTCTGCGAGGAGCTGTACCTGACATGTCCGCTCCATCGTGATGAACCACCACGCCGCCTCATCGACGGTCTCTCCGACCGTCAAAAGACCGTGGTTGGAAAGGATTGCCGCCTTGCATCCGCCGAGCGCGTGGGCGATCCGCTTTCCCTCGTCCAAGTCGAGCACGGCGCCCGTGTAATCGTCGAACAAGGCATGATCGCCATAGAAGGCGCACGCATCCTGCGTCAGGGGATCGAGTTTCCGGCGCAGCGACGACCAGGCCTTTCCGTGGACCGAGTGCGAATGCGCCGCGGACACGACGTCGGGCCGTGCCGCGTGGATCTGCGAGTGAATGACGAAGGCGGCCTTATTTAGCGGCCAGTTGCCCTCTACAACCTGTCCTAGGTCGTTCACGAGCATCAGGTCCTTCACGCGGATCTGCTTGAAGCTCATGCCGAGCGGATTGACCCAGAAGTGGTCCAGCAGCTCCGGGTCCCGAGCGGTTATGTGACCCGCCGTGCCCTCGTCGAATCCGAATGCGCCGAAGATGCGGAAAGCCGCCGCCAGCCGTTGCTTGCGATGGAGGCGCTCGGACTCGAGGCTCTCGAACACCGGGAACACGTGCGGAGCGCGGTCGGAAACCATGACGCGATCGTACCGCCCTGTACCGTTCGGTCCAATAACATCACCCTTATGGACTTCGAGCTGACTGAGTCCGAACGCGACCTGGTTGAGCTATGCCGCGACTTCGCTCAGAAAGAGATCGCCGTTCGCGCCCCCGTGGCTTGGGACCAGGCGCGGTGTCCAACCGATCTTCTTCGCGAGATGGGCGAGCTCGGACTGTTGGGGATGCTCGTCCCCGTCGAGTGGGGCGGCATAGGAATGTCCACTGTGGGATTCGTCGCAGCGATGGAGCAGATAGGCCTTGGCGACCAGTCGGTTGCTGCGGCATGGCAGGCGCACGTCACGATCGGATCGCTGCCCCTCAAGCTGTTCGGCACAGATGCGCAACGCGAGCGCTGGCTCAGACCGCTGGCTGAAGGGCGTGCCCTCGGCGCGTTCGGGCTTACCGAACCCGATGCCGGATCGGACGCGCGTGGCATCAAGACCCGCGCTGTCCGCCATGACGGCGGCTGGACGATAAACGGCCGCAAGACGTTCATCTCCAATGCGGGTACCGACATGTCGTTCGGGGTGACCTTGCTCGCGCGGACCGGATCGGAGGATAGCTCCGCCGGGTACGCCAGCTTCGTTGTGGAGAAGGACACCCCTGGGTTCACCATGGGACCGAAGATGAAGGGCATCGGGTGGCGTGGCCTCGACACCCGCGAGCTGTACTTCGACGACGTGTGGGTGCCCGATGACAATCTGCTCGGAGATCCGGAAATGGGACTCGCGCAGTTCCTGAGCACTCTCGAAGTGGGACGCATCTCGATAGCCGCACTCTCGCTCAGCCTTACCCGGGCGGTGCTCGACATGGCGACCGCATACGCCAAGACCCGTATCCAGTTCGGCCGGCCGATTTCGAAGTTCCAAGCAGTGCAGTTCAAGCTCGCCGACATCGCCACCGAGCTCGAAGCAGCCAGGTGGCTCACCTACCGGGCTGCGTACCTGCGCGACGCAGGCAAGCCGTTTCAGACCGAAGCGGCGATGGCAAAACTGAAGGCGAGCCGGTTGGCCGTCTCTGCAGCATCGGAATCCGTACAGATCCACGGCGGTGTGGGCTACATGCTCGACTCGCCGGTGGCCCGTTTCTACTGCGATTCGAAGGTTCTCGAGATCGGCGAGGGAACCAACGAGATCCAACACATTGTGATCGCCCGCAATCTGGGTTGCTGAGCCACAAACGCGAGGCCGAAGGGCTAAATGGCCACCAGGCGGCGGATCGCGTCTGTGATGTCGTCCCGGTCCGGTAGCCAGGCGTGCTCGAGGTCGGGTGAGTAAGGAGGTGGTGTGGCCGCGGCTCCAACGCGTTCTACTGGTGCGTCGAGATCCCAGAAACCTTCACGGGCAACAACAGCAGCGATCTCCGCACCGATGCCGAACGGCACCGCCGCTTCGTGTGCGATCAAGAGCCGGCTGGTCTTATGGACCGATTCGAGTATTGGCACCATGTCGAGCGGAGCAACGGTTCTCAGGTCTATGACCTCGACGGAGATGCCATCGTCGGCGAGAGCAGCCGCTGCTGCGACAGCTTCGTGGACCATCCTCGACACGGACACGACCGTTACATCTGTTCCGGCGCGCACCACCTTGGATGCTCCGATGGGGACGAAATGGTCGACCGGCGGTTGCGGTCCCTTCATCCCATAGAGCAACCGGTTTTCTATGAAGACGACCGGATTCGGGTCCTGGATGGCAGAGCGTAGAAGGCCGTAGGTATCGGCCGGAGTTGACGGCATCACGACGGTCAGTCCGGGAACTGCTGCAAGCAGGGCTTCGAGGCTCTGAGAGTGTTGGCTTCCCGACGAGCGGCCTGCCCCAAACTGCGTGCGCACGGTGAGCGCCATCTGGGCCGAGCCGCCCGTCATGAACGGCAGATTTGCCGCCTGATTGAGCAGCTGGTCGAAGCAGACGCCCAAAAAGTCGAGATACATCATCTCGACCACAGGTCGCATGCCCGCCATCGCTGCTCCCACCGCTAAACCGATGATCGCCGTCTCGGAGATCGGCGTGTCACGAACGCGATCGCCGAACTGATCGCGCAACCCACGGGTGAGGCCGAATACGTTCCCGCCTGCTCCCACGTCGATGCCGGCCACAAATACGCTCTCGTCCGTGGCGAGCTCTACCTCCAGCGCCGCTCGGATCGCGTCCATGGTCCGGAACGGCGCAGCGTCGGCCGTCGGAGCGTGGGGCTCGGCGCGAACTGGTCGGGGGCGAACGACGAAATCGGCCAGCGTGCTCACGGAAGGACCGGAGAGCCCTCTGGCTTCGGCCACTGCCGAGTCCAGCCCGTCTTCGACCTCCATCTCGAGTGCCTCGAGCTCGTCTTCTCCTACCCCAACATCCCGTAGACGGCGCCCGTGGACAACGAGCGGGTCGCGCCCTTCCCACTCCCGCATCTCGTCGGTGGACCGGTAACGCTCGGGATCGCCTTCATAATGGCCGTGCCATCGGTAGGTGGCAGCCTCGACCACCGCTGGGCCGCCACCGTTTCGCACCCTTTCGACGAGGGCCTGGACAACCGAAGCCGTCGCCACGACGTCGTTTCCGTCGACCGCTGTGTAGCGGATCCCGTATCCGGCCGCACGCTTGTCGAGTGTCGTCCCGTGCTGGGTCAGCGTCGGTGAGAACTCGGCATACCCGTTGTTCTCGCAGAAGAAGATCACAGGCAGCTTCCATACAGAAGCAAGGTTCAACGCTTCGTGGAATGCACCCTGTGCGGGTGCGCCGTCACCGAAGAACGCGATCGCAACTGTTTGGTCATCTCGGAGCTGTGAGGCGGTGGCGGCACCGACCGCGATGGGGAGTCCCGCGGCCACGATCCCATTGGCTCCGAAGATGCCGAGGTTCGGGTCAGCTATGTGCATGGACCCGCCCCGGCCCCGATTGGTACCCCCGTCTTTGCCCATCAGCTCGGCGAACATTCCAAGCGGGTCAAGGCCCTTGGCAAGACAGTGCCCATGTCCTCGATGTGTGGATGTGATGACGTCGTCTCGAGTCAGTGGCCAGCAGGCGCCGACGGCCGCCGCTTCCTGACCGATCGACAGGTGGACGAAACCGGGAACCTCGCCCTCTCGATAGAGGGTCGCAACCCGCTCTTCGAAGCCTCGGATCAGGAGCATCCTCCGGTGCATCTCGACCAGATCACGCTTCGAGAACGTCGAGGGGACGGTAGCGGTGGCCACGGGACATGTATCGTACCGGTCGGTACAAACAATGAGTAGGTCCGTGACTGTTCAGAATGTGAACCCACCTGTCTTCGACGCTCGCCTCCCCGCGTGAGCCACGTTGCCGAACGCGCTCGGGTTGTCGCGATCACGGGCGCCGGCGGGGCCTTGGGGGCGGCGATATCGCACAGGCTCGCAAGCGAGCCTGGGACAGATCTGGTGCTCAGTGACGTGAGCGGATCGTCGCTCGAAACGACCGTCGCGGGCCTACCGGAGACCGGTCGCAAGGTCGAGACGGCTCTCGCCGATGTGAGCGTTTTCGAGCAGGTGCAAGCCGTCGTCGCTTTGGCGGTCGAACGCTTCGGTCGCCTCGACGTGCTCATTCAAAACGCCGGCGTGCTCTCGCCGAACGGTCGAATTCACAACCTGGCGACAGAGGACTGGGAGCGCGCGTTCCGGGTGAACGTGCTTGGTGCCGTGAACGGGATCCGGGCCGCGGTTGCGGTCATGCGCACCCAAAGCTCAGGTTCGATCGTGCTGACTGCGTCGGTGGCTGGGATTACAGCGTGGTCCCATGCAGCTCCGTACTGCGCGACGAAGGCTGCGGTCATACAGCTCGCCAAGGTCGCCGCGGTCGAGTATGCGCGCGATGGGATCCGCGTAAATTGCGTGTGCCCGGGAACCTTTCGCTCAGCGATTCATGACGGCCTCCCACCCGAATCGCTCGACGTGATCGCCGCCCGACACCCACTTGGTTTGGGGGCGGCCGATGACCTGACCGGTGCGTACTCCTATTTGGCCGGCTCCGACTCGTCATGGACCACCGGCTCGGCGCTGATCGTCGACGGGGGTTATTCCGCGCCGTGATCCGAACTCGGGTTGGGCCGGCTCGCAATTCCCCGCATGAAGATCTCGGCGAAGGGCTTCGCAACGTCGCGGGCGGACAATCGGCCCCCCCTCTTCATCCACAGATACGTGTAGTTGTGCATCCCGAGCCACGCACGTGCAGAAAGCCACGGATCGATGTCACGGAACTCACCTGTTTCGATGCCGGCGCGGAGTACCTCTTCGACACGATTTTCGTAGTCGTGTCGGCGCCTGCGGAACTCGGCGGCCCGATCTCCGGTGAGGGCGGGAAAATCGTGGAGGAACACCCACACGTGATCCGGGTAACGATGGATAACCGCGAGCAACTCGTTTCCGAGCATCGTCAGCTGCTCGGAAGGCGTGCCGCCGGCGAGCGCCACGCGATCGGCGCCGAGTATCACCTCGTCCATGACGCGGTCGTGGACGGCTGCGAGCAACTCCTCTTTGGAGCCGATGTAGTGGTAAAGAGCTCCCTTGCCGAGGTCGTTCGCCTCACACAACTCATTGATGCCGGTGGCATGGTATCCGCCTCTGGCGAAGAGGCGTGCGGAGGTGTCGACGATCGCCTCCCGGCGCGCCACCCATTTCGGGTTGCGCCGGGTATCGGTCCTGGCCTCGGCTCGGGGCATTACGGCGACGCTAGGACGCATGTGGGAACCATGCCAGCCCATCGTGTTATCTAGGTCGGGGAACTATGAATCACGTAGACATGAACTGGTTCGCCGTACTCGCTCATCATGCGACCCGGACGCCGGACAAGGCGATGACGGTGTTCGAAGCCACGACGATCACATACGGGGAGATGGCCGAACGGGCGTCTCGCCTGGCCGGCGGACTACACCGCCAAGGCGTCGGCCGTGGCGACGTCGTAGGTCTCCTTTCGTACAACTGCCCGGAGTTTCTGGAGACGGTATTCGCCGCCAACTGCCTCGGAGCGGTCGCAATGCCGATCAATTGGCGCCTGGCAGCGCCCGAGGTGCGGTACATCCTCGAGCATTCAGAGGCACGCGCCCTCGTATGCGACGAGCTGCTGGTCGAACTCGGGAACGACGCGACGAGGGACATCTCCAAGCCGTTGTTTCGTGCGTGCATCTCTCGATCCGCTGCCGATGGATGGATGCAGCTCGACGAGCTTCGCCGGACCGGCCCGTCGTTTCCATGTGCTCCGACAGGGCCCGACGACATCCATCGCCTGATGTACACCTCGGGAACCACAGGTCGCCCGAAGGGCGTCATGCTCACGCACGCCAATGTCGCCTGGAAAAACTTTGCGCACATCGTCGAGTTCGGGTTCACGAATGCGGAACTAGGGCTCGCTTGTGGACCGCTTTACCACGTGGGGGCGCTCGATCTGACGACGACGTCACTCATCGCGGCGGGCGCTACGACGATCATCCATCGCATGTTCGATGCCGCCGCGGTGGCAGATGAGATCGAGCGTTCGCGGGTGACAACTGTTTGGCTCGCCCCGGCCATGGTCAATGCGCTGCTCGCCCTACCGGAGATAGATCAGCACGATCTGTCGTCTGTCAGGGTGATCGTGAACGGGGGAGAGAAGATGCCGTTGCCGCTCATCGAGCGCCTGCAGCGGACGTTCCCGAAAGCATGGTTCGCAGACGCGTACGGCCTGACCGAGACAGTCTCGGGTGACACATTCTTGGACCGGGAGAGCATCGTCACCAAGCGTGGAAGCGTGGGCCGGCCCTGCCTTTACGTAGAGGTCGACATCTGGGACGAGCAAGGCGAACCCCTTCGCGACGGTGAACGGGGTGAGATCGTGTTGCGCGGTCCGAAGGTGTTCAAGGGTTACTGGAAAGATCCGGATGCCACTTCAGCAGCGTTCTCTGGCGGCTGGTTCCACACCGGCGATATAGGGGTCCGCGACGAGGACGGCTATCTCTTCATCGTCGACCGGCTGAAGGACATGATCGTGTCGGGCGGCGAGAACATCGCCGGGTCAGAGGTCGAACGCGTCCTGTACGAACACGAGTCGGTACTCGAGGCGGCCGTGGTGGGGCGTTCAGACGAGCGGTGGGGCGAAGTTCCCGTTGCCTTCGTCGTGCTTCGAAATGGTGCCACGGCCACACAGGACGAACTCGTCGAGCACTGCCGCCGCCGGCTGGCCCGGTTCAAGGTACCGAAGGAGATCACGTTCCTCGATGCGCTGCCGCGCAACCCGTCGGGCAAGATCCTGAAGCGTGAGCTCAGAATACGTTGAGGGTTTTCAGGCTGGCCGGCGGGGGACGACGGCCACCGACGGGATGTTCGTACCGCCGCTTCGGCCCAGCACGTAGTCGACAGTGGAGACCAGTTCTTCGACGTCGAGTAGCGAGCCTGTGAGCAGCGCACGCTCCACCCATAGTTGCCCGAGCTCCATGGCGAGCTCGGGATCCCAATCGTTGGCGAACTGCGTCATCCCCGCGCCCTCTCCACCGGCTGTGTCGCCGACGATCAGGCGCGTGAACCCAACAGTTGGATGCTCTCCGCGCAAAGCCTCGATCAATTTGTCCAACGCCGCCTTGCTCACCAGGTACGCGCCCAATCCCGGCCATGGCGCAGTTATCGACGCACTGACCGAGGAGAGGTAGATGGCGACGCCGTTCGATTCGACGAGGTGGGGGAGGGCGGCAGCAGTGACGATTGCAGCACCCGTCACATTGGTGGCGAAGAGGCGTTGCCACGAGTCGGCGCCGGTATCGATCAGGCGGGCGAGCGTACCGACGCCCGTTGCGTACACCAGGCCGTCGAGGCCTCCGAGCCTGCTGGTCGCTTGGTCTATTGCGGCTCGGACCGAAGATGGTTCAGTCACATCGCAAGGCACGGCAAACGACGTTGGACCGGCCTCTGCCGCTGCGTCGTCGAGCATGTCGGCCCGCCTGGCCAAAAGAGCGACATCCGCTCCTTTCTTCGCCAGACCGATCCCGATGCAGCGACCGAGCCCGCTCGATGCGCCGAGGACGATGGTTTTCAAAGCTCACCAGCTTTCAGTAGTAGATGCCGGGAGTGGAGAACAGAGGGTATCTTCCGGGCGCCTGTTTGCGCGGCGCGGCAGTAACGCATGCCCCCGTTGGATCAAGGAAGATGTATGAGGCCTCTACCAGAGCTGACGGTTGCCAACGAGTGGTTCTGGAAATCCGGCTCGGATGGGCGCCTGCGGATCCAGAAGTGCTCCGACTGTGGCGAATTCGTCCACCCGCCGTCGCCTATCTGCCCGAAGTGTCGAAGCAGATCGTGGACGACCGAGCCAGTATCCGGCGAGGCGACTGTCGTGGGATTCACGGTCAATGTGCAGCGATGGTCGCCTGACTTCGAGCCGCCATACGTCATCGCGAATGTGGCGTTGGCCGAGGATCCGACAGTTCACCTGACGACGAATGTCGTCGGATGCGACCCCGACGATGTCCACGTCGGCCAGCAGGTGTCGGTCACCTTCGAACATTGCGACGACGTCTGGTTGCCGCTATTCGAGCCCTCGGGAATCGAAGACGCCTCTAATCCAGTCAAGGAGCCCGGACCCTTCTCACCCCGTAGTCCCTTGAGCGATGATCGCTACGAACATCGCGCCGTCTTGTCGGGAATCGGAAGATCCGCCCTCGGACGGCGGTTGATGGTCGATCCTCTATCGCTCACCGTGGATGCCTGCGAAATGGCGGTGGCCGACGCCGGATTGACCCTCGAAGACATCGACGGCTTGTCGACCTACCCCGGTGGAGCGGGGAGCGGAGTGACCGAGGGTGGGATCTTCGCTGTCGAAGAGGCCCTACGTCTGAGGCCCACCTGGTTCAACGGAGGCATGGAGATCCCGGGTCCCGGGGGCGCATTGATAGCAGCGATTCTCGCGGTCGCGAGCGGATTGTGCCGGCACGTTCTGTGTTTCAGGACCGTGTGGGAGTCAACTTATGCCGCCCTGCACCTGGGTGGCCCTAAATCGGATCGGGTATCGGGTCCGATGAGGGAATGGCGTGCACCATTCGGTGCGATGTCCGCGGCGAACTGGATCGCCATGAACGCGAGTCAGTACATGCACCGTTACAAATCCACGCGCGAGATGCTCGGAGTGATCGCGCTCAACGCTCGAGCGAATGCGGCGCGCAATCCGGCGGCGATTTATCGCGACCCGATGACCATGGACGACTACCTTTCGGCGCGGTTGATATCGACGCCATTCGGTCTGTATGACTGCGACGTCCCCTGCGACTGTTCGATCGCTGTGGTGGTTTCCGCTGCGTCGGTCGCGTCCGACCTTCCGAAGCCTGCAATTCGAGTCGAAGCGGTGGGTACGCAGATCCTCGAGCGGGTGTCGTGGGATCAGGAAACGGTTACCCACGAGCCCCAGGTGCTCGGTCAAGCTGCCCACATGTGGACGCGGACCTCTCTGCGTCCGGCAGATATCGATGTCGCGCTCGTCTACGACGGATTCACGTTCAACGCGATCTCGTGGTTGGAGGGCCTCGGTTTCTGCGGGTACGGCGAGGCACAGGACTGGCTCGAAGGCGGCAAACGGATAGCCCTCGACGGCGAGCTGCCTGTGAACCCCCACGGCGGACAACTGTCGGAGGGACGGACGCACGGATTCGGCTTCATCTACGAGGCGATTACGCAACTGAGAAACGATGCCGGTGACCGTCAGGTGAGCGACGCCACTACCGCGGTTGTGACGACGGGCGGCGGGACGCCCTCTGGCGTGATGCTCCTGCAGCGCGACGGCGTCTGACAATCCATCGGCGATCCTCAGGTGTTGCGGCCGCCGTTAACCCCGATCACCTGACCCGTGATGTAGTCCGACTCGTCGCGAACCAAGAATGCGCACGCCGCGGCGATGTCCTCGGGCCGCCCAACGCGGCGGACCGGCGTCTTCGAAGCCCAGAAATCGACACTTTCGCCGAGCAATCCTCTGCTTTCGGAATCCCGCAACATCGGCGTGTCTATGAAGCCGGGAGGGATCGTGTTGACAGTGATCCCCTTAGGCCCGAGCTCGAGCGCCAGAGCCTTGGTGAACCCGATGACACCTGCTTTCGACGCGACGTAGTGCGTCATCATCTGCTGTCCGCTCTGGGCACTCGACGAAGAGATGTTCACGATCCGTCCCCATCCTGCTTCGATCATGTGAGGTACGACGACCTGGCAGCAGTCGAACGTGCCGGTCAGGTTGACGGCGAGGATGCGGTCCCATTTCTCCTTACTGATCGAGAGGAATCGATCGAAGCCCTGGATGCCCGCGTTGTTCACCAGGATCGTGGGGCCGCCCAGTTCGGCACATACCTCACCTACCGCGGAGTCGATGCGCGAACGGTCGGTCACGTCGACCTCGACTCCCATCGCCGTATTCCCCGCGTCGGTGATCCCCGTCGCCGCAGCACGAGCAGATGCGCCGTCGCGATCGAACACCGCGACTGCAGCACCGTCTGCCGCCAGGCGCGAGCTGATCGCAAGTCCGATCCCGGAGCCTCCACCCGTGACAATGGCTACCCTGCGCTCGCTCATCGTTGCGCCCTCCGTGGCCCCCGTCGGTGCTGAGAGGTCGAAGTGTAACCAGGTTTGAGAACGCCATTACCGTGTGACGCGCATGGCGTGACCGTGTCGCCGGATTACGGAATCCTGAGTGCCCTCACCGTGCAGGATTGGCTCGCCGTGGCAAGAAGCGTCCCGTCCGCTGCCCACAGATGGGCGAGGCAGTGCGCGACACCCTCGTAGACGGCGTGCATGCGGATGTCGAGAAGAACCCAATCGGTTTCCACCAGGCGCACGACGCGCACGGTGTTGTCGAGACTGGTTCCTGCTGTCAGCTCACCGAACGCTTGTCCCACACCGATTCCGGCGTAGTCGCCGAGAACTGCCAGGGCGGCTGCGGACATGTCGAGCGTTTCCGGCAACCGGGCCCAAAGCGCACACCTTCCGGTCCCCGGCGTTCCGTCGAGCTCATCCGCATCGCGGCCGTTGGCGATGCGGACCTGGATTCGACCGGACAGTGTCCCCGTTGTTTCCGAACGGGTCTTGCGAACCGGACAGTCCCCGGGCGGAGGCACCTCGGGCATCTCCGCCCATTGTCCAGACCGTTCGTAGTCGCGTGCACCGAGAGCGGCGTTGACGGTGAGTATCTCGCGCTCGACGACATGGGCTACCACGCGTGCCTGAGTCGTCGATCGACCTCTGGCGGCCACTATGACGTCGAGGTCCATGAGATCGGGAGGTTCCGATTGTGACAGGTACTGCGCTGTGGCCCACATGGTCCGCCGTCCGGTGACCGACTCCATCGCCGCTATCCCGGCGGCGAGACCACAGCCTCCGAACAGACGTCCGGTGCCCGAGCAGATTCCGCGTGTTACCGGAAGGACCCAACGGTTCAGGTCGCGGTCCGGGCTCAAACCAAGGAATTCAGCTACATCCATGTGGCTCGGCTCTCGGCGTTGAACCGGCCGGTTGCAGACCAGAATTCAGTTTCGGTTGCTCGCAATCCCGTGGAGGATCAGCTCCCACAGGTCTTCGGCATCGTCGTCATCGTCAGAGGCGGGAAGAGACCCGCCGATGGTCATCGAGAAGGCGTTGAACATGATCGCCTCGAGGACTGCGCCTGCGAGACGCCTCCGTCCGAGATCGGTCCTGATCACCCCGGCTTCCACCGCGTTGTCCAGAATCTCGTCGAACAACGACACCAGCGGCGCATACGCACGGGTCGCTTCCTTCGGGTGTGCCGTCATGAGCTGCTGCGCGAACTCGGCCAGGGCCCGCGGAGACCGCTTCCGCTTGGAGGTCCCTGACTTGGGTGTCGGTCGACACAGCCAGTAGTAATCGATCACGAAGCGGTGCAGACGCTCGAGCGGGTCGTTCTCCGAGTCGGTCCGTTCGCGTAGATCCTCCGCCGTCGACCGCACCGACTCCTCGAACAGCGCAAGCAACAGCTCCTGCTTTCCGCCGAAGTACTGGTAGAAGCTACGAAGGGACTGTCCCGATCTTTCAATGACCTCCTGAACTGTGAACTCCTTACCGGAGGCGCTCTCGTTCATAAGGTCGAGTGCTGCGTCGATGAACCGCTGAACGCGGCTCTCCGCCCGTGCACGGGCGGAATCGAGGGAGCGGGCCACGGCCTGCTCGCGCCAGCTCAACGGGTTTTCCGGACCAGGTTCGCTGACCACCTCGGAAAGCATACCGGCCCCATGGGAAGAGCGGTGATTTCAGCTCAGAGAATGACGATCTTACGTCTACCGGGTCTCATGTCCGCCAAACCGGCGTCATCCTGTCGAGATCCGTCATGGAGGTGTGACTCCAGGTCACATTCCAAAAAAGTCTGGTTTCCCTCAACGGAGAACGCTATTCTTGAGCGACCCCGGTGAGGTATTCGAATTTTGTACGACATCGAACCTATTGTTACGACGTCGAAATTTTGGGGACGTGCGGGCCCTGAGCCCGCAGCAGCCGTGCGAGCGGCCCTTGGGTTAAGGGGAGCATTGGGTTGAAGCGGTGCTGCAGTACGTATTAGCCGGACTCGCGCTCGGCGCCATCTACGCCATCGCGTCATCGGGCTTGGTGGTCACCTTCGTATCGACCGGAGTGCTCAACCTGGCATTCGGATCGATGGCGTACGTAATCGCCCGCTTTTACTACTGGCTGAACACTCAGCACGGGTGGACGACCGTGGACGCGGGTCTCGTGTCGCTCCTTGTGATGGCTCCGATGCTCGGAGTCGTGCTTTACGGGGTGCTGTTCAGATTCGTCCGCAACCGGCCCACGCTCGTGAAATTGGTCGTGACCATCGGGCTGTCGGTAGCCCTTCCGGCACTGGCCGACCTCGTCTTCGGTACGCAGACGGTAAATCCGGCACCGGGGTTGGCGTTGTCGACCGATCGGACTTACGACTTTTTGGGATCGCCGGTAACAACGAATCAACTCGTCACTTATGGGTTCGTGCTGTTTCTCGTGATCGTCGGGACCATCATCCTCAAGTTCACCCGTGTCGGGCTGTACATACGGGCAAACGTCGACTCTGAATCGATGACATCGCTCTCGGGTGTCAACCCCGGGCGGGTGGCGGTCGGGGTGTGGGCGGTCAGCACCATGATCGCGGGGTTGGCCGGAATCCTGATCGCGCCGACCAACGGTTTGACGGCTGTGGGTATGGCGGAGCTGACGGCGACCGCTTTCGCGGTGATCGTCGCCGCGCGCCTGCGTTCATTGGTCGCCGCGGTGGCCATCTCCATCGCCATGGGAGTGGTCACCGACGTGGTGCAGAAATATCTGCCCCCGGCGAGCTCCTTCACGGCCGCGATCGTCCCGGCCATACCTTTCGGTTTCATGCTGATATTCCTCTTCGTTTACTTGCTCCGCTCGGGTTCTGTGGCCGACGAGTCGACTGCAGGTGGGCCACTCGACCAGGCGATCCGTCCCGCGAACGAAGAGTCAGCCGCTACTGGCTCGGCCGCACCATGGCGGAAGAAGAGCCGTCCAACGGCCGTCCTATCGCTTGTTCCTGTGGTCCTGGTCGCCGCTGTCCCTCTGATCTTCCACGGGTCGCCGTATTGGCTGGGGTTGGCGGCAGGAGGGATGTGCTGTGCGATCGCATTCCTGTCGTTCACTGTTGTCACGGGCGAAGGCGGGATGCTCTGGCTCTCACAGATCATCTTCGCCGGCGGTGGGGCACTGGCTGCGGCGCAGTTCGTGTCGCTGTGGCATCTACCGGTGCTGGCGGCAATCGTTCTGGCCGGGCTTTTGATGGCGATTGTCGGTGCCGTAATCGGTCTGTTGACCATCCGTCTCGGTGATCTCTACGTCGCCCTTGTCACATTGAGCTTCGGACTTCTCATCGAGACGTTGGTATTCACTCTGAACCAGTTCGAGCAGGGAGGCCTCGGCGTCACGATCAATCGACCGAGATTCGCCAACGGCAACATGGCCTTCTTCTATCTGGCGTTCGTGGTCTTTTTGATATTTGCCGCTCTCATCGTCAATCTGCGACGCTCGACAACAGGCCTGGCTCTCCGTGCTGTCCGCGACTCGGAAGCAGCCTCGCGGACCCTTGGCGTCAGCGTCGTCCAGGTCAAGGTGATCGTAGGCGCTCTGGGCGCATTCATCGCCGGTGTCGGCGGCGCGTTCATCGCCATCAACTCCTTCGTCGCCCAACCGGAGTCGTTCGAGACGTTCGCAGGCCTGGCGTGGCTGGCCGTCGTCGTGACGTTGGGCATCCGGTCGATCGCTGGTGCAGCAATCAGTGGCCTGGCATTCGTTCTATTGCCGGCTGTGTTCCAGGCATATGTGCCGGTGCGCTGGGCCGAGGTGCCGGCGATCCTGTTCGGGCTGGGGGCGATCTCGGTGGCCAAGGATCCTGACGGCATCGTGGTGCGGTTGGGCCGATCGCTCGGACGATTGGCGACAACGGTCTCGTCCTCTGTGACAAGCGTCCGCCGCCCGGACCCCGGTCCCACATCTGCACCCGACCTCGCCCGCCCAGCCACAGAGGTGGGACCGTGACCATCCCGGACGATGCCCTGCGACGCATTGAATGCACCGGCGTAACCGTGCGCTATGGGGGACTGCTGGCGGTCAACGATGTGGACGTGGTCGTTCCGGCACAGGAGTTTGTGGGGCTCGTCGGACCGAATGGTGCCGGTAAGAGCACCCTGTTCGGTGTCCTGTCGGGGTTGATCCGCCCCTCGGGTGGCCGGGTGTTGATGAACGGCGACGATGTCACCCACGCGTCACCACAAGTCAGGGCCGAGCGTGGTCTGGCGCGCACATTCCAACACCCCGAGATCTTCGGCGGTCTCACAGTCCGCCAACATCTGGTCCTCGCCTATCGCACTCGCCGATCCAAAAGAAGGATCTGGTCCGATCTCTTCACTTTCGGGAGCCTCAGGTCGAACGATCCCGCGGAGAACCAGGTTGTCGACGGCCTGATCGACTCATTGGGCCTCGGCGCGTTTGCCAACCGGCTTGCCGTGGGCATACCACTCGGAGCGTCGCGGCTGGTCGAGCTCGGACGAGCCCTGGCCACGTCACCGACGGTCCTGCTCCTCGATGAGCCGTCATCTGGTCTTGATTCGCACGAGACGGAGGAGTTCGAGTCGACGCTTCGGCGCATCGTCAGCGATCACGGCGTTTCGGTCTTGATCGTCGAGCACGATGTGGAGCTGGTCATGCGTCTGTGCAGCACCGTGTACGTGCT
>JBAPRR010000223.1:0-15560 GCA_049281195.1 Acidimicrobiales bacterium
CGCCAGTTGCGCCGGTGGGACCGCCGGCGCCGGTTGGACCGCCAGCACCCGTGGGTCCGGCAGGGCCAGTTGCGCCGACAGCACCCGTTGCGCCGGTCGCACCACCGGGACCGGCAGCACCAGTTGCACCACTTGCGCCCGTCGGACCACTGGGTCCGGCAGGACCAGTTGTACCTGCTCCTCCCTCACTCGCTCCACCGACAATGGGCGGGGCCGCACCGCGCGAGCCACGGGATCCGGCGAATGTGGCATCCCCAAAAGCGAAGACTCCACCGTCTGAAGCGATCAGCCAGTAGCCCTTGCCATCAGAGGTTGAGGCGATGCCGACGATGGGCTTGTTGAGATGTCTTCCGCTCATGCCGCCGTAGTAAGTCGCACCACCATATGAGTAAACCTGACCGGTCGACGTTACGAGCCAATAGCCAGAGCCCGATCCCGCCTGGGTGCTCGCCGTTTCGTTGTGAATCGTGACAGCAGATGCCGATGAGGTCGAGAAACTGACAGCCACGGTTACTAGAAGAGCAACGGCGATGAGACTTGCCATGACGCGAACGACTTGATAAGACTTCCCGAGCTGACGTCCATCATGTCGATGAGCGAAGTGACGCCGCGTGGAGACGATTGCTCGACCGATATTCATTTTGGTGACCTCCCTGGGCTGTTGAGCGCGATATCGCGCGGGATTACTGCCGGCTACTCCAAAATGCGCCACAGTGCAGTGGTCCGGGCCGAGTGGGAGGAGAGTACAACGATTGCTGTTGTGTTGACTGTGGCGCTTCGCTACGCAATGAGCAGGGAAACGATTTGGAAATTTTATCGCTTAATCATCAGCGAATCTCAATGCGGATCTCTGCCCACTCAATCTTGTCAGCTCATCGTTGGATGAACATTGCACAATCGGTGAGCCTTCGATGTGTTGAATCAGCTGGTTGATGCGGGGATGCACAACGAAGGCCGCGGCACCGGAAGAAAGCGCCTTGTCCTGCCACTTCTCTCGCGCCGAATAGACGATCACAGTCGAGTGCATGAAGCGGTGTCGTATCTCCGCAACAACGTCCAAGTTGTGTTTGCCGGTCATGGACAGGCCGAGGACGACAACGTCAGGTTTTGCACTGCCCACGACTTCGAGCAGCGTCGACCCGGAGTCAGTCTCCGCTACGACTATGACGTTACAGCGGTCGAGCACCCGGGTGACCAGGCGCCGTGTGATGGGCTCGTCTGCGAACACAACGGCACGTTTGTGCCTGGAGGGGGCGACCTCCTGGTCAGCGAGTCTCTCAACGCTGAGCGATCGTTCAAGGACCGCTTCCAGGCGCGTGAGAAATTCCAGTGGTGTGGCTCCCTTCGGAATGAACGCTACTGCTCCAGCTTCCAAGACCGGCATCTGCAGGGCCGGATCCAACGCCGATACAACGACCACACTCGCATTTGGCGCTGCAAGCCGGATTCGTCTGAGCGCGTTCACCCCATACGACAAGGGCATTGCCAGGTCGAGTAACACGACGTCAGGTTGAAGAGCGGCTGCCAACTCGACACTTTCGTCTCCGTCGATGGCCTCCCCCACGACCACGAAGTCCCGGGAGTATTCAAGGACAACCCTGAGGAATCGGCGAGTTGACGCCGCATCGTCTGCGATCAAAGTGCGAAGGTATCTCGGTTGAGGACGCCTGGTAGTCCTACCTCTCGGTCGTGCTTCGTGCCTGGCGTCCGTCCTAAAATAAATGTCCTCGGTGTGTCGTAATGCCTGCGTCATTGCTTTCCTTTCATCGGGGCGGCACCGTGATAGGTCCGCCAAATCAGCAGGTGGAGTAAATTCCTAAAGGCACATCGGCCTTCCAAAGACGACGGCTGAACCCGCGAATGCACCAACGCGGTGGTGCATTTGAAGTAGTCACCTGTGGTGGGCGGAACTCCTCCGACCGAATCGACGAATCGCTCCCACCGTTCCGGAGCTCGGTAAGAGGCATAGCCAGCGTGGCAGCGGCTACCTCAGCTGGCTGGCGCCGCCGCACACCACTCCGGCATCACTGCCTACCTGAGGCGATGGATCTACCGTCTCGAAAATTTCAGGACAATCTGTCGATTTGCCCCCGCCTCACTCGACGTTACGTCAGAGTGAGGCAAGCAGCCTCATCATGACCATGAAGGAGACGAGCCATGCGGTTCTTCGGATACACACTTGCGGACGAATCCGTGCCAATGCCCGATCCGTCCCCAGAGCTCTACGAGCAAATGGGGAAATTCGTGGAGGAAGCCACGAAAGCGGGCGTGGTAGTTGCCACCGGCGGCATCGCTCCGACATCGATGGGCGTCAAGATCACTCTGAAGGAAGGCGAGTTCACGGTCGTGGACGGTCCTTTCTCCGAGGCCAAGGAGATCGTCGGCGGGTGGGCCCTGCTCGAGTGCCGGGACAAAGACGAGGCGATCGAGTGGACGAAGCGCTTCGTAAGCGTGCTGGGCCAGGGCGAGGTGCGTATCCGCCCTGTATCCGGGAGCTGAACATTCCGGCACGTAGTGGTTGAATCGGTGGCGTGTCGGCCACCGATTCGACTGCTGCCGTCGAGGCGGTCTTCCGCATCGAGTTCCCGCGGGTCCTGGCTGGCCTGACCCGCTACGTGGGCGACATCGATCTTGCCGAGGAGTTGGCACAAGAGGCCCTCCTCGATGCGCTCCGACAGTGGCCCACGGAGGGAACGCCACGTAACCCCGGCGCCTGGTTAGCCACCGTGGGCAAGCGCAAGGCGATCGACCTGTTCCGTCGCAACCACAGCCTCAGTACAAAGTACGCACAGATCGAACGAGACCTCGAGACCGCTGCGACGATGTCTATCGATTTCGATCTCGATCTCGATGACGCCGGCAGCCCGGACGGTGATATCGAAGACGACTTGCTGCGACTCATCTTTGTCGCCTGTCACCCGGTGCTCTCACTTCAAGCGCGCGTCGCGCTCACTTTGCGACTTCTTGGGGGCCTTACGACCTCCGAGATCGCCCGGGCCTATCTGACATCGGAACCAACGATTGCGCAACGGATTGTCCGAGCCAAAAAGACCATCGCTCGGGCCGGGATTCCGTTCGAGGTGCCTGGGGAGGCAGAACGTTCCGAGCGGTTGGCCGCCGTGCTCGAGGTGATCTATCTCATTTACAACGAGGGCTACTCGGCCACGGCGGGAGACGCCTGGCTGCGTCCCGATCTCTGTGGCGAGGCGCTTCGACTGGGGCGGGTCCTGGCGGGCCTCGATCCCGGCGATGCCGAGGTGCACGGTCTGGTCGCGCTGATGGAGATCCAGTCGTCGCGTCTGGCGGCACGGATCGGACCCTCGGGCGAACCGATCCTTCTCTTGGATCAGGACCGCAGAAAGTGGGATCGGCTTTTGATCAATCGGGGACTCGACGCCCTGACCCTGGCCTATGACCTCAGTCCGGTGCGGGGGCCCTACACGCTGCAGGCCGCCATTGCCGCGTGCCACGTGCAAGCCTTCCGAGCCGAGGACACGAACTGGACGCAGGTGGCGGAGCTCTACGCCGAACTGGCTGAGACTGCACCGTCTCCGATCGTCGAGCTCAACCGCGCCGTGGCGATCGCGAGGGCGAGCGGACCGGAGGAAGCCTTGCAGCTGGTTGACCAGCTCGTCGCTCTGGGCGCGCTCCACAGGTACCACCTCCTCTACAGCGTGAGAGGTGACCTGCTCGAATCTCTGGGGCGGAACACCGAGGCTGCTGTCGAGTTCGAGCAGGCTGCCGTTCTGGCTCAGAACGGTGCCGAGCGGGCCCTGTTGCTCGGACGGGCCGCTACGAATAGCGAGCTTGGCCGAATTGCCGCAAAGCCATGACCCGATGCCAGAGAAACCGGTTGCAAATCGTCGGTCCGTAAGGGCTATCGGCACGATGCTGATGGCATCTCGTACGCTTGACCGACCGATGGCTCTTCGAGACGCCGCCGACAACCTCTTGCCCGCCGGCAGCCGCCGGCGTGCGGCAGCGCGGAGGCTGTTGCACGGAGCTCCAAGTCCGCCTTGGCAGGCACCGGCGGTCCCACCACACCTGCTCGCCCGTCACCGCACGATCAGGGCTGACCAGGACGCTGAGCTCGCAGCGAGCATTCGGGCGAACTTCTTCCGATCTGATGAGGCTTACGCAGCAACCAATCTCGATCAGTCCGAACTGACCAACGACCTCAAAGCTCGACTTCGTGGCGATCGCACGACTGTCATCCCGTGGCTCGACTCGTTTCGCTCGCTCGATGGTGCGAGAGTCCTGGAGATTGGGGCGGGCACTGGCGCATCGACCGTGGCTCTTGCCGAGCAAGGCGCGCTGGTTACTGCTGTCGACATCCACGCCGGCTCTCTTCGCGTCGCTGATCTGCTCTGTCGCCAGACCGGTCTCGGCGATTTGGTGACGTTCGTGGAGGCAAACGCGACGGAGATGGACACCAGATGGGGACGGGGCGAATTCGACCTGATCATTTTCTTTGCCGCTCTCGAGCACATGACCTTGAAAGAGCGCATGGAGTCACTGACCAAGGCGTGGGCCATCCTCTCCGAGGGCCAGTACCTGGTCGTAATCGAAACGCCTAACAGGTTGTGGTGGGAGGACGACCACACCTCTTTCGAGCCGTTCTTCCACTGGCTTCCTGATGACCTCGCGATTTTGTATGCGCATAGGACGTCTCGAACCATATTCAACGAGCACTTCTCTGTTCCTGGACCAGAAGCCCTCGTTGATCTCGCGCGTTGGGGGAGAGGCGTTAGTTTCCACGACTTTGCCCTGGCCTTGGACCGTCCCGCAGCGGAACTCCCGGTGAGGTCATGCCTCCACGAATACATCGGCGATCCGCGATGGGATTCGCGGACGTCAGACGGCCAGTACATGAGACTCCTGCGTCAGGCGGCGCCGAATGTGCCGGCTGGTTACTTCTTTGCCTATCTTGACTTGGCGCTCCAGCGCTGACCTCCGGCTACGTTCCGACGATATGCAGTTGAGAGTCCGCTTCTGAGCACGCGGATAAGGACTGTGGCCGTGCACGGCGAGGGTCTGGCCCGTTGGTCGGACAACGGCTAATATGACCCACTACAAAGATCGGCGGCGGGCCGGGAACTGTTGAAGGGGCTGGCTGGGAAAGCGATCGCCGCCTAGGAAATCACTGGGGACCAAGAGGGGGATCTACATAATGCGTCGTTCATTTAAAGGCTCGAGGATGCTGCGCGGGATCTTCCTGGCGACCGCATCACTGACCCTGGTAGGTGGCATCGCAATCGCAGTGGCCGCTACACCGGCCGCCGCAGTTTCTTCGTACAAACACACGTCCGTTCCCACCGTCAAAAGAGCTTGTCCGGTTACGACTCGGCCGGATGAGATGGCTTGCATGGTGTTGATCCGCACCGACGTTAAGCAGCGGACTGAGGCGCAGATGGGTCCCGAGCAGCCTTCAGGCTATGGATACGGTCCGTCGTCGCTTCAGAGGGCGTACGATTTGCCGTCGTCAACGGCCGGAAGCGGGAAGATTGTGGCTGTTGTAGACGCCTACAACGATCCGAACGCCGTTTCGGATCTTGCGACCTACAGGTCGGCCTGGGGCCTTCCTGCTTGCAATGAGTCAACCGGGGCGGGATGCCTCACGGTTGTCAATCAAGAGGGAAAGACGAGCCCACTTCCAGCAGATTCGGGTGACACCGGATGGGCTACGGAAGAATCCCTCGATGTCGACATGGTGTCTGCAATCTGTCCGTTGTGTCAGATCTATCTCGTTGAGGCGACTACGCCGCACATTAGCGATCTCGGGACTGGAGTCGATTCAGCCGTCAGCGTCCTACACGCCAAGTACGTCTCGAATTCCTACGGCGGCCGTCAGAGATCGACAGATCCGACGTACGACAAGAACTACTACCAACATGCTGGCGTGGCAGTAACGGTGTCTGCAGGTGACGCGGGCTACGGCGTCTCTTATCCCGCAGCGTCGCAGTACGTGACTGCAGTCGGCGGCACCAGCCTTACCACCGCCTCGAACGCCAGGGGCTGGACCGAGACCGTATGGGGAGGCACCGGTTCTGGTTGCGCCACATATGAGGCCAAGCCGTCTTGGCAGACCAACAAGGGCTGCAAGAAGCGAACCGACAACGACGTGGCCGCCGTTGCCGACCCCGACACGGGAGTCGCGATCTATGACACGTATGACCAGAGTGGGTGGCTCGAAGTCGGCGGAACGAGTGCGTCCTCTCCCATCATTGCTTCTGTGTTCGCACTTGCCGGCACTCCGAAGGCCGGGACCTACCCGTCCTCATACATCTACAAGAAGACGAGCGATCTCTTTGACGTGACCAGCGGCTCTAACGGGAGTTGCGCCAAGGCTTACCTCTGCAACGGTGAACCCGGCTACGACGGTCCAACAGGCTGGGGCACGCCGGACGGAACGGCAGCATTCAGTAAGTAATCGCTTGCGCAAAGCGCTCAGCGAGCAGTAATCACACGGTGCAAGTCTCATCAGCGCCCCGGCTTCGGTCGGGGATGCTGATGTTTTGGGGCTCTTCGAATCAGGGTCCGAGGTGGTTGGGCGGCTGCTTTCGCGAACCGCGAGCGAGCCGACCATTTTTGCAGGCCTAACGGGACGGCATTCAAACCTTCTGGTGTTCACAAGGGAGTCCTGCATGTCGCTGACCAGAGTAAGTAGGGCCTTTCAAGAACGGACCGCCTCCTCCACCAGCGTTAGGCGCGATTGCTTAGGACGCCACCATCCTGCCGGTTCGAATCCGTTCAGGTTGCGCTCACCTTCCTGGTCTGAGGCTGGTCCACACTTGGTTTCCCGACGCATCGCGCCGATGACAGCCAACCCGAGGAGGATCACGATCGGTCCCGCTTCCGGGTCCGTTGCCTGACCGCTGAAAAGCTCACCGAAGCTCTGGCCGACCGCCCAAAACCAACCGGCCAGAGCCATGCCGGTGCATACTGCCGCAACGCGGAACCGGGAATGCGAGAAAGCGATCAACCCGATCGCTAGTTCTATGGCAACGAACAGGACGACACCCCCGGCGCCGCCCCACTTCACTGCAGCTGCCAACGCCCGGTCGAGCGAGGCCAGCCACGCAGGCGCTGACGACGCGTTTGCTACGAGCTGGCTGCTCACGTCGGATGGGCGCACGTTCCCGGGAAGGCAGCTCATGATCGCATAACTGACCCACAGGATCGCCCATGCCCAGATGGTCCAATGAGGCGGGCGCTCGCCCTTAAGGACAGTCGACTTTTGTGGGGACCGAGATCGGGCCGGCCATGCCGCAACGGCCAGCACCGCATAGATGATCGCGGCACCAGGTGCCCCCACGAGAGCCGTTACGTGGGCGCCGGCCAGACCACCTAGACCTTCGCCCAAATACCACACCGCGACGGCCCAGGCGACCGAGACAACAATGACTGGCCGCACCGCACGGCTTATGAAGAAACCGACCCCCAGCGCGATCTGCACAGAGGCAAACAGAGCGTCGAACAGAACCGGATGAGTGAGTATTAATCGAGCGCCCCACATTACGGGCGCTGCCACGAAACCCGGCTGACCGCTTGCAGACGGAGCGATGATGTGATCAGCGAATCCCGTGGTGAACATGTACGGCTGGAGCTGAAGCAGGCCATCCAGCAACCACACGACGCCGAGCGCGTAGCGGAGGAACTGCTTGGACAAGGTCACTCTTTTGCCCACAACGGAGAGCGCCCGCGAAGTCGGAAGCGGTTTTGATTTGCTGAGCGAGTCCTCCGGAGGAGCGTCCAGTTGTGTCGTCATTCTCGATAGTGCCTTTCCGACCGGTGGGACTTGTCGTGCCTGTCGGATGCGCGGTCCATTTGGGTGCACGATCCTTTGGCCATTTCGTTCGGAATTGACGAGGGGGAGGGGTTCATTGAGAACTCCCTCCCCCGCGTCAGATGTTGTCCAACTCCGATGTCAGCCGGCGGCCGACCCGAAGAACGGCATCAATTCGTTCGGCGGGCTATAGGCGAAGACCCCGCCATCGGAAGCCACCAACCAGTAACCGTCGTAGGAGTTGTCGTCCAGACCGGCGATCACCGGCTTGTTCAACTTGATGTTTCCAGCCGAGCCGAAGAACGGCGCGTTGTAGGAAAACACACCACCGTCTGCGGCTACCAAGCGGTAACCACTTCCGTCGGAGACCGGCGCTATGCCGACGACCGGCTGATTGAGGCGGACCGTTGCAGCCGAACCGTAGAAGGGCGCGTCGAACGAGAAGACTCCCCCATCGGCGGCGACGAGCCAGTAACCACCGGTCGTCCGGTCGAGCCCGATTCCGACAACTGGCTTGTTCAGCTTGATGTCGCCAGTCGATCCGTGGAAGGGAGTGTTGAACGAGAACACGCCACCATCGGCCGCTGTAAGCCAATAGCCCGTACCGTTCAGGTTCGCCACCACTCCCACGACCGGTTGGTTCAAGTGCTTTCCGCCCATCGATCCTTGGAAAGGTGCGTTGAACGAGAACACCCCTCCATCGGCGGCGACGAGCCAGTAACCACCGGTCTGGCGGTCGACCGCCATGCCGACGATCGGCTTATTCAACTTGAACCCGGTGAGATCGCCGTAGCAGGTGGCTGCGCCGAACGCTGCGACGGTTCCCTGGGCGTCGACCTCGTAGTACCCGGTTCCGTCATCGAGTGAAGCTGCCCCGACTACCGAGCCCGGAGCCATGTGAGAGACGCAGGTGGTGGTTGTCGGGCCGGGAGTGGGAGAACTCGCTCCGGGAAGGGTCTGGAACCACAGATAGGCGTTGGTCGGGACTTCGCCTACACCGTCAACACCGATACCGCTTCCAGAGACGTTCTCCAAGGCTTTGACCGAGGCGTAGCTCTTGGCGGTCTCGACTTCATCCAGTCCCTTGGCCGAAGTCACCGGGATGACGATCACGTTCCACCACTCGGGCTGATCGCCGTTGCGTGTCGTGAGCAGGTGGTCGTGGCCTGGCAATGGCACGTCGTAGAGGGCAGAGGCCGGCGCACCGAGAACGGATGCCAACTGGGACAGGTCGATGGTCGCGGGATGATCGATACACGTGATGGCAGCCGAGCACTGCACGTATGGAACTGCAGGGCTCGAGTAAAGCGGCACCGGGATGTACAGCGGATCGATTTGACTGTTGGTGGTCGTCGGAGTCGGAGGAGTTGTATCGGATACGCCGGGTGGAACCGATGTTGGGTCTGATCCGGCCTCGCAACCCGATGCGGAGTGGACAGCCACCGAGGTGGTGCCGCAATAGTACGGCTCGGTGTAAAGAGCCTCGACGTCCTGTCCATCGATCCAGTCATGGCTGATTCCGATGTTCTGACAGTTAGGGGCTGTTGCGCCACAATCATTCATCAGGTTGTTGAACGTGGTTCCGGACTCTCTCTGACTGGCAGGTGGTGCAGGAGGTGCGGGGGACACAGCAGGCCCGGGAGGGGCGGTCGCGGTCAGGTCAGCTGCCATCGAAGCCGAGAGAGTTCCCGGTAGCACCTGGAAGAAAAGGAATAGGTTTGTAGGCGCCTCGATGGCCGTCGAATTGCCGATGGCGGTCTGGATGGCGCTCACACTGGTCAGGGTGTTGTAGGTGCTGGCGCTAGTTGTAGCGACGACCTCGACGTTCCACCATTCAGGGAGCCCATCGTTGCGCGTGCCGACCACGTGGTCGTGCGCCGGAATCGGAATATCCGAGACGCTTGCCCCCGACGGATGACCAGGTAAATCTGCCGCAATACGCGACAGGTCGATCGTCGGTGGATGGTCGATACACGTGGCTGTGGATGTGCACTGTGTTGCCGGCGGATTGCTGAACAGCGGGACTGTGACATACAGCGTGTCGTTGTGGGTCGTGTTCCCGAGCGACGTTCCTGAGTCACCAGCTGACGTCGAGCTCGGCGAGGACGAGGATGGGGCGCCAACTTCACAGCCCGAAGTTGCGGCCGAAGAGACATTGGCATCGCAGTAGTAATCCTCTGTGTAGAAGAGGTCGATGTTCGTTCCGTTGTAGTAGCCGTTGGACTCGCCGACTTGCCCACAGGTCGGAGCGTCATTCCCACAGTTGTACTGCAGGGGGTCGATCGTCGTGCCGTTGTTGCCATTGGGTGGAGGATCCTGCACGGAATTGTGAGTAGTCGATGCGGAAGCACTGATGGCGTTGATCGATATTCCGAACGACACTGCGCAGACGGTCGCCAAGAGCAACGTCGCCCCTCGCACCCGCCGACGAGGTTGTCTCGTTTCTGGATTCAATTGAGTTCACCTTTCCAAGTCGACTATGCCGGGCGAGACGCTCTCGCGGCCGACGATCACTGCCGTCCAGCCGCCGGTGCGCGAAAAGATCACCTCTAGCGCCGGTTGGACATCATGTATACGGAGCCGTCCCCCTCGGCGGATCGCAGAAGAGATCAAGAAAGTGTCTAAATACGCTCTGAACTGCGAAGATGAGTTTCGATGGGCTATGGCGTGGTGTCTCGGTGAAGAAGCGATCCGCGTCGAGGCGCGTTTGATTAACCACTCCGACCGAGTAGCTCGTTTTCTCCGGAAATCGTGCGATTTCGATTCCGCGCCTTAGATCCGCTTCTGTCAAACACTTCGAAGCGGTGGCACCTGGCAGTTACCCGATGAGTTGGCCTTAACCCAAAAGTGGACCGCTTTTGTGAGAATTTGGCCGTGTCCCACCAGGTTGTTAGAGAGCTGAACGACCTGGGGTACTCAGAACGCGTCGGCTGTCGGGTAGTCGGGATCTCGCGATCGACCTACTACGACATCTAGCTCCACCAACCGGGCTATAAAGAGATCCGACATCTGCTTCTGGCCGATCTCATCTCCGACATCCACGCCCGATCCCGTGGCAACTACGGGATGTTGCGGATCCGAGCAGCCTTGGAGATCGAACAAGGCATCATCGTCAACAAGAAGCTGGTGTGGAAGATCATGCGAAAGCTCAGCCTTGATGGTCTCCCCGGGCCGAAGAAGCGCACCATGAACCTTGTGAACGTCGCCACAGAAGAGGACCTCTTCAGTCGCAAGATCGTCGGCTGGGCGATCGACCGCAGACGTGAGTCCACCTTGGTGAACGACGCTCTATCCGTGGCCGTAGGCACCCGGGTCACTTCTGAGTCGATGGTGATCGACTCCGACCAAGGAAGCCAATTCACGTCATGGGCGTTCACCGAGACCGTCAGGCGTCTCGGGCTCTTGCTTTCCCTCGCCATGGCTGACTATATCGAGAACTTCTACAACCCTGCCAGACGTCACAACTCGATCGACTACCTGACACCTGCGAAATACGAAGCTCTGCACTTGACGACAATCCAGGCCGGATCCTCGTAAGAAGTGGTCCACCCAATGGGGTCATGGCGAGCGAGCAGCCCCAACGGGATTCGAACCCGTGTTACCGCCTTGAAAGGGCGACGTCCTAGGCCGCTAGACGATGGGGCCAGGTCTTCCTAGGGGACTAGACGGTACCAGCTGGGTTTCCGATCTCAGTTGCTCGGTGTACCGGCGATCCGCTCCCAGGTGGAGCCCTCGGGAGAGTCCCGCACTTCGATCCCGAGTGTCGTGAGCTGATCCCGGATCGAGTCGGCTTCGGCGAAGCGGCGCTCGTCGCGGGCGAGGTTGCGGTTCTTAACCAGCAGATCCACGAACGGCCCGAACACCATGGCCGGGTCGCGGGTTCCCTCGTCTGCGAGATGCCCGAGTTCGACGACCATGGCCCGCAGAGCCGCGCGTCCCCGGTCGAGCTCGTCGGATTGGTTCGGGTCGGCTACCCACGCCCACAGCTCATCGTTCAGCGCCAACGCCGCGGAAACCATGCCGGCCGGATCGCCCGCAGCCTTCGCCGAACGAAACGCTGCTTCGTGCGTACGGATCGCTTCGAGGAGGGGGGTGCCGCCGGTGCCACTTTCGTTCGGTGAACCGGAACCGGAGTCGCCAGCTTCAGCCGGCCCGACTCCGGCCTGTCCTGCTCCAGCCGGCCCTGCTCCAGCCGGCCCGGCACCAACATCGCCGGCACCGGCATCGCCGGGACTCGAGCCTTGTCCGGACGCGATGGCGACGCCTTCAACGCCGGAAGCAAGCTGCGCCGCCAGATCCAGAAGGACGACCGTCGGCACCACCTGCGCAGAATCGACACGTACGGTTCCGCCGCCATCGGTCTGGAGAGCACCGGTTTGGACAATGGCGGACCGCCCTTTCACGCGGATCGTTATGTGGCCCCGTCCCGAGATCGTCGCTTCGCCGGAGTCGAGGTCGAAGGTGATGGCGGTGTGCTCATCCACGCCGAGCACGAATACCCCATCCGGGATGTCGCGCTCGAGCAACTCCAAACGCTTTTCCCCCAGGTAGCAAAAGCGCGTGTCGTGATTGCCACCCTCCGCATTGTCGTAGTGGGGGATCACCACGCATGGGATGCCGAGCCCGGTCAGAAGGTCCAACCCGTCCAGCCAAAAGGGCGACTCTCCGACCTTGTATATCTCGTACACCGGAACGGTGAGGAGTCCGAGGGTGAGGGCCGCCGCGCTGGCGAAGGTGACGGCACCGCCGAGAGCGAGCTTCTCGGAGAGGAGGCCCGGTACGAGCGATCCCGCCCACTGGCGCAATGCGTAGGAAGGGCTGCCCGGTCCGGAGAAAAGTAAAGGCGCTTCGGCCATGCGCGCCGTGAGCACCGCACCGTTGGTTCCCTCGAGATCGTCCTTGGAGCGGAAGCCGGCCGGCACCATCTTCATGCCGACGCTGTCTCTGAAGTACGTCACCGCACGTGCCGACAGATCGTCGGCGTTCATCTGGAATCCGTAAGGAGTGTCGAGCAACACCCCGGTGACCCACGAGGTGTCGGCGGCGTCACCGGTCGCGCCGGTAAGCCCGGTGACCCCGTCATCGTCTTCGTCGCCGGCGCCACCCAACACTTCCTTGATCGCCCGGTGCACCTTGACCATGGTCGGTGCCGTTTCGCCCGAACCCATGATGGTGATGAGGCGCGGCAGCTTTTCCGACGCTGCGGCCACCCCTAGGCCTCGAGCTCGCGTCCCCCGGAGGGGAGCGACGAGGCCAGAGCGTCGATGACCTCGCCCTGCAGCCAGCTGAGATAGCGGTACACCGCGACCTGGGGCGCACGTGGATCACTGTCCGGCAGCTCTTCGGGATCCTCGCTCACGTCGAGCGACGTTCCGAGCATCAACCGCAGAACCTCGAGAGCACCGAGCCACTGCCCGAGCTGCTCGCCGTCGATATCACTGGAGTCAGCGGTCTCCGACAAGCAGTCGAGCTCGTCGCGGTGCTTACGCACCAGCTCGCCGCCCACCAGGTCGCGATAGCTCTCCTCGGCCACGTCATCGCCCGGATACGCCACCGGAAAGACCCGGCGCACCACCGGGTCATCGGGACGTTCCAGCAATCCCTGCGCTTCTTTCGGGAGCACACGAAGCAGTCCCCGCTCGGGCATCGAGAGCTTCAATGCGAACCGACCGTCGCGCTTTCTTTTTATGTGGGGCCCCAGCATGTCGTAGGTCAGGTTCCGGCCTGCTCCATCGTCGCCCAGAGCCCGTGCTCGTGGAGCCTGAACACGTCGAGCTCCGCTCTTTCACGCGGTCCCGACGAAACAACGGCGCGTCCTTTGTGGTGCACGTCGAGCATCAACTTGGTGGCCGCAGCCTTGCTGTAACCGAACAGCTTCTGGAACACGAAGGTGACGTATGTCATCAAGTTGATGGGGTCGTTCCAGACGATCACCATCCACGGGCGATCGGGCCTGACGTCCTCGTCACCGACCGGCTCCTGGACCTCAACCTGGCTCGGCTGAGTGCTCACGGCGCCGTGTCGACCAGATGGGTAGGGAGGGTCCCGTCGGTCTCGGCTCCGGCGGACACCGCTCCGGCGGACACTGTGTCGGCCCCCGGCGCCCGACCCGACATCTCGGCGGGGTGGTGAGAAAGACCGTCGTAGAAGCACAGCATCGCGATGACGACCGACAGTGCACCGGCCACATGGATGCCGACCAACAGAGACGGTTCGTGCAGGAAGTACTGCGTGTAGCCGACCAGGCCTTGGGCGATCATGATCCCGAGCAGGATTTCCGCATTCTTGATCACGCTGGCAGGCGCCGAGTCCTTGTGCAAGAGCCACAGCTCGACCAGCGTGAGTGCCCCCATCAAGAGCACGATGCTCGAATGCGCCCGTGCCGCGTCGGCCAGCGGTTCGGCAATCCGTGATGCCCCCGGTGCGCCGGCGTGGGGCCCGGTACCGGTCGTGTACGTGCCGGCGACCAGAACGGCGACGAGCAATACGAGCATGGCCCTGGCCACGTTTCGAATGCGGTGCGAGACCTTGGTCGTAGATCTGACACCGGCCCGCCCGGCCCGCAGAACCAGAGCGAGAGCGGTGCCCACCAGCACGATGCCGACCAGAAAGTGGATCATCACCACGAACGGGTTCAACTGTGAGTAGACGACCGCGGCTCCGATGCCTGCCTCGGCGAACACGCCGAGCACCAGGGCGCCCGACAGCCACATCAGATCCCTACGGGGCTGGACCCGGATAAAAGATGTCACGAACGCCGCGCCCACCGCGATCACGAGCAGGACCACGACCATGCGGTTCCCGAACTCCATGATGGGGTGGAACGAAAGAGGGGGCGTGACGCTGCTGTAGGTGCAGTCGGGCCAGTCCGCGCAGCCCAGTCCCGAGTCGGTCAACCGGACGGCGGCCCCGGTCAGAATGTTGACTACGCAGGTGACCAGCGCGATCTGCGTGATGCGCAGGTATGCGGTGGAAGAGATGGAGGGTAGGCGGGACGTGAGCCGGGATAGTCGGGAGCCGCTCCGGTCACCCGTCTCCGGACGTGCCGAGGTTGATGCTGCTGTGCCGGACGACATCCCGGTCGGGCTTGACGCCTCCACCGGGGAGAGATCGTAGCGGCGCCCCCAACATGCCTCCCAGGCAGGTCAGGGGCGCAGAGGAATCGGTTGCTTTGTCCTATGCATGCGCCGACCCGTAGGCTCACGCCCTGATGGCCATGACGGTCGGCACCCCCAAAACCCCGCGCTCTCGCGCGACCCTGAAGCCGGCCAAGGTCGCGGCACCCCAGCCCCGGCCGGCCCAGCCCCCCCAGGGCCAGGCCCCGAAGCCCCAGCAGTTCGATCCCCTGGGCAATCCGGTCCGCAAGTCACCGGGCTTGGACCAGCTCCGCAACAAGTTCGGCTACTACCTGGCCCTCACCAAGCCCCGGATCATCGAGCTTCTCCTGGTCACGACCCTCCCCACGATGTTCGTGGCACGCGAGGGTGTGCCGTCCATCTCGCTGATGGCTCTCACCATGGTTGGTGGGGCCCTGGCGGCCGGCGGAGCCAACGCCTTCAACATGGTCCTCGACCGAGATATCGATCGAGTCATGCACCGCACCCAGAACCGTCCACTGGTCACGGGCGCCGTGACCCCGCTCGCGGCCACGGTGTTCGCGTCGGTTCTCGAGATCGGCGCGTTCTTCGAGCTGTGGCAGACCGTCAACCTGCTGTCGGCGGTTCTCGCCGTTTCGGCGACGGCCTTCTATGTACTCGTGTACACCATCCTCCTA
>JBAPRR010000224.1:0-10705 GCA_049281195.1 Acidimicrobiales bacterium
AGCCCCGTCCCAAGCCCCGCCCTCGTCAGACCTTTCCGCCACGTCTCTCGCCTTGCTCACCGGAAGGGCGGTTGACCTCGAGTTACTCCTATCGGTGATGTTGGAGGATCTCGATCGCCGGGTCGCCGACCTTCATCTGCCCGGTGGCCCCGGCATCCAGATGGAGGAATACAGGTCCCGCAGTGCCACGCTGGGGCGGCAAGTGAGAGTAGAGGAGATTGGGGGTACAACGAGCGGTCGAGCGGCCGCTATCGCCGATGACGGCCGCCTGATCCTCGAAACTGCGACCGGGCGCCGCGAGGTGACGACCGCGGATGTCGTCCATCTGAGAAACGACGAGAGATACCAGGAATGAGGCACCACGAACAGTGACAACGACGAGGTGGATGGCGCCTTTGATGGCATCCGGTGCGGTGATGGCACGACATTGTCTGCCTGGCCAGTCGGTCCTGGGAACGTCGTTTCAGATGCCGTCGGCACCCGGTACCGGACTCGCTGATCGGTCCCGCGGAGGAGTCCCGGTCGTGGGCCTTCCCGCAGCCCCATAGGATTGCCGGCCATGCGCGTGCTGGTGACCGGGGGCGCCGGCTTCATTGGTTCGAATTTCGTCCGCTACTGGGCGAATCGACACCCCGACGACACCGTCGTCGCGTACGACGCGCTCACCTACGCAGGAAACCGGGCCAACCTCGAGGACCTCGAGGACCGTATCGTTTTCATCCACGGCGACATCTGCGACCTCGAAACTGCCCGCAAGGCCCTCGCAGAGCAAAGCATCGACGTGATCGTGAACTTCGCGGCCGAGTCCCACAACAGCCTGGCGGTGCTCGATCCGGCCAGGTTCTTCAAAACCAACGTGATCGGCACTCAGACCATGCTCGAGGCGGCCCGCAGGGAGGGCACGCCCCGGTTCCACCACATCTCCACTTGTGAGGTCTACGGCGACCTCGATCTCGACTCGGATGACGCATTCGCCGAGTCGTACCCGTACCGGCCGCGTACTCCTTACAACGCGTCGAAGGCCGGAGCCGACCATGCCGTTCGCGCGTACGTCGAGACCTACGGCCTGCCCGCGACGATCACCAACTGCTGCAACAACTACGGCCCTTACCAATTCCCCGAGAAGGTGATCGCGCTGTTCACCACCCGGGCGATCCAGGATCAGCCGTTGCCTCTTTACGCGTCGACGCAGAACAAGAGGGAATGGCTCCATGTGGACGACCACTGCTCGGCGATCGAACTCGTGTTGGAGAAGGGCAAGCTCGGCGAGACGTACCACGTCGGAAGCGGTGACGAAGCCAACATCGAGCAGATAGCCGATGCGGTTCTCGAGACTCTCGGAAAGCCGCAAAGCCTGAAGACGATCGTCGAGGATCGTCCGGGCCACGATCGTCGATATCTGCTGAACAGCAACAAGATCCGCGACGAGCTGGGTTGGGAACCGGCGGTTGACTTCGGTACCGGACTTGCAGAGACCGTCAACTGGTACGCGGCGAATCGAAGCTGGTGGAAACCTCTGCTCGACCGGGCTCCGGTCGTCGAAGGTGCTTGGGGGGACTCGGCCGAGCAGGCCAAAAGCTGAGACCGAACGCGGTCGTGTCCCCATGACGCGCAGAAGGGTCCTCGTAACCGGGGCATCCGGTCAGCTCGGCCACGACCTGGTGGCGGCACTTTCCGGAGAGGTCCCAGACGGAGGGCTCTATGCCGATCCCCGTACGGGGAGGCTCGGCGACCGTCCTGTGGCCGACGTCGTTGCAGCCCCGCGTGACGTTCTCGACGTGTCGAAGCGCGAGGAGGTCCTCGAGGCGGTCTCGGCGCTGCGGCCTGAGGTGGTGATCCACGCCGGCGCTTTCACAAATGTCGACGGGTGCGAGCTCGATCCCGAGCGCGCCTTCGCGGTGAACGCCTTCGGAACCAGAAACCTCGCTGAAGCTTGCAACAGGTACCACTCGCACCTGATCGTCATGTCGACCGACTACGTATTCGACGGAACGGGAACCCGTCCTTACGTGGAGTGGGACGCCACAAACCCGCTCTCGGCGTACGGGCGTTCAAAGTTGGGCGGTGAGAAAGAAGCAGGTCCCGACGCGACGATCATCCGAACCTCGTGGGTGAGCGGAGCGCACGGAAAGAACATGGTCCGCACAGTCCTCGAGCTGGCCAAAGGAGAGGGGACCTTGCGCTTCGTGGATGACCAACGAGGCCGCCCCACCTTTACTGCTGATCTCGCCGGCGCTGTGCTGATGGTGGCAGATTCCCGGCTGCCGGGGATCTTTCACCTCACCAATGACGGAGAGGCGACCTGGTACGAGCTGGTCAGGACTGTTCTCGCCATTTCGGGTGGGGACCCTGGTCGCGTGGAGCCGATCTCCACAGCGGAGCTCGATCCGCCGCGCCCGGCGCCCAGACCGGCATACTCGGTGCTTGAAAACGCCGCAGCCCGGATGGCCGGCTTGCCGGCGTTGCCTCACTGGGAGGACGCACTTGGACGATTGGTCAAGGCGGTCCAAGCCCAAGGTGGAGGATCTTCGGCGAAGTAACGGCGAAGAAACTGCAAAGCAGCTGCCCAGTACAAGTAACAAGAATCTCGGGTTTCCGATGGCGCAATTTATGGAACGAACAGCAATCAACCCGAATGAACAGCGGTGAACCCAAAGGTGAGATGAACGGGATCATGGAGGAGAGATCTTGACGCGCGCAGGTCCTGCCAGGATCGGAGTAATCGGAGCCGGATATGTCGGGCTGACGACAGCTGTCTGTCTGGCCCACCTCGGACACAAGGTGACGACCGGCGATGCTGATGGGGAGAAGGTCGCCAAGTTGTCCTCGGGGGTTCCGACGATCCTCGAAGACGGTCTCGAGGGTCTTCTTCGCGAAGAGATCGCCTCGGGACGGCTGTCGTTCGTGCAAGGAGCCGTGGAAGCGGCGAGGTCCGCCGAGTTCGTGTTCATCTGCGTACCGACCCCCCAGTTGCCCGACGGTTCCGCGGACACCTCCGCCCTCGAATCCGTCGTCACCGAGATATCCGGCGTGCTCGACCGCGATGCCATCGTCGTCAACAAGTCGACGGTGCCGGTCGGGTCAACCCTGGTGGTCGAAAAGCTCTTGCGGCGCACCGATGTGGCGGTGGTGTCGAATCCTGAATTTCTCCGCGAGGGAAGCGCCGTGCACGATGCGTTGCACCCGGAAAGAGTCGTGGTGGGTGCGTCGGATCAGCGCGCGGCGGCCCGCGTGGGGGAGTTGTTCTCCGCCACCAGGGCCCCGCTCATAATCACCGATGCGGCCACCGCGGAGACGATCAAGTACGCGTCGAACAGTTTCCTCGCCACCAAGCTCAGCTTCATCAATTCGATCGCCGCCCTATGTGAGTTGGTGGACGCAGATGTCCGCGACGTCCTTTTGGGGATGGGATACGACCACCGGATCGGATTCGACTACCTCACTCCTGGTCCCGGATGGGGCGGGTCGTGTCTGCCGAAGGACACGCGAGCGCTCCTGTACCTCGCTGAGGAGTCGGGTTACGACTTCGAGTTGCTGCGGGGAGTCATCGGGGCGAACGAACGTCAGGCGGGCCGGGTGGTGGCGAAGATCACAGCTGCTGCGGGGGGATCGCCCGGGTCGCTCGAGGGTCGCACGATCGCCGTTTGGGGTCTCACGTTCAAGGCGGGGACTGACGACCGCAGGGATTCTCCTTCGATATCGATCGTCAGGCGGTTGGTCGAAAAAGGCGCCAGCGTCTCCGCGTTCGACCCCACTGTGTCAGGACCTATTCCTGAGCTGCCGGAAGTCACGATCGCCACCGATCCGTACGCGGCATGCGAAGGAGCGCAGGCTCTGGCGGTCCTGACCGAGTGGGATGAACTGCGCTGGCTCGACTTCGAGAAGGTGAAAGAGCTCCTCGCCCAGCCGCACGTCGTGGACTCCCGAAACCTGTTGGACCCTGCGGCTCTCAAGCGCCTCGGGTTCACCTATTCCGGTATCGGAAGAACGTGAGCCGGATTGTCGTAACCGGCGGTGCGGGGTTTCTGGGGTCGCGCCTTTGCGAGTACCTGATCGAACGCGGCGACTCAGTGGTATGCGTCGACGACCTGTCGTCGGGCCGGCTGTCGAATCTTCAGGCGCTCGAGCACAGCTCGCAGCTCGAGCTGATCGTCGAAGATGTGAGCGCCAAGCTCGAAGTTTCGGGCCACATCGACGGCGTCATGCACCTGGCCAGTGCGGCGTCTCCCCCCGACTATCTCGCTCGACCGATCGAAACGCTGATGGTCGGAAGCGTCGGTACACGCAATGCGCTCGAGCTCGCCTCCGAGCACCAGGCCCGTTTCATCATGGCTTCGACGAGCGAGGTTTACGGCGACCCTGCCGTACATCCCCAGGTGGAGTCGTACTGGGGCAACGTGAACCCGGTAGGCCCGAGAAGCGTCTATGACGAGGCGAAACGCTTCGCCGAGGCGCTGACGATGGCGTGGCACACCACGAACAACCTGAACACCGGAATCGTGAGGATCTTCAATACCTACGGACCTCGCCTCCGCCCTGGTGACGGAAGGGTGGTGTCCAACTTCGTGGCCCAGGCCATAGAGGGGCGGCCCCTCACCGTCTATGGGGACGGTTCCCAGACCCGGAGCCTGTGCTACGTGGACGATGAGATCTGCGGCCTCGTAGCTCTCCTCGACAGTGACGTGACCGGACCGGTGAATATCGGGAATCCTCACGAGGTGACGGTCCTGGAGCTGGCCAACCTGGTCTTGGCGCTGACCGGTTCCTCTTCCTCGCTCGAGCACCAACCGCTCCCGACGGATGATCCGGTGAGAAGGTGCCCTGACATCTCGGTGGCCAAGCGCGATCTGGGTTGGGAGCCATCGATATCACTTGAAGACGGTTTGGCGCGTACGATCCGTGCATTCGAGATCGACCTGGCCGCGACCAACCCTGAAAAAGAGTGACAAAGACGCCAAGTAGTGCAGCGACCCCGTAGTGCAGCGTACAAATAGAACGAACAAATAGAGCGAACAAATAGAGAAATCCGATCCAAGAGAGGCGTTGCGATACATGAGCGATTCGTCGGGTGTGAATGCGGATCGGGGTTCGGGAACCGTCGACAGAATGTCTGACGAATTCGAACCTGTAAATCAGACGGAATCCGGTCATAACTACCGGCTGCTGTCGGTAGTTGTTCCGGTGTACAACGAAAGAACCACGGTCGCAGAGATCATCAGGCGTATCAGGGCCGTCGACCTGCCCTTGCGTCTCGAGGTCGTCGTTGTCGACGACGGTTCTTCCGACGGAAGCGACAAGGTGCTTTCTGCCCTTCAGGACTCGACGGTCAGATTGATAAAGCATCCCCATAACAAGGGGAAGGGCGCGGCAGTCAGGACGGGGATCGAGGCCGTCAAGGGTGACCTTGTCCTCATCCAGGACGCGGACTTGGAATACGACCCTGACGACTGGCCGCTTTTGCTTTCACCCATCCTCAAGGGGAAGGCCCGGGTCGTCTACGGAAGCCGTTTCACCGGTGAGCACAAGAACATGCTTCTGAGCCACTGGATCGGGAACCGATTTCTCACGCTGGTCACGAACCTGCTTTACGGCTCGACAATTTCTGACATGGAGACCTGCTACAAGCTTTTCGACCGCAGGGTGCTCGACCGGATCAAGGTGGAATCGGATCGCTTCGAATTCGAGCCCGAGATCACGGCCAAGGTCCTGAAGATGGGGGAGCGCATTTACGAGGTCCCGATCTCGTACGCGGGCCGCGAGATGACCGAGGGAAAGAAGATCACCTGGCACGACGGCTTCGGCGCCCTCAGGACCCTCGTGCGGTACCGCTTCAGGAGCACTAACTGAGTCCCAAATCCGATCTCGACGTGGTGGTCGTAGACCACGCCGCCGGAAAGGTACTGGAAGAGTGTGTGGCCTCGCTGCCGCATGACCTTCACGTCGTCGTCGTCGACAACGCGGTCCCACCTGGTCGCACCAGACGTGCCCTCGAAATGCCTGGCGCCGATGACACACACCCAACCGACGACACACGTTCAGCCCACGACAAACACCCCGCCCACCACAAACACCCCCCGGTCTGGAAACACGATGTCGACGTAATCGAGGTGGGAGCAAACCTCGGCTACGGGTCGGGCGCGAACCGCGGCGCCGCGGCGTGCACGGCCGAGTTCGTCCTCGTGTCCAACCCCGACATCGTTTTCGAGCCGCAAACCCTGGGGCGTCTTGCAGATGTGCTCCGAGCACGGCCAGACCTCGGGATCGTCGGTCCGCGGGTCAACGAACCCGACGGAACCAGGTACCCGTCCGCGCGCCGCTTCCCGTCCTTGCTGGAAGGCGCCGGTCACGCCCTTGCCGGCCTGCTTGCTCCGAACAACCGCTTCACCCGGCGCTACAGGATGGTGAACCTCGAAACCCAGTCGCCCGAGTCGCCCGAGTCGTCCGAGTCGCTCACCGAGGTCGACTGGGTCTCCGGCTCGTGCATGCTCGTCCGCCGCAAGACATTCGAGGAGCTCGGGGGATTCGACGAGTCGTACTTCATGTACGGCGAGGACGTCGACCTTTGCTGGAGGGCCCACCGTGCCGGTTGGGGAGTGGCGTACGTGCCGGGAGCGTCCGTGACCCATGTGGGTGGGTTTTCGACACGCCAGACGCCATACAGGATGATCGCCGCACATCACCGCTCGACGCTTCGATTTGCGAGCCGGACTCTTGCGGGGCCCAAGCGGCTGGCACTCCCAGGGATTGCCTTGGCGCTCTCGGTCAGGTTCGCAATGGCTGTTGTGCGTGAACCTTTCCGCAAGCAATCTGGCGGGCAACCCGGCGGGCAATCAGCTGAGCGACAGGGCCGGCCACCAGCTACGGAGCACGGCGGGTTCCAGACGAGCTCCCAGGTCACCGAACCAGGGTCGAATGCGGGTGCTTCCGACCAGACTGCCGGCGACGACTAGGGTTGCTCTCCGGTCATGGCGAGGCAGGACAGCGGTAAATGGGTTTCAAGGGCGGGGTCCACCGGCGGTGGGCGGACTTACCGCGCCAAAGTTCCGTATCGCTGGTACTCGGGCCTGGCCCTGATCGTCATTCTGGGGGTCTTCCTGGTCGGTTACAGCCGCTACGAGCTGTTCCATCCCCAGGCTGCTCCGCCGCCGGTTCAGCCGACTACCAGCGACCACTGGGTCGCGGGGCTGTCGTTCGACATCTGCGGTAAGAACGAGACCCTGGCCGCCAGTCCGGCCACTGACGCCAGCCTCCTCTCGATATACACGACCGGTAACGGTGTTCTTCAGATCGAACCCAAGAGTGCGGCTGACGCCGGTGCCAATGCCACCGTCGGTCTGTTCTCCGCCCAGTACAAAGGCCTCACGCTCACGGCGAACTCCGTCGGCCTGCCGAAGAAGCCCGTGTACACGGACGGCGAAAAATGCCCCTCGGGCACACCCGATGCGGGAAAGACCGGTCAGGTCTTCTCGAAGATCTGGCCCACGCTGAGCTCGTCGTCCCCGAGCGTGCAGAACGGGGATCCCCGCCAGGTCCGCTGGCAGTCGTCGCTGCAGCTCGTAACCGTGGCATTCGTCCCGATCACCTCGACGGTCCCTCTGGATCAAGACCTTTCCAAGTCGGTGCTGGCCGCCGACAACGAGCTGATCGAGTCCGAGCAGACGACCACCACGACTCTCCCGGTCTCGTCCTCCACGACGCTTCCGGTTTCGTCGACCACGACGACCACCCCGGGCGCGACGACGACCACGACCGCCGCCAAGTCCACGACCACCACGACCTCGGCGGGTACCACTACAACCACAGGGTGAAAGCAGTCGTTCTTGTAGGTGGTGAGGGGACTCGGCTTCGACCTCTCACCTACACGACGCCGAAGCAACTCCTGCCGATAGTCGAGACGCCGATGCTCGAGCGCGTCGTTTCGTTTCTGAAGAACCACGGGATCGCAGAAGTGGTCTTGTCGCTCGGTTACAGGACCGATGCCTTTACTGACGCCTATCCGGATCACACCGTCGGCGGCGTCAATGTCAGCTGGGCAGTCGAGCCGCAACGTTTGGATACCGCAGGAGCGATCAGGTTCGCGGCAAAGTACGCAGGGATCGATGACACCTTCGTGGTGTTGAACGGCGACGTGCTCACCGACGGCGATGTCAGTGCGCTGATCGATTTCCACGGCAAGTCGAAGGCAAAGGCCACCATCTACCTCAGCCCGGTCGAAGACCCATCGCGTTTCGGCGTCGTTCCGACAGATGACGACGGAAAGGTGATCGCCTTCATCGAGAAGCCGCCGCCGGGCGAAGCCCCCACCAACCTCATAAACGCCGGCATCTACGTGATCGAGCCGGCCGTGCTCGATCTGATTCCCGACGGGCGTCCGGTATCGGTCGAGCGTGAGACCTTCCCGATCCTCGCTGAAAGAGGCGAGCTCTACGCCACCTCCGATGGCGCTTACTGGCTGGACACGGGGACGCCGGAGGCCTACCTGCAGGCTCAGACCGACCTGCTCGAGGGCCGGCGCGGCACTGTGCCTGCAAGCGGCGCGGCAAGGTCGCCTTCTGACGGAGGGTCGCTTTCTGACCGAGGGGCCTGGGTGCTCGGCAACCCGGTGGTTGCCGGGAACGTCGATGGCGACTCACTGGTGGGGGACCAGGCTCGGATCGAAGAGGGAGCAAGTGTCACGGCTTCAGTCATCGGTGCCGGGTGCGTCGTCGAATCAGGTGCCCAGGTGAGTCGCTCTGTATTGCTTGCAGGATCACGCGTGAGAAGCGACGCTGTGGTCGACAGGTCGATCATCGGGTGGCGGGCGGATGTGGGTCCCTCCAGCAAGTTGACCGATCTGTCGATAATCGGGGACGACACAGTTCTCGCAGAAGGGACACAGCTCGATGCCGGTCGCGTGCCAGAAGGTCCACCGAACCTGAAGCAATGAGATGCATGGTTACCGGCGGGGCCGGGTTCATCGGATCGAACCTGGTCGATCGGCTCCTCGTAGAGGGCCATCACGTCGACGTGGTCGACGACCTGTCGACAGGCAGGCTCAACAACCTGGCTGAAGCCCGCACGGCACCCGGCGGCGCCTTCTCCTTTCACCAGCTCGATGTCCGGTCACCCGACCTGGTCGAGCTTGTCAGCCGGCGACGTCCCGAAGTCATCTTTCACCTGGCTGCTCAGGCCGATGTGCGAGTGTCGGTCAATCGTCCTGTGTTCGACGCCGAAGTCAACATCTTGGGGACTCTGCGGCTGTTGGAAGGGGCGCGGATGGCGGGGTCGCGGCGCGTCGTGTTCGCCGCCAGCGGCGGAACGCTGTACGGGGAACCGGATGCCGAGGACCTGCCGGTGAAAGAGACCATGCCCCAGCGGCCGCTATCTCCCTACGGCGTCTCTAAGAAGTCTGCGATCGACTATCTCGTCTGTTACCGCGAACTCCATTCACTGGAGTTCTGCGCGCTGGCACTGGCGAACATCTACGGACCTCGCCAGGATCCCCACGGCGAAGCCGGCGTGGTGGCGATCTTCGCCAACCGGATGCTCGAGGGAAAGCCGGTCACCATCTTCGGTGACGGCGGGCAAACCCGGGACTTCTTGTTCGTCGACGACGCGGTCGATGCGTTTGTCCGCGCGGCAGACAAGGGAGGCGGGCTCGTTCTCAACATCGGGACGGGCCAGGAGCTGAGCGTGAATGAGCTCTACGACGTGATGGCCGAAAGGCTCGGGAGCGATCAAGCACCCGTGTTCGTCCCGGAACGTCCCGGCGAGATCAGACGCAACGCTCTCGATCCCGAAAGAGCCGCTATACATCTCGGTTGGCGCCCTTTCACGCCCATCCGCCAGGGGATCAAGGCGGTCCTGGATCATTTCGCCGACCCTCGCTGACTGTCCCACAGGGGCCGCCGACGTCCCCTGACGCCATTGGCCCCCCAGTGCGTTATCGGAACAGATCCTCCCCGGGCGGCCTGATGATCTCGTCGGCCACCGACGACCTGCGTGCCCACGTGGGGTCGATGCCTCTGACGATGGCGACCGGTAGGCCGCGGTCCTTACCCATCACCAGCTCTGCGGCCGACGCGATCTCGTCGGCGATGCACATCTCGGTGGCCACCAACTCGCGCCCGTTGGCATCGAATGTCCCCCGTAGGTCCACGATGGCGGCGACTCCGTCGCACCCGATGGCAACGTCCACCACGCCGCGACGCCAAGCACGACCGAATGTGTCCGAGACGATCACCGCAACATCGACACCCGCGATCGCGCGGAGACGTCGACGAATTCGTCGGGCCGAGCGATCGGCATCGACGGGTAGTAGCGCGGCCCGGCCCTCCGGGACATTGGACAGGTCGATCCCCGCGTTCGCGCACACGAATCCGTGTTGCGTCTCGGACACGATGAGCTCCCCACGCCGCCGCAGGATCCTCACTGATTCTCTTTCCACGAGCGCGCGCTTTGCTTCGGGATCTCCAGGGTCGATCTCGACCATCCGGCCTTCCGCCTTGGACACGATCTTCTGTGTCACGACGACCACATCACCGTCGCGCAATTGAGCGGCCTCTGCGATCACCGCGGCCAGGTCGGTCGAAGTGTCGACCTCGCCGATCCCTGAAACGGGAAGGACCAGCATCGCTCCTTCGGGCGGCACCTGCGGCGCCCCTTCGGGCGGCACCTGCGGCGCCCCTTCGGGCGGCACCTGCGGCGCCCCTTCGGGCGGCACCTG